>NZ_JBEXMD010000016.1:0-201813 GCF_040610315.1 Amycolatopsis sp. NPDC004169
TTTCGTCGTCGTAGCCGCGCAGGGGGGCGAGTTCGCCGAGTTCGGGTGGGATGACGCGGACTTGGGCGCCGGTGGTGGTGAAGGTGACCCGGCCGTCCCCGACCGCGTAGGAGAGGCGGCGGTTGACGCGGTAGGCGCCGCCGGAGACCTCGACCCAGGGCAGTACTTTGAGCAGCCAGCGGGAGGAGATGCCCTGCATCTGCGGGACCGATTTGGTCGTCGTGGCCAGGGTCCGGGCCGCCGCCCGCCCCAGGCTCGACGGCGCCTGCTCGGAGCCCACCTGCTCGGATCCCACCGGGTCGGTGACAGTCACAACGAGGACCACCCAATCATTCGCGTTCGGCACGTGCCCGCCGGCCAGCACGCCGGTCATGACCTGCTATTTGCTGATATGCGCGCGGTTTCGCGGCGGCGCGAAATCAACATAGCAACCGCGCCGGGGCGCACAATGACACGATCGGGTCACCGGGGTAATTGCCGGGCGGAGGACTTGATCATTGTCCGGCGATCTTCGGCACCGGTGGTCACCGGCTGTCCGCGGACGTCACTCGGTCGTGAGGATCCCTGCCCGGCAGCGCGATCCGTGATCGCCCAGCGAGACGGCGCGCCCGCGGGTACCCGTTTCAGCTGCGCCGAATCGGCGACTTTCGGGACGCCGGTGCGGCCACCCGGATGAATTCCGGACCCTCTGTTGTCCGGCCGGAAATGGGTGGCTAACTTGAGCGGACCCGGCCCGAGTAATGCCGGGCAGTGCTTCCCGCCTTCCGCGGGCGAAAGGACCCGGATGAACATCTTCGTGGCCGGCAGTCTCTGGGTGGCCGGCGCGGCCCTGGTCGCGGGCGTGGTCGCCTACCTGGTCCGCCGGTTCGGCTGGGACGAAGGCAGGCCCGACAACAACGACGCCGCCGGCCAGGTGTTCACCATCGTCGGCGGGCTGCACGCGGTCCTGCTCGCCTTCGTGCTCATCTCGCTGTACGACTCGGTGAACAACGTCAGCCAGAACGCGCAGACCGAAGCCGACAGCCTGGTCGCGGCCACCTGGGCGGCCGACGCGCTGCCGGCCGAGACCAAGGACCGGGTGCACCAGCTCGCCGCCGCCTACGCCCGCACGGTCGAGGAACAGGAATGGCCGCGCCTGGCCGACGGCGGCGAGGTCCCGGCCACCGGCGCGACGGAGCTCGACCAGATGCGCCACGCGGTCGCGGAGGCCCCGTCCGACGACGACTGGCTGCTGGACCGCAAGACCGAGGCCAGCAACCAGCTGTGGTCGGTCTACCAGGCCCGCCAGCAGCGGCTGAACCATTCCGGGGCCGGCGGGGTCGGCCCGGTCGTCTGGTTCGCCCTGATCCTCGGCAGCCTGATCACCGCGATCCTGCTGCCCAACCTGTTCGGCGGCACGCGGCTGGCCGCGCACATCATCATCGTGTCCACCCTGGCCGGCACGATCACGTTGCTGCTCTTCGCGATCCACCAGCTGCAGAACCCGTTCAGCGGCGGCGTCAGCGTGCCCCCCGAGGCGTTCACCTCGGCGCTGGCCAGGCTGGCTTGACCGGCACGCGCGCCCGCTGGGTGGCGGCGTTCGGCGTGGCGGCCGCGGCCTCGGCGCTGCTGGCGGCGACGGGCTGGCTCGCGCCCCCGAAGGCCCGGCTCGCCGTGGCCAGGGAGCCGGGCGGCTGCACGGTTCTCCAGGCGGAGAACGAACGCGACGGCGCGCCGACGACGTTGCGGTTGCTGTCCCTGCCCGGCGGGGTCACCAAGCGGATCAGCCAGGCCGGGTACTGGATCAACGCGATGGGCTACTCCGCCGCGCAGAACGTGGTCTACGGCGTCGCCGACGGCACCCGCGCCGGCCGGTACGGCCACGGCGCGCACGCGGTCCGGATCGACGCCGCCGGGGTGGTCACCGACCTCGGCGTGATCGGCCGCGCGGGCGCGCGGCGTCCCGTGTGGAGCCTGGTCACCGGGGCCACCGCGGGCGCGATCGACGGCAACCGCTGGTACGTCCGGCAGAACAGCGATCTGTACACAGTGGACATCGACCCGGCCGGCCAGGACTACCTGCGCGTGGTGCACCGGACGGCGTTGCGGCCGGTCTCGCTCGCCGTCGGTGTCGACGACTTCGCCTTCGACCCGGCGGACGGGCTCCTCTACGGCGTTTCGGTGACTTCGCGCGGGGACAACTCGGTGGTCACCCTCGACCCGTCGAGCGGGCAGGTCGCGGTGGTCCCCGGCCTCCGGTTCCCCGAGGGCGGGGCGTACGGGTCGGTGGTGCTGGCCCCCGGCACGATCTACGCCACGGCCAACCACGACGGGCCGCGCAGCGTCACGTACCGCCTGCCGCGCGACGGCTCGAGCCCGGCCGCCGAGGTCGCGACCGGGCCGCCGCTGGTGAGCGGCGACGCGGCCGGGTGCTTGGCCGAGACGCCCCCGCCCCCGCCCCCGCCGACGACGTCCTCGCCTCCGCCGACGACGCCACCGGGGCAGGAGTCGCCGACGCCGACACCGACGCCGCCACCCTCGACCGAGCCGCCGGTCACCCCGGCCCCGGAGCCGCCACCACCGGCGCAGCCGCCGCCGGTGGAACGGCCCGTCGTCGTGCCGCCGACCCCCGAGCCGGCACCCCCGCCGCCGCCGCGCGTGCAGACGCCCACGCCGGCTGCCCCGCCTCCGCCGCCCCCGCCGTCGACGCCCCGCGCGCGGCCGACGGACAAGGCCGAGCCGGTGGTCCGGGACACCGGCGAGCGGACCGAAGAGAAACGGCGCTGGGGACTGACGGCGCTGATCCTCGTGCTCGGCGGCGGCGCGGCGGCCGCGCACGGGCGCCGGCACCGGTAGGCGTGCTCAGTACTTGAACTGGTCGACGTTGTCGGCGGTGATGAGCAGGGGATCGCCCAGCAGGACGGTCCTCGTGGCCGGGTCGTACTTCACCGCCGGCAGCTCCAGGCTCACCTTGTTGACGGCCTGGAGCGGCTTGCCGTCGGCGATCTGCTTCGCCGTCCACGCGGTCAGGTAACCCAGCGACTCGACGTTCCACAGCACCGACTGCGAACACGAGCCGTCGAGCAGGAACGGCTTGATGGCCTGCGGCGTCCCGACGCCGACGGTGAACACCCGGCCGATCTTCTGCTCGTCGCCGACGGCCTTGGCGACACCGGGCGCGGAGGTCGTGCACTCGCCGATCAGCCCGGTCAGGCCGGGGTGCTCGGTCATGAGCTGCTTGGCCAGCACTGTCGCGGTGTCCTCGTCTTCGCCCGCGTACACGGTCTCGACGAGTTCCGCCTTCGGGTAGTGCTTGGCCGCGTACTCCTTCTGGACCGCGATCCACGAGTTGAGGTTCGCCGCGGCCTTGCCGCAGGAGACGATGGCGTACTGGCCGGCGCCGCCGGTCTTCGCCATCAGGGCGTCGACCAGCGCGGTGCCGATACCCTGCGCGCTGGCCTGGTTGACGAACACCTCGCGTTGCGTGCCCGGCGCGTCGGTGTCCGAGGTGAGCACGTGGATGCCCTTGGCCCTGGCCTCGGCGATCACGCCGGCGAGCGCGGCGGGGTCGTTCGGGGCCACCACGATGACGTCGGGCTTCTTCGCGATCAGGTCGCGCAGGATGGTCACCTGGGCGGCCGGGTCGACCGTCGCCGGGCCGGTCGAGTGCCACGCCACGCCCAGCTGCCTCGCCGCCTCGAGGCCGCCGTTGTCCATCGCCTGGAAGTACGGGATGCCGGCGACCTTGGGCACGAACTCGATCCGGGTCGGCGCCGGCGCGGGGGCGCTGCCCAGCTGGTCGGCGCAGCCCCCGAGCGCGAGTGCCGCGACCAGCGTCGCCGTCGCGGCCAGCCGGAAGGTCTTCGTCGGCCCTCGCATCCCCACCCGTTCCTCAGGACTTTCGATCAGTTCGATGGGTCCGCGCATGGTCGAGACCAAGGGCGAACGTAGGGCTCCGGGTAACGGTGGTCAACGGGATGTGCGCAAAGGGTTACGGAAGTGAGTTCTGCTTCGCCGGAAATGCCCTGGTCGCCCTGTTGTGGCTACTTTGAGTGACAGCAAACCGCCTATCCGTGTCTGTCCGGGGTGGGCGGGACTGTGACGCGCGGAACGTGCGTCACTTACCCCCTAGGGGTATGGTTCACGGCATGAGCGAACAGCACGCAGCTTCGTGGGCGACGGCGATCCAGGCGACTCTGCACTGCCTGACCGGCTGTGCCATCGGTGAGGTGCTCGGCATGGTGCTGGGCACGGCGTTCGGCCTGCACAACGCGGCGACCGTGGTGCTGTCGATCGCGCTGGCCTTCGTCTTCGGCTACGGCCTGACCATGCGGGGCGTGCTGAAGTCGGGGATGAACCTGCAGGCCGCGTTCAAGGTCGCGCTGGCCGCGGACACCGTGTCGATCGCGGTGATGGAACTGATCGACAACACCGTCGTCGTGGCGATTCCCGGGGCGATGGACGCCGGGCTGGCCAGTGCCCTGTTCTGGCTGTCACTGGCGCTCTCGCTCGCGATCGCCTTCGTCGTCACGGTGCCGGTCAACAAGTGGATGATCGGGCGCGGCCTCGGCCACGCCAAGGTGCACGCGCACCACCACCACTGAGCGCGCCCGGGGAGGTGGCGGCCTCCCCGGACGCCGCTACCGGCTGGAAAGGTCGATCGCGCGGTCGAGCCCGCGCCGGTCGAGCACCCGCAGGATGCCTTCCAGCAGGTAGTAGTCGGCGTACGGGAGCGACACCTCGACACCGTCCTCGGCGGGCCGGTTGCGGGTGCAGCGGGCGACGCTCGCCTCGGCACGGGCGGACTTCGTCGTCAGGCAGGTCCGCGAGATCGCGGTGAGGATCCGCAGCGCGCTGTCCCGGTAGTGCGGGCGGTGCGTCAGTTCCGCCAGGTCGAGCAGGCCGCACGCCATGATCACGCCCGCGGACGCGTCCTTGACGTCGTCGGGGGCCTGCGGGGCCAGGTAGTCCCACACCGGGACGTGGTCGGGCGTCAGCCGGGACAACGCGAAGTCCGCGAGCCGGCGGGCCGTGGCCAGGAACTCCGCGTCCCCGGTCCGCCGGTGGATCGTGGTGAACCCGTAGACGCCCCAGGCCTGCCCGCGCGACCAGCACGACGCCGGGCTGTAGCCCTGCACGGTGTTCGGCCCGATCGGCGCGCCGGTGACCGGGTCGAAGTCGAACACGTGCGGGGTGGACCCGTCGGGGCGCGGGAAGTTCCGCTGCACCGTCTTGGCGTGCGCGACGGCGATTTCGAGGTACTTCGGGTCCTGCGTCTGCGCACTGGCGAACGCGAGCAGGTCGAGGTTCATCATCGTGTCCATGATGACGCGGCCGGCGTTGTTCGGATCGGACAGCGCACCCCAGGCGCGGATGAACCGGCCGGCCGGGTTGTACCGCTTGATCAGCGACGACGCCGCCTGCACCGCGCCGGCCCGCCACTTCTCGTCGCCGGTGAGCCGCCAGGCCGTCACCCACGAGGGGTAGAAGAGGAAACCGAGGTCGTGCGTGCCCGTGTCGTTCTGGCGCGGCGCGAGCTTTTCCGCAGAGGCCAGCGCGAGGGTCTTGAATTGTTCCTCGCCGCTGTGCAGCCAGGCCAGCCACAACTGACCGGGCCAGAATCCGCCGACCCAGTCGCCGTTCTGCGAATAGGTCCATTTCTCGAACTTCGTGCCGACCGGGAACGCGGTGACGCCGGGCGCCACGGCGCGGAGCTTGGCCACCGCGTAATCGGCCGCCTGGCGGAGCGTCCGGGTGGCCGAGGCCTGGTCAAGAGTGGCCGCGGAGGCGGCCGTCGAGGTGCTGGCGCCCACCGCGACCGCGGCACCGGCCGCGGTGGTCAGCAGGGTTCTCCGGGAAACGCTCACAGGTACCCGCCATTCCGTGAATCCGTGGGAGGAAAGTGCCCGGAATTTTTGCACGATCGACAGTCCGTTGTACACCCGGCGGATGTCTGTTCACGGTTGTGAATTGCGGTCCCGGTGAGCGGAATAACCCGGAAAAAGGGCGAAG
This sequence comes from Amycolatopsis sp. NPDC004169, assembly GCF_040610315.1. NCBI lineage: Bacteria > Bacillati > Actinomycetota > Actinomycetes > Pseudonocardiales > Pseudonocardiaceae > Amycolatopsis > Amycolatopsis sp. NPDC004169. The sequence goes on from NZ_JBEXMD010000016.1 coordinate 5,992, forward strand.
GCCCGGCGGGGTACACCGGGCCTTCGCTGTGGTCGCGGGGTGAGGGCAGTCATCCGCGCGACGATTTTCAGCAGTGCGGGGCGACCGGCTGGTCGGAACCCGTCTGCAGGTAGGTGTCCGACACGTAGTGCCCGGGGCCGATCCGGTCCCAGATGTTGCCGGTGCCGAACTTGCCGGTGACGGTGTCACCCTCGACGTAGCACTCGATGTTCACCTTGGCGTAGTTCGCCGCGAGGCCCTTGATGGCGGCCGAGGTGCTCGCGCTCGCCCGGACGTTCATCGGGTCGCCGGCCGTGCTGACCACGCCGGTCGGGCCGGAGCCGGTCCACAGGTAGGTGACGTTGACGTTGCCGTTGTCGGACATGCCGAGGCCGTCCCAGAACACGCCGTCGGCGAGGTCGATGCCCGCCGGGTTCTGCACCTTGTAGCCCAGGCCGCTCTTACCGCCGTTGTACCCGTTGTGGTAGGCGGCATACGCCTCGGGCTGGCCCTGCGGCAGGTCCTTGAACTTGGTCCGCACCGACGACGGGTTCCAGTAGTCGTCCTGCTCGTTCCACGGGCCGACGTCCCACACCGGCGCGTACTCGCACTTGCTGCCGTCGGTGCGGCAGACGCGGACGGAGTAGTTGCCGGTGCCCTTGGGCGCCAGCGCCTTGCCGGACGGCAGCGCGACGAAGTGGTCCCGGCTGGTGATGACGTGGCCGTTGGCGGTGGTCCCGCCGGGCAGGCCTTCGCGGGTGCCGAAGACCTTGTAGGTCAGCTCGGTGCCGGCGGCCAGTGCGCTGGCCTGCGGGACGCTGTCGGCGCTGAGCGCGACGCTCTTGACCGAGGGCCGCACGCCGTCGGTGGTGCTGTGCAGGCTGATCCGCACCTGCACCTCGTTCACGGCGGACTTCAACGCGGTGCCGGCCGGGGTCCACTCGGTCCAGTCGTTCACCCCGGTCCGCCCGCGGACGTCGACGTCGACCGAGGTGCCCCGGGGCGTGTCGGCGGTGAGTTCCGCGCTGACGCGGTTCGCGGCCGAGCCGAGCCGGTGCCCGGCGGTGAGCAGGCTGCCCTCGCTGCCGGCGAACACCCTGGAGGTTCTGTGCCAGGCCGCGTCGGCCAGGGTGAGCGTGCCACCCTGGCCGGTGACGTTGACGTCGTCCTGGTCCACAGTGGACAGATCGGCGGTCCAGTTCGTCGTGGGCGGTGCCGTCGCGGCCTGCGCGGGGGCTCCGGCCAGCGCCGTCACCGCTCCGGCGGCCAGAACCGCCGCGGTCACGCGGCCGGCCTTCATGATCCGGATCATCCCCGGTTCTCCTCTCACACCTGTTGTTTCGAAGGTGGGAGAAGAGTGACTGTCGGGCGTACATGATCCGTACAACGGGATTGTGCGGGTTGTGCGGGCTGTGCTGGCCTTGCTGGATTTGCTCTGCCGTGGCTTCCCCCCCGCCGGCCCGAACGCCGGATTGTTCAGCGGCCGTCAGGCCTTGTCAAGGCGGGAAAGCGTGCCTTGACAAGGCCTGCCGGCCGCTGAAGCGGCTGCGTATCGGGTCGGCAGGGGGGTGTGGCCGGGACGGTCCTGCGGACCGTTGTCCGGTGGATTGCGGTCCTGCGGACCGTTGTCTGGTGGGCCGCGGTCCTGCGGACCGCTCTCTTGTGGCCCCGCGGTCTTGCGGACCGCCTCACGCTGACGCTATGTGCGCCCGGTCCTCCACTACGACCGCAGGCTCCTTCGGCCGTGTCGACAACTCCCGCCAGATCGTCAGGGCCCGCTCCGAATAATCCCGGGACCGCTCCGGCTGTGACAGCGCCCGGTGCAGTTCGCCCAGCAGCTGCGAAACCTCGGCCTCCGAGCGGCGGTCGCCGTTGCGGCGGTGGACCGCCAGTGAGTTCACCAGCAGCAGCTGGGCGTGGGCGAAGTCGCCGCTGTGCAGGCACAGCTCGCCCAGGTTCTGGTTGGCGTAGCCCACGCAGTGGTCGTCGCCGAGGGCGGTGAAGATCGCGATCGCCCGGTCGACGTGCTCTCGGGCCGCCGCCAGGTTGCCCTGGTGCTGGAACAACAGCCCCAGGCGCTTGAGGGCGTGGGCCTCTCGGTGGCGGTCGCCGATCGAGGCCGTCAGTTCCAGTGCGTCGGTGATCCAGCGCTTCGCCACCGCGTAGCACCCTCGCGACATCCAGACCGCTCCCGCGCCCAGGCGGGCCACCGCTTCGCCGTTCGGGTCGTCGGCTTCGGCGAACAGCTCCAGTGCCTCGTGGCAGTGGTCGAGGGCCAGCTCGTCCTCGCCTTCGATGCGCAGGATCGTCGACAGCCCGGTCAGCGCGACGGCGACGCCCTGTGCGTCACCGACCGCGTCGAACAGCTTCTTCGACTCCTCGAACGCCACCCTGGCCTCGGCGTATTCGTCCTGGTACAGCAGGTACTGCCCGAGGTTGCGCTGGACGATCGCCTCGGCGCGCTCCGAACCCGTCCGGCGGGCCGCGGCCAGTGCGACCAGGTGCGTGCTGTGCCAGTCGTCCTGGGGGCCGCGGAGGTCGAAGTACGGCGTCAGCGCCGAAGCCAGCTGCCAGGCCAGGTCGTCGAACCCGTGCTGGGCGGCCAGCGAGACCGCCGCGACGGTCGTGTGCCGCTCGGCCGCGAACCACGCCGCCGGGTCCTCGGGCAGGACGTCGGTGGGCACCGCGGGCCGGGGCAGCTCGTCGTCGCAGTACGCGCCGAAGAAGTGCAGCGGCATCCGGCGCGCCGCCTCGAGCGCCAGGCCCAGGTAGCCCTCCAGGACCCGCCGCAGGCCGGCGCGGGTCTTCGCCGCGTCACTGCGCTCGGCCAGTTCCACCGCGTACACGCGCAGCAGGTCGTGCAGCCGGTAGCGCGGCTGGCCCGCCGAATCGGAGCCGACCAGCTCGACGAGGTGGCCGTCGACCAGCACGTCGAGGACGTCGTCGGCGTCACGGCGGCCCAGCACGGCCGCGAGCGCCCAGGCCGGGAACTGGACCGGCCCGAGCAGGCCCAGCCCGCGAAACGCCGTCGCCGCCGACATCGGCAGCAGGTCGTAGGACAGGGTCACGCTCGCGCGGACGGCCAGGTCGCCGACGCGCAGCTCGTCGAGCCGGCGGCGCTCGTCGCCCAGCCGGTCGGCCAGCAGCCGCAGCGTCCAGCCCGGCCGGTGCGTCAGCTTCGCGCCGGCCACCCGGATCGCCAGCGGCAGGTGCCCGCACTGGCGCAGGATCGCCGCGGCGCTCTCCGGCTCGGCCGCCACCCGCTCGGCGCCGACGATGCCCTGCAACAGCCGCGCGGCCTCGGCCTCGGGCAGCAGGTCGACGTCCACCGGCTTCGCGCCGGCGAGCCCGGGCAGCCGGATCCGGCTGGTCACCAGCACCCCGCACGCCCCGGCCCCGGGCAGCAGCGGCCGCACCTGGGCCTCGCTGCCGGCGTCGTCGAGCACCACGCACATCCGCCGCCCGGCCAGGCGCGAGCGCAGCAGCGCCGAGCGCTCGGCCAGCTCGCGCGGCAGGCCGGCGTCCGGGATGCCGAGCGTGCGCAGCAGTTCCGCGAGCACGCTCATCGGCGCCCGCGGCGACGACGACGTGCCGGCCAGGTCGACGTGCAGCTGCCCGTCGGGGAACTCGTCGCGGACCGCGTGCGCGACCCGGACGGCGACCGCCGACTTGCCAACGCCGGGCGCGCCCGACAGCACGATCACGGCGGGCGTACCGGAGTCCGCGTTCTTCTGGAGCAGGGTGACGACGTCGTGGATCAGCGCGTCGCGGCCGGTGAAGTCCGGCAGGTCGAGGGGCAGCTGGCAGACCGGGGCGACCTCGGCGGCCCGCGCCGGGACGAGCACGTCGTCCGGGACCAGGGTCGCGCGCAGCTCGCGCAGCCGGACGCCCGGTTCGGCGTCGAGCTCCTCGCGCAGCACCCGCTCGGCCGACTCGTACGCCTCGATCGCGTCCCCGGTCCGGCCCGCGGCGCGCAGCGCGACGATCAGCTGGGCCCACAGTTCTTCGCGCAGCGGGTGCTCGGTGACCAGGCCGCGCAGCTCGGCGATGGCCTCACCGGAGCGGCCGAGGCCGATCCGGGCGCGGAGCCGTTGTTCCTGCACCGAAAGCCGCAGTTCGGCGAGCCGGGCGACGGTCGCGCCCCAGCTGTGGTCGTGCGGCAGGCCTTCGAGGATTTCACCGCGCCACAGCGCATCGGCCCGGTCGAGGAGCTTGAGCGCGCCTTCGGCCGAACCGCCGTCGAGCGCTTCCTGCGCCTCGCCGGCCAGCGCGGCGAAGGCGAGGTGGTCCAGTTCTTCCGGCGACGCGGTCAGCAGGTAGCCGGAGGCCCGGCTGCTGATCCGCTCGCCGAGGGCGGGGTCGATCTCGGCGAAGCGTCTTCGCAGCGAATGCACGTACGTGCGGATGTTCGCCGCGGCCGACCGCGGCGCCGATTCCGGCCACAGCACTTCCACCAGGACGTCGGTCGAGACGACGACGTTCGGCTGCAGGGCCAGCGCGGCCAGCAGCAGCCGGGGCTTCGGCCCGCCGAGGGCGATCACCCGCCCGGCGGCGGTGACCTCCAGCGGACCGAGGACGCGGATGGTAAGCGAGGTGGTCTCAACCTGCCCGATGAGTTCCCCCATGTCCCGGACTCTAGGACCCGTCCGGCGCACGGGATAGATCCATTCGGAGTGTCTGAGCACACACGTGCGCGCTTTGTACGGAACGTGTACGGCCGCGGGCGACGCTGCCGCCATGAAGCGTTCGAAACTCCGGCGTATCGCCGGCTCCGGGCTGGTACTGGCCGCGGTCGGCGCGCTCCTGGCCGGCGGCGCGGCCGAAGCGTCGGCGGCGGCGAGCGGAACCGTGAAGACCGCGGGTGACCCGCTCAACGTCCGCCGGGCACCCACCACCGCCGCCACGGCCGTCAAAACCGTCGCCAACGGTGCCACCGTCACCATCGACTGCCAGGTCAACGGCTCGTCCGTGACCGGTCCCTACGGGACGGGCACGTTGTGGGACTACGTGCCCGCGCTCGGCGGGTACATCTCGGACACCTACGTCTTCACCAACTCCGACACGCGGGTCGCACCCGACTGCGGCGTCGGCTCGGGCAGCGGCCAGTGCGCCGACGCCTGCGCGGGCGAAGCGCAGTACCGCTCGTCCGACTCGCACTTCCTGGTCTACGACACGAATTCCGACGGCTACTCCGCCGTGGTCGCGTACTGGCTCAAGGGCGGCGCCGGGCCGTTCTACGTCTGGAACTCCGGCGGCGAGGGCACGAAGGTCGACAAGGCCGTCACGGTCCCGCACGGCGGCTGGGTCTACTACAAGGTGTGCGTCGCGAACTACACGACCGCCAAGCCCGACCTGAAGTCCTGCAGCGACGGCATCACCGACTTCGCGGCCTGACCGCGCGTCCACCACGAGAAAGGGCTTTCCCATGGGTCAGGTCAACCGGCGCAAGGTGCTCCTCGGCGGGCTCGCCGCGGTCACCGCCACCGCGGCTTCGGCGGCGTTGCCGTCGTGGGCGAACGCCCGCACCACGGCCGCCGCCCCCACCATCCGCGATCCGTTCCAGCTCGGCGTCGCCTCCGGCGACCCGCTGCCCGACAGCGTCGTGCTGTGGACGCGGCTCGCGCCCGCCCCGCTCAACCCGGACGGCTTCGGCGGCATGCCGGACGCCACCTACGCGGTCGACTGGGAGATCGCGAACGACGAGGCGTTCACCTCGATCGTGCAGAGCGGCCAGGCGAGCGCGCTCCGCGCGGCCGCGCACAGCGTCCACATCGAGCCGGTGGGCCTGCAGCCCGCGCGGGAGTACTTCTACCGCTTCAAGACCGCCGGCTACATCTCGCCGGTCGGCCGGACGCGCACCGCGCCCGCCGCCGGTGCCGCGGTCAACCAGCTCAAGTACTGCTTCAGTTCCTGCCAGCACTGGGAGGAGGGCTACTACCACGCGTACAAGGGCATCGTGGCCGACGACCCGGACCTGGTGCTGTTCCTCGGGGACTACATCTACGAGAAGAAGTCGGGCCGGACCGCGCAGGAGCGCAACCCGCGCAGCCTCGCGTTCACCGAGGACGTCACCACGCTCGCGCAGTACCGCGCCCGCCACGCCCAGCACAAGACCGACGCCGACCTGCAGGCCGCGCACGCGATCGCGCCGTGGATCGTCGTGTTCGACGACCACGAAGTGATGAACAACTGGAACGGCACCACCGCGCCCGCCACCGCCGCGCGCAAGGCCGCCGGGTTCCAGGCGTTCTACGAGAACACCCCGATCCGCTCGACGGCCAAGCCCAACGGCGCGTCGATCCAGCTGTACCGGCAGTTCGTCTGGGGCAACCTGGCCCGCTTCCACATGCTCGACACCCGCCAGTACCGCAGCGCCCAGGTGCCCGACCCCTCCGGCGACGCCGGCCCGGCCTGCGCCGACATGCGCAGCACCTCGCGCAGCATCCTCGGTGCCACGGAGGAGGCGTGGCTGCTCAAGCAGTTCGAGTCGCACCCGGCGACCTGGGACTTCCTCGGCCAGCAGGTCTTCTTCGCCACGCGTGACTCCGACGGCAACAAGGCCACCTGCGAGAGCAACGACTCCTGGCAGGGCTACGAGGCCTCCCGCAACCGGATCCAGCAGGGCTGGGTCGACCGGAAGGTCGCCAACCCGGTGGTGCTCACCGGCGACGTCCACCGGCACTGGGCCGCCGACCTGCGGCTCGACTACTTCGACCACAGTGCTCCGGTCATCGGCTCGGAACTGGTCACGACGTCGGTGACGAGCAACAGCGACACCGCCTCGGCGCCCAGCGCGGCCTGGTACGCGAACAACCCGCACGTCAAGTACTGCAAGGGCGAGCGCGGGTACGTCCGCGTCACGACCACTCCGGCGCAAATGCGGGCGGACTTCATGACCACCTCGGACACCAGCGTCTACGACCCGGCGTCGGTCGTGATCAAGAACGACGTCAGCTACGTGGTGCAGGCCGGGAAGCCAGGCCTGCAGCAGGTCTGAGGCTACGCTGCGTGACGTGAACGACGAACTGGGCTTGCGGGAGCGCAAGAAGCTCCGGACGCGGGCGGCGATCTCGGTGGCGGCGATCGGGCTCTTCCTCGAGCGCGGGTTCGACGCCGTCGGGGTCGCCGAGGTGGCGCGGGTGGCCGAGGTGTCCAAGCGGACGCTGTTCGCCTACTTCCCGACCAAGGAGGACCTCGTGCTGCACCGGTTCGCCGACCACGAGACCGACGCGGCGGACGTCGTCCGCGCCCGCCCGCCGGGCCAAGGGCCACTGGCGGCGTTGCGGGAAGCGTTCGTGCGGGGCCTCGATGCGCGGGAGCCGGTGACCGGGCTGTGCGACCTGCCCGAGGTCGTCGCGGTGTTCCGGCTCGTCACCCGCACCCCGGCGCTGGTGGCGCGGCTGGCGGAATTCACCTCCGCGGGGGAGGTGGCGCTGGCCGCCGCGCTCGCCGAGGCCGGGGTGCCTTCGCCGGACGCGGGCCTGGCCGCGGCGCAGATCTCCGCGGTCCGGCGGACGCTGGCCACGGCGAACATGGCCGCGGTCGCGGCCGGCGTCGCCGCGGCGGAGCAGTACCCCGAGGCTCGGGTGACGGCCGAACGGGCGTTCACCCTGCTGTCGTCCGGAGTAGGGTTCGGCTGACCGCCGCCGTCCGTGCCGCACTCATGGTCCGGACCATGAAGAACGCACGGGGCACCCGGGCCCGGCGAAGGTAGACTCCGAGAATCCTGAATGGACACCGGACCCCCGATCACGGGGACCCGCGCCCGACTGGGGGTGGCGCGGGTCCCCAAGCCCCGTCGATCTTGACATTCCCTTCGCCGCACTCGTAATCTGGGTGTTCCGCCGTCATGCCGAATTCTGCGATTTCATGACAAGGCGGTTCCACGGTGAAAAAACTCTTGCTGATCACGTTCGCGGTGGCGGGGCTGGTGGTGACCGGCGCCGGCGTTTCCACCGCCGCACCCGGCGGCGTTTACGACGTCAAGGACTACGGCGCCAAGGGAAACGGATCGGCCAACGATTCGGCCGCCATCGACAAGGCCATCACCGCGGCCAACGCGGCGGGCGGCGGCACCGTCCGGTTCGGATCCGGCACGTACAAGTCGGCGAACACCGTTCACCTCAAGAGCAACGTCACGATCCAGCTCGACGCGGGTGCGACCATCACGGGGTCCGGTGCGGACACCTACGACAAGCCCGAGTCGAACCAGTGGGACGAGTACCAGGACTACGGCCACAGCCACTTCCACAACGCGATGTTCTACGGCGACAAGCTGACGAACATCGGCTTCACCGGCGCCGGCACGATCGACGGCGGCGGCAACCTCATCACCGGCAACCCGAAGTCCGGCGAGGCCGACAAGATCCTGTCCCTCACCCGGTGTGACGGCCTGACCCTCTCCGGCGTCAAGCTGCGTCGCGGCGGGCACTTCGCGGCCCTGATCAACGGCTGCACGAACGTCGTTTCCGACCACCTGACGATCGACACGGCGAGTGACCGCGACGGCTGGAACATCATCAGCACCACCAACGTCACGATCACCAACGCGAACATCGCGGCGAACGACGACGCACTCGTGTTCAAGAGCGACTACGCGCTCGGCGCGAAACTGCCGAACGGGAACGTGACGGTGAACAACGCGAAACTTTCGGCGCAGTGCTGCAACGCGCTGATGTTCGGCTCCGAGACGTGCGGTGACTTCACCGGCTACCAGTTCTCGGACATCACGATCACCGGCGCGCACAAATCGGGGATCGGGATCGTCTCGATGGACGGCGCGAAGATTTCCGACGTGCACTACCGCAACATCACGATGTCCGGCACGTATTCGCCGATCATGATGAAGATCGGCACGCGCAAGCGCTGCGGCAACAACCCCGGCGTCGGTTCGATCAGCAACATCACGCTGGACAACGTCACCGGCACGCACACCGGCAGCAACTTCAGCCCGACGATCTGGGGCGCGGACAGCAGCCACCGCGTCTCCGGCGTCACGTTCACCGGCGTGAAGCTGACCGTGCCCGGCGGCAACGGCACGATGGGCACGGGCGTCCCGAGCAACACGGCGACGGACTACAACCCGAAGAGCATCGGCACCCGCCCCTCCTACGGCTGGTACCTGCACTACGCGAACGGCATCAAGTTCGTGGACAGCTCGGTCGAGTTCGCCAAGGACGACGGCCGCCCGGCGAGCATCGTCAACAACAGCTCGGACATCACGTTCGACCACTTCACGGCGGAGAAGGGCTCGAAGAGCCCGTTCGACATCGGCTTCCAGTCGGTGACGGGCTACTGCGTCAAGGACTCGGCGACCACGTCGGGCTCCGCCCTCCGCCTCAACACCTCAAGCTCCACCTCCACCTGCTGACCCCACCCCCCCCGGAGGCCCCTTCCCGCAAGACGGGAAGGGGCCTCACCCGTGATCAGGGAGGCATCACTCGTGATCAGAGGGGCGACACGCGTGATTGGAGGGGCATCACTCGTGATTGGAAGGTCGACACGGCCCGCGCTCGAGGTTCCGCCGTGTCGCCCCTTCAATCACGCATGATGCCCTCCCAATCACGCGTGATGCCCCTTTCCGCACATGGGGAAGGGGCCCCGGCGGTTGGCCGGGGCCCCTTCTGCGGCGTCACGAGGGTCAGTGGGAGTACTGCTCGTTCATGATGAGGAAGGCGCCGAGGCCGTGGAAGTCGTTGGTCTTGCGGGCCCGGCCGTAGTAGTAGGACAGGTCGCCGACGTTGGTGCCTTCGCAGATGTCAGTGATGTTCGTCAGGCCGTCCGAGCCGACGGAGACCTTGCGAAGCACGCCGGCGTAGCCCTTGTCCGCCACCGCCTGGTAGGACGCCGGCAGGTAGCCGCGCTGGACGCCGCGGGCCATCGTGAACGTGTACATCGACGACGCCGACGTCTCCAGCCAGTTCTTCGAGTCGCCGCCGCGGTCGACCACCTGGTACCAGCGGCCGGTCGCCGCGTCCTGGTAGCGCTGGTAGCCGGCCGCCAGGAACTTGACGACGTCGATCAGCGCGGCCCGCCGCGGGTGGTCGGCCGGCAGCACCTCGAGGATGTCGATGGTGGCCATGCCGAACCAGCCGATCGCGCGGGCCCAGTGGTACTTCGAGTGGTGCCCGGTCCCGGACGCCCACGACTCGGAGCCGTCCTCGTCGTAGGCGTGGTACAGCAGGTTTTTCGCCGGCTCACGCAGGTGGCTGAAGTACACGACGATGTTCTTCGCCGCCTCTTCGAAGCAGTAGGCCCCGTCGCCGAAGGACGCGCCGTACAGCGCGAGGAACGGCTGGGCCATGTAGACGCCGTCGCCCCACAGCTGGCCGACCTTGCTGGTCGCGTGGAACATGCCGCCGTCGGACGTGCGCGGGTAGGACGGGAAGCGCTTGCGCAGCTGGTCGGCCGCCGTCTTGTACTTCTTGCGGCCCGTTTCCGCGTAGAGCAGCGGCAGCATCTGGCACGAGCGCATCGAGTCCAGGTTGTTGAAGCTGTTGGAGATACCGCTGTCGGTGATGAACCGGTCGTACCAGGCCACGATGTAGTCGAGGTACTTCTTCTCGCCGGTGCGCTTGTAGAACAGGTACTGCCCGTAGAGGTACAGGCCGAGCGTGTAGCCCCAGCCGCCGATCTTGTCGGGCGTGTAGCGCTTCATCGTCGAGTCGATCACCGCGCGGGACCAGTCCGCCGGTGCCGCGCCGCCGATCGGGGGGAGCTGGTCCGCGGCCCGCGCGAGGGGGCCCGCGGCAGCCAAAGCGCCCAGGGCGCCGAGGGTGCCGGCCAGGACCGCGCGCCGGGTCGGGCGAAGGGGGTGTTCGGACATCGTCGTCCTTTCATGCGCTGGCCCCGCGACGCGGTGAAAGGGTGGCCGGGATGCCGATCCGCCGTCCGTCGGCATCCCGACCAGCTCTGGGGGGCGCGGCGTGCTGCCCGTGTCGCCGGAGCGATGGTCTGGTGAGCGAAAGCGCTCTCGGGGAACATCTACTCACTTCCCGGAGCCGCCGTCAAGAGAGATCAGATCTCTTGCGTCATATATCAGATATTTAACCCGATCGGCGGCAGTGTCGATGTACCGGCCAGCGAAACTCCGCGGAAAGGTCGGATGTAAGTCTTGACCGGCCCTCGTCGTCGAGAGTACACACCGGGTGGACCAGACCACTGGAGGTTGTCAATGGCAGACAGGTTCCTCCGCAGGCTGCTCGTCGCGTGCGCGGCGGCACTGGCGGTGTCCGGGCTCATCGCCGCGCCGGCTTCGGCCGATCTGCAGAAACCCTCCCAGCAGTGGCTGCGCGACAGCCAGGCCGGGCTGTTCCTGCACTGGGGCATGCGCACCTCACCCGGCTACACCAGTTGCAGCGCCTGGGAAAAGGCGATCACCGACGGCGGGTGGAGTCCCGGCTACTGGGTCACCGAAGCCGAGAAGCTGCACGCGTCCTACCTCGTGCTCGCCTCCTTCCACAGCCGCCTCGGCTACTCGCGGGCGTGGCCGTCGAAGATCCCGGGCAGCTGCAGCACCAAGCGGGACTTCCTCGGCGAGCTGATCGCCGCGGCGAAGGCCCGCGGGCTCAAGGTCATCCTCTACATGACCAACGACGCCCAGTGGCACGACGAAGGCGGCCACGAGTGGCTCGACTCCGCCGGCTACTCGAAGTACAAGGGCAAGGACGTCGACCTCGACAGCCAGTCCGGCTTCGGCCAGTTCAGCTACGACAACTTCTTCGAGGTCATGAAGAACTACCCGGACCTCGGCGGCTTCTGGATCGACAACGACAACGCCTACTGGGAGTCGCACGACCTCTACCAGCAGATCTACCAGCAGCGCCCGGACTACCTGCTCAGCAACAACAACGAAGACACGCCGATCATGGACACGATCAGCAACGAGCAGAAGACCGGCATGACGCCGTCGTACGACTACCCGCAGGCGACGTACACGGCGATGCCCCGGCTCACCGAGGCGTGCTTCAAGCTCCCCGACAGCGGCTCGTGGTGGTACGGCGGGTCCAACTCGGCCGTCGGCAAGATGCTCAACATCGGCCGGTTCATCACCAACTCCGGCTCGTCGATCAAGTCGCTGATGGCCGAGACGGCGATGGTGAACGGCAAGTTCCCGTCCAACCAGGAGGCGTTCAACAACTTCGCGAAGACGTACCTCGACGCGATCTGGGAGTCCCTCGGCGGCACCGAGGGTGGCGGGTACATGTACGGCGGCATGCAGCCGGGCTTCTGGAACGACGGCGCCCACGGCGTCATCACCATCAAGGGAGACACCCAGTACCTGCACGTCCTGACCAAGCCGTCGGGGAGCACGCTCAAGATCCGCGACAACGGCTACCGCGTCCGCCGCGTCACGAACCTGCGCACCGGCGCGGCGATCTCCTTCAGCCAGTCGGGCGGCAGCCTGACGCTGACCGGACTGTCCGGTTGGGACACCTACGACACGGTGTTCAAGGTCGAGACGGCGGGCCGCACCGGCACCTACGACCCGAAGACCGTGACGCTGAAGGCGAGCGCCTCGGCCAGTGAACACAGTGGACAGTCCGCGAGCGACGGCAGTTACCTGACCTACTTCGACAACAACAAGACACTGCCGGTCAACCTGGACTACGACCTCGGTGCGGCGAAGAAGGTCCAGTACCTCGGGATCAACCAGCGGGAGGACTCGGTCAGCTACGCCCGGTCGGACTCCGAGCAGTCGGCGCGGATCAAGGCGTACAAGGTGTTCGTGTCGAGTGACGGCAAGGACTGGGGCAGTGCGGTGAAGTCCGGCACGCTGCCGAGCCACCGCGGCGTCCAGTTCGTCGACCTCTCCGCGGTGACCGCCCGGTACGTCCGGCTCCAGGTGACGAGCACGTACGCGGCCTCGAGCGACAGCACGCGCTACAAGCGGCTGAGGATCGACGAAACCTGGGTGGGCTCGGACTACGCGACCGCGGCGGGCTGAGCGGGACCCGGGTGCCGGACCGCCCAGCCGCCCCCGAAAGCGGCTGGGCGGCCCGTTCCTCAGTGCCGCTCGGCCAGCAGGTCCACGGTCAGTGCCGCGGTCCAGCTGAAGGAGCGGGTGCCGTGTCCGGCTGCGGTCAGCGGGTCGACGTACTCGGCGAAGCCGGTCGCGCACGCGGTCTCGACGAGGTCTTCGCCCAATCGGGCGGCGAGCACGTGCTCCCCGTGGCGGAGCAGGCCCTGGCGGACCAGCCAGCCGACGTTGAACCACGACGGCCCGCGCCAGTACCGGCCCGGGTCGAAGCCCGGTGCGGTCAGGTCGAAGCTCGGGACGCCGTGCACCCGGCCGAGCCGGAAGCGCGGGCCGGTCGCGGTGGCCAGCACGGCGGGGGCGACCGCCAGGTCCGGCAGCAGCAGCGGCAGCAGGCCCGCGCAGGTGTACTCGGGGGCCGGCGCACCGGTGCGGACGTCCCTGGCGAAGAACCAGCCGGCCGCGCTGTCCCACAGCGTGTCCTGCAGCGCCTTCGTGACACGGGCCGCGGCCTCGCGGTGGGTGGCCGCGGCCGCGGGCAGCCGGAGGATCTCGGCGATCTCGGCCAGCGCCAGCTCGGCGTCGGCCAGCAGGGCGTTGAAGCCGGGGTCCTCGACGACGAAGTCACCGAAGTCGCGGTAGCCGCTGTCGCGGTAGTCGGTGGCGAGCCGGACGTACCGGCCGTAGTCCTCGTCGCTCGGCCGGTCGGCGGCTTCGCCGTGCTCCAGGTCGCGGCGGACGAACCCGGTCGACGGCGTGACGCGCGAGAGCGGGCCGTCCCACGCCGGGCTGTTGTCCATGCCCGACTCCCACGGGTGCACGATCGCCGCGAGGCCGCGGCCGCCCGCGTCGCGCCCGGTGTGCAGGTACTCGTGCCAGGCCCGCAGCTTCGGGTACAGGGTGGCGAGGAACATCGGGTCGGGGTCGGCTTCGTGCACCGCCAGCACCGCCCGGGCGTGGATCGGCGGCTGGATCAGCCCCGACGTCCGCCCGGCCTGCCAGAAGGCCGGGCCGGGGAAGTACGCCTCGGGCGGGGTGTCAGGATTGAACAGGATGTGGGGGACGCGGCCGTCGCGCCACTGCGCGGAGAACAGCGTCAGCAGCTCGCGCCGGGCCCGCGAAGGGGAGAGGTGGCGCAGCCCGAACGCGATGAAGGCGGAGTCCCAGCTCCACTGGTGCGGGTAGAGCCCGCGCGAGGGCACGGTCGACGAACCGAGCCAGTTGCCCGCGAGGACCTCGGCAGCACACCCCCATGTTACGTTCATGTGTCCAACATATCTCCTACTTATGTCTTGTCAATGGACAAAAGTCGAAGGGAGCTCGATGGCGACCGCCGGCGAGCTGTTGCAGCTGGTCAGGACCGGGCAGGCGACCACGCGGAAGGCCCTGCAGCTCCGCAGCGGGCTGTCCCGCTCGACCCTGACCATGCGCCTGGAGCAGCTCCAGACGGCCGGCCTGCTCGCCGAGGGTGACCAGGAGGACTCCACCGGTGGCCGCCCGGCGCGGCAGCTGCGGTTCGACGACGGGCACGCCGTCGTCCTCGCCGCGAGCATCGACACGACGCACGCCGAGGCCGTGCTCACCGACCTGGCCGGCCGCGTCCTGGCCCGCCGCGCGGGCGCGCTGCGGGTCGCCGACGGGCCGGAGCCGGTGCTGGACCGGATCGCGGAGTGGTTCGAGACGCTGCGGGCCGAGGTGGGCCGTCCGGTGTGCGGCGTCGGGATCTCGGTGCCGGGGCCGGTGGAGCCCGGTCGCGCCCGGGTCGTCCAGCCGCCGATCATGCCGGGCTGGGACGGCTACCCGATCGACGGCCACCTCGGCGCCCGCTTCGGCGCCCCGGTGCTGGTCGACAACGACGCGAACCTGATGGCGCTGGGCGAGCACCGCGCCCGGCACCCGGATTCGGCCGCGCTGGTCGTGGTGAAGGTGTCGACCGGGATCGGCGCGGGCCTGGTCCTGGGCGGCGAGGTGTACCGCGGGATCGACGGCGGCGCGGGCGACATCGGCCACATCCGGCTGCCGGAGCACCCGGAGGCGCAGTGCCTCTGCGGGTCCCGGGGCTGCCTGGCGGCCGTCGCCGGCGGCGGGGCACTGGCGGCCCGGCTGACGGAGCTGGGCCTGCCGACCGCGTCGGGTTCGGGCGTGCGCGACCGGATCACGGCGGGCGAGCCGGCCGCGGTCCGGCTCGCCGAAGTGGCAGGCCGACAGGTGGGGGAGGTGCTGGCGACGCTGGTCTGCGTGGTGAACCCCGGTGTGGTGGTGATCGCCGGCGACCTGGCCGAGCCGCATTTCGTGGCGGGCGTCCGCGAGGTGCTCTACCGCCGGGCGCTGCCGCGGGCGACGCAGAACCTGCGGGTGGAAATCGGCGGCCGCGGCGAGGGAACGGCGCTGGCCGGCGCGGTGGCGATGGTCGTCGACGCGGTGTTCGCCCCGGCCGAGGTGGACCGGCGGCTGACCGCGCGGGTGTGACGGCCGAACTGCCGTCACCCGCCGCACTGTCCGGTGTGGACGGAGCAACCTACTTTGGTAGGTGGCGCACGCCCGTCTCTGCTGGTCCACGATACCGGCACGAACCGGACTTAGTGCCCATCGAATACCATTCCTCGCGTTTTCCGAGCGACAAATCGGATTTCCGTACCACGGTCACCAGTTCGCGAATTCCCGGCCAGATAACGGTTCCGCACGCACTTCCCCGGGGGTGGAACACCGATCTAGTCTCACCCGGTGTTCCAAGGCCCGTTTCTGGGGGCCGCTTTCGAAGAGGGAGATTTCTGTGCGAAGAAGCTCCACCCTGCTCCTTTCGCTCGCGGTGGTGGGTGGCCTGACCGGCACCCTGCCGGCGACGGCGTCCGCGCAGGGGCGTCAGGACATTCCGCAGTCGCACCCGTTGTGGGCGAACGCGCAGGCGAAGGTCGCCGACACCGCGCCCGCCGCGAAGCTGAGCTTCCGGGTCTACCTGAACCAGCGCGACAACGCCGGTGCCGAAGCGCTGGCGCAGGCCGTGTCCGACCCGGACAGCGCCACCTACCGCCAGTTCTTGAGCCCCGACCAGGTGCGCGACCGTTTCGCCGCCAGTGACGCGACGGTGAACGCCGTCAAGGCGTGGCTGACCGGCAGCGGCTTCAGCATCGGCGACATCCCGTCGAACCGCGCCTACGTCGAAGCCACCGGCACCGCCGCCCAGACGGAGCAGGCGTTCGCCGTCGACCTCGGCAAGTACCGGGTCAAGGGCCAGACGCTGCGCGCCGCCGACAAGAACCTGTCGGTGCCCGCGAACCTCGCCGGTGACGTGCTCGGCGTCGTCGGCGTCGACCAGGCCACCAACCTGTTCAAGCCGGACCACGCGACCGGCTCCGGCACGCCGTCGGACGTCCCGCCCGGCCCCGGCTTCCGCAACGCGCCGCCGTGCAGCGCGTACTACGGCGAGAAGATCGACACCACCGATCCCGCCTACAACGGCAAGCAGCTGCCGTACGCCCCCTGCGGCTACACCCCGGCCCAGCTGCGCTCGGCCTACGGCATCGACAAGGTCGGCGCCGACGGCAAGGGCACCACGATCGCCATCGTGGACGCGTTCGCCTCGCCGACCATCTACTCCGACGCGAGCACGTACGCCAAGAAGAACGACCCGGCGCACCCGCTCAAGCAGAGCCAGTTCAAGCAGCACATCTTCCCGGCGAACCCGGTCCTCGAGCCGCCGGACCAGTGCGACGCGGCCGGCTGGTACGGCGAGGAGACCCTCGACGTCGAGGCCGCCCACGGTCTCGCGCCAGGTGCCGACATCCTGTACGTCGGCGGCGAGTCCTGCGAGGACAACGCCCTCGACGTGGCGCTGAACTACGTCATCGCCGGCCACAAGGCCGACATCGTGTCGAACTCCTACGGCGACACCGGCGAGGACATCCCGGCCGACGAGGTCAAGGTGTTCAACCAGATCTCGCTGCAGGCGGTGCTCGAGGGCATCGGCGTCTACTTCTCCTCGGGCGACAACGGTGACGAGGTCGCGCGCCTCGGCACGCCGTCGCCGGACTTCTCCGCCTCGGCGCCGTGGATCACTGCGGTCGGCGGCACGTCCATCGCCATCGGCAAGGACGGCAAGAAGATCTTCGAGACCGGCTGGGAGACCAGCAAGTCGACGCTGACCAACGGCGTCTACGGCCCGGCCAACTACACCAGCGGTTCCGGCGGCGGCACCAGCCGCCTGTTCACGCAGCCCTTCTACCAGAAGGGCGTCGTGCCGGACGCGCTGGCGAAGAAGAACCAGACCGGCAACACCAAGGGCCGCGTCGTCCCGGACATCTCCGCGGTCGGCGACCCGAACACCGGCTTCCTGGTCGGCCAGACGCAGACCTTCCCGGAGGGTGCGCACTACGACCAGTACCGGATCGGCGGCACGAGCCTCGCGTCGCCGGTGTTCGCCGGCATCATGGCGGTGGCCGACAGCTTCGACCACTTCCACCACGGCTTCATCAACCCGGTGATCTACAAGCTCACGTCCCGCACGCCGGCGATCACCGACGTGAAGCACGTGGACGGCCAGGCCGTGGCCCGCGTCGACTACGCGAACTCGGTCGACGCCTCGGGTGGCCTGCTCCGCTCGGCGCGGAACCTGGACTACCAGGGCCTGACCATCCACACCGCTCCCGGCTACGACGACGTGACCGGGCTCGGCACGCCCAACGGGCTGCTGTTCCTGCTGCTCGTCTAGTCAGAAACCCCGTGAAGGCCTCCTCGGACCGTCCGAGGGGGCCTTCACGGCTTTCCGGCGTTTTCGGCGTTTTCGGCGCCGAGCGGGATCACCGCGGTCACCGTGGTGCCCCCGGCCCCGCTGGCGACGTCGAGTTCGCCGCCGAGGGCCTGGACGCGGTCGCGCAGCCCGGCGAGCCCGGTCCCGCCGTCGGTGTCCGCACCACCGACACCGGTGTCCCCCACTTCCACCCGCAGCTCGGCGCCCACCACTTCGATCCGCACGTCGGCGTGGTCGGTCCGGGCGTGCTTCAGCGCGTTCGTCAGCGCCTCCGACGTCACGAAGTACGCCGTCGCCTCCACCGCCGCGTCAAGGCGCGGCACCGTGCCGACGGTCAGCGCCACCTCCATCGGGATGCGGTCGGACAGCGACCGCACCGCCGCGACCAGGCCCGCTTCGGTCAGGATCGCCGGGCGGATGCCGCGGGCCAGCTCCCGCAGTTCGGTGATCGCCGTCTGCAGCTCGTCGACCGCGCCGGTGAGCAGCGCCCGGAGCTCCGGCGGCAGCTCGGCACGGGGGCGGCGGCCGGCCATCCGCAGCAGCAGCACGACGCTGACCAGGCGCTGCTGGGCGCCGTCGTGCAGGTCGCGTTCGAGCCGGCGGCGCTCCTCGTCGCCGGCCGCGACCAGCCGGGCCCGCGACGCGCGCACCTCGGCCAGCCGCTGCTCCAGCTCGGCGGTGAGCCGCTGGTTGTCCAGCACCAGCCCGGCGGCCGCGTTGAGCGCGTCGATCGACCGGCTGTCCTTCCACACCTCGTCGTCCTGCACCAGCGCGGCCAGCCCGGTGCCGTCGCGCTCCAGCAGCAGCCGGATCATCTCGGCGTTGCCGACCCTGGCCCGCATCACGCCGGCCAGGAACGCCAGCGGCCACAGGCAGAACAGGATCCGGTACGCCATCAGCAGCGGCTCGGACAGCGGCTGCCCGTCGCCGAGCGCCGTGCCCGCTCCCGACGTCACGGCCCCGGCCAGCGCGATCACCACCACCGGCGACAGCAGCCGCCGCTGCGGCAGCCGCCCGGTCAGCCACCGGTAGAGCAGCACGACGATCACCCCGGCGCTGATCACCGTCGCGGCGAGCCCGAGGGCGCGGCCCACCACGGGACCGGCCTGCGAGTCGGCCGCGACGGCCAGCAGGTCGCGCCGGTCGTCGTCGGTCAGCAGGCCGACCACGCCGATGCCCAGCACCACGACGTAGGCCGCGGCCACCAGCAGCCGCTCCCACCGCGAGCGGAGCCGCCCGTGCGGGAAGGCGAGCACGAGGTGCGCGATCACCGGGCTCGACGCGGCACGCAGCGGGACGGCGATCGTGTACAGCACCGGGTCGTGCGTGAACTGCAGGTCTTCGAGGAAGAGGGCGACGCCGGCGAGGGCGATGAGCACCCCGATCGGGTTGGCCGGGCGGCGCACGTGCGCGACCGCGCCCGCGAGCAGGAAGAGGAACCCGGTCGTGGTGCTGAGCGCGGTGTCGAGCGCCGAGTGGGTGCCTTCGCCGGCTTTGAGCGTCAGCGCCACCACGCCGAGCGCGCACCCGGCGGCCAGCAGGCCGGTCATCGCCGACGTCCGCGGGTGCTGCACTGCGCGCCCCTCCCGACGGGTCCTGGCGGTTGTGTGGAGCAGTCCGGCAACGGCTAACCGTGATTCGTCCGTTCGGGCCGTCGCGTTACACCACGCGGCTGCGCTTTAGGGTGATCGTGACAGGAGGCAGGACATGAGCGGACGCGGTCTGGACGCCGAGGTCTTCGGCGGGCGGATGCCCGCCGGCGGGCGGGACCTGGCGATCGAAACCCACGGCATCGCGCCGGTGCCGCCGGGCAACCGGTTCGGGCGGCCGTGGCGGCTGTTCAGCGTGTGGTTCGCGCCGAACCTGACCATGACGGCGGTGTTCACCGGCACCCTGGCGGCGTCGCTCGGCCTCGGCTTCCGGACGGGCTTGGCCGCGATGCTCGCGGGCACCGTGCTGGGGTCGCTGCCGGTGGCGTACCTCTCGACGTGGGGCCCGCGCACCGGCACCGGCCAGCTGCCGCTCGCCCGGCTGCCGTTCGGCGGCGGCGTCGTGCTGCCCGGCCTGGTGCAGTGGCTCGGCTCGATCGCCTGGGACGCCTTGGTCGGCCTGTTCGGCGGCGAGGCGCTGGCCGAGCTGACCGGGCTGCCGTTCTGGGCGGCGGTGCTGATCGTGCTGGTGCTGCAGTGCGCGCTCGGCGTGTTCGGCTACGCGCTGATCCACCGCGTGCAGGCGGTGATGAGCGTGCTGCTGGTGCTCGCGTTCGCCGCGCTGGCCGTGAAGGTCCTTTCCGGACACCCGATCGCCGGGGCCGACACCGCCTCCGGTGCCGACCTGGCGGGCGGGGTCGTGCTGTTCACGACCATCACGTTGTCGCTGGCGATCTCGTGGGCGCCCTACGCGTCGGACTTCAGCCGGTACCTGCCGGTGGCTTCCTCCTCGCGATCCGTGTTCTGGGCCACGCTGCTCGGCCTGGTCGTCTCCTACGCGATCGGCGAAAGCCTCGGGCTCGCGCTGGGGTCGTCGCTGGGCGACCAGACGGCGGCGGGCGTTGCCCACCTGCTCGGCGGCGGGTTCCTGGGCGCGCTGGCGCTGGCGGTGATCGCGCTCGCGGCGGTGTCGTCGAACGCGATGAACGACTACAGCGGCTCGCTCGCGCTGCAGACGGTCGGCGTCCGGCTGCGGCGCCCGGTGTCGGCGGTGGTCGTCACGGTGCTGGCGTTCGCGCTGATCCTCTGGATGCACAGCGGCGACCTGTCGGCCAAGTTCGAGAACGTGCTGCTGTTCGTGTCGTACTGGATCCCGCCGTTCCTCGGCGTGGTGGTCCCGGACTGGCTCGCCCGCACCCGCGGCGGCCGGAGCGTGGACGTCCTGGCGGCGGAGTCCGTGCGCCCCTGGGCGGCGGTGGTGGCGTTCGTCGTCGGGTTCGGTGCCGCGGTGCCGTTCATGAACACGTCCCTCTACACGGGACCGGTCGCGGCGGCCCTGCACGGTGCCGATCTCGCGTACTACGTCGGGCTCGTCGTTTCGCTGGCAGCGTACTTCCTGCTCCGCCGCCGCCTTGACCTCAAGTAATGTAGAGGTTTGACGATGGTGTGGTTCCCCTCGAAGGAGGCACCATGCCCACCGCACTCGTCACCGGCGCCTCGGCCGGGCTGGGCCGCGCGCTCGCGGCCGCCCTGGTCCGTCGCAAGTGGACGGTCATCGGCGACGCCCGCGACGCGGCCGCGCTTTCCGCGGCGGCCCGCGAGGACGGCTTCACGGCCATCCCCGGCGACGTCACCGACCCGGCCCACCGAGCGTCGCTCGCCGACGCCTGTCCCGCGCTCGACCTGCTCGTCAACAACGCCGGCTCCCTGGGTGTCAGCCCGCTGCCGCCGCTGGCCCGCTATCCCTTGGCGGACCTCGAAGACGTCTACCGCGTCAACGTGTTCGCGCCGCTGGCCCTGACGCAGCTGCTGCGGCCCGCCATCGTGATCAACGTCAGCTCCGACGCCGCTGTGGAGGCGTACGAGGGCTGGGGTGGCTACGGCTCGGCGAAGGCGGCTCTCGACCAGCTCACCGCCGTCCTGGGCGTGGAGCACCCGGACCGGCGGGTGTACGCGGTGGACCCGGGCGACCTGCGCACGGCCATGCACCAGCGCGCGTTCCCGGGCGAGGACATCTCGGACCGCCCGCTGCCGTCGTCCGCGGTCCCGGCGTTCCTGCGGCTGCTCGACGAGCGCCCGCCGAGTGGCCGCTACCGCGCGGCGGACCTGTTGTCCGCCCATGCCCCCACCGCCACCCTCAACGGAGGCGCTGCGCGCCCGGAGGCGTCATGAGCATGAGCGTCCGGTTCGACCTGCCGGACGAACTGTCGGCATCGGCGCCGCCGGAGGCCCGTGGGCTGTCCCGCGACGAGGTCCGCCTGCTGGTGGCGTCCCCCTCCGGGGTCCACCACACGGCGTTCACCTCCCTGGGCGAGCACCTGAGGCCGGGCGACCTCCTGGTGGTCAACACCTCGGGCACCCTGCCGGCGGCCGTCGACGCCCGTCGCGCGGGCCACCCGATCGTGGTCCACTTCGCCACCGCCCTCGACGACGGCTCCTGGGTGGTCGAGCTACGCGCCCCGGGAGGGCCGTTGCTCGACGGCCGGGAGGGCGAGCGCTTGACGCTGGCGGGCGACGCGGCGCTGACGTTGCTGGCCCCGATGGTCCCGGGGCAGGCCCGGCTGTGGCGGGCCGCGGTGTCGGTTCCGGTGCCCGCGCTGCTCGAGGCGGAGGGCCGGCCGATCCGCTACGGGTACGTCCCGCGGGCGTGGCCGCTGGCGGACTACCAGACGGTGTTCGCCCGCGAGCCGGGCAGCGCGGAGATGCCGTCGGCGGCCCGGCCGTTCACCGCGGACCTGGTGACGCGGCTGGTGACGGACGGCGTGTTGTTCGCCCCGCTGCTGCTGCACACGGGGGTGTCGTCCCCGGAGGCCGCGGAGCCACCCCAGGCGGAGAGGTACCGGGTGCCGCCGACGACGGCCGCGCTGGTCTCGTGGGTCCGGGCGCGCGGAGGCCGGGTGATCGCGGTCGGGACGACGGCGGCCCGTGCCCTGGAGTCGGCGGTCTCGGCCGGTGAAGTGCGCGCGGCGGAGGGCTGGACGGAGCTGGTCCTCGGCCCGGACCGCCCGGCCCGGGTGGTCGACGGGATCGTCACGGGGTTGCACGCCCCGGAGGCGTCCCACTTGCTGCTGCTGGAAGCGGTGGCGGGGGCGGAGGTGGTCCGGAAGGCGTACGCGGCCGCGGTGGCGGAGCGGTACTTGTGGCACGAGTTCGGCGACGTGTCCCTGCTGCTGCGCCGTCCGGGGGAGTAGCCGAAACGGCCCGGCCCCGGTGTCAACGCGACGAACCCCGCCGATCCCGCAGCTCTCCGTTGAGCGCGGGCCCGGCCCCCGAGTTGTCCACAGGAAAGCTCACCTGTGGACAACTCCCTTTACCGCCCCGCCTCGACCCGCCGCCGCGACCGGATCAGCCCGGCGACCACCACCGCGGCCACACCCAGCCCCACGCCGCACACGATCGAGGCCACCATGCTCGCCGTCGCGGTCGTCAGGCCGAACGCCCCGCCCAGGTAGACCGGGATCGAGATGGCCACCGGCAGCCAGTTGCGCAGCAGGAACGCCCGGTCCGACGCCACCCACAGCACCAGCGTCACCGCTGCCGCGGCGACCACCGGGATCGCCCACACCACCGTGCTCGTCAGCGCGTCCATCCCCAGTGACCGGAGCCACTCGAACGACGCCTGGCCGAACCCGATGAACAATACGACCAGCGCCACGCGGACGCCGGCGCCCTTGCTCGTCATGACTTCCTCCCGTATGCGTGGTTCATCCTCTACCACGTCCGGGTGACGCGAGCGGTTGCCCGCTCGGGTGACTTTCTGCGCGGGCCGTAAGCGCCGCGGCCGCCGATGTCAAGAAATCTCACCGGATATCCCGGGATGCGGAAGCTGTGTGCCTGAGTCGGCGACCGTGCGAACCTCGCCCCCGACACACCGACGAAAGGCGATGCTGACGTGCGCACCCCTCGAAGAATCCTGGCCTCGGCGCTGGCCGCCCTGACCGTCGTGGGCGCGCTCGCCGGCTGTTCGCGCGCCGACAGCACCGCCGCTCCCGCCGCCAACGAGGGCGCCGCCGGCGAGGTCCGCGTCGGGTTCTTCCCGAACGTCACCCACGCGCCCGCCCTGATCGGCGTCAAGAAGGACTTCTTCAAGACCGAGCTCGGCTCGACCAAGCTCACCACCCAGACCTTCAACGCCGGCCCCGAAGAGGTGAACGCCCTGCTCGGCGGCTCCCTCGACGTCGCCTTCATCGGCTCCGGCCCGGCGATCAACGCCTTCACCAAGTCCAAGGGCGCCATCCAGCTGATCTCCGGCGCCGTCTCGGGCGGCGCGCAGCTGGTCGTCAAGCCGGACATCACCAGCGTCGACGGGCTCAAGGGCAAGAACATCGCGACCCCGCAGCTGGCCAACACCCAGGACGTCGCGCTCAAGAAGTTCCTCGCCGGCAAGCAGCTGACCGACCAGGTCAAGATCACCAACCTCGACAACCCGAAGACGCTCGACGCCTTCAAGAAGGGCGAGGTCGACGGCGGCTGGCTGCCCGAGCCGTGGGCGTCCCGGCTGGTCCTCGACGCCGGCGCGAAGGTGCTGGTCGACGAGAAGACGCTGTGGCCGGGCGGTCGCTTCCCGACCACCGTCGTCATCGTGCGCAGCGAGTTCCTGCAGCAGCACCCGGACACCGTCCGCGCGCTCCTCAAGGGCGAGCTCGCCGCCATCGACTGGGCGAAGGCCAACCCGGCGGAAGCGAAGACCGTGGTCAACGGCGCGCTCAAGGAGCTGGCCGGCAGTACCCTGAGCGCAGCCGTCCTGGACCGCGCCTTCTCCGGCATCGAGCTGACCACCGACCCCATCGCCGCCGAATTCCCGCAGCTCGCGCAGGACTCGGTGACGGCGGGCGTGGTGAAGTCGGCCGTCGCGCTGAAGGGCTTCGCGGACTTCGGCCCGCTGAACGAGGTGCTGAAGGCCAAGAACCTCCCCGCCGTCGACGCTCCCGAACTCAGCAAGTAATCCGGAGAGAGGCAGCCAGCGATGACCACGACCCTCCCGACCGGCCGGACCCGCCCCACCGGCGCGGCCGCGGTGCGTCTCGACGGCGTGCGCAAGGCGTTCGGCACGGCAGGCCGCGCGGTCGTCGCGCTCGACGGCGTGGACCTGACGGTCGCGCCCGGCGAGTTCGTCTGCCTGCTCGGCGCGTCCGGCTGCGGCAAGAGCACGCTGCTCAACCTGGTCGCCGGACTGGACGCGCCGTCGGCGGGCGAGATCACGCTGAACACGTCGCGGCCCGCGGTGATGTTCCAGGAGGCCGCGCTGATGCCGTGGCTGACCGCGGCCCGCAACGTCGAGCTGCCGCTGCGGCTGGCCGGCTTCGGCCGGACCGAGCGGCGGGAGAAGGTCGCCGAGCTGCTGGAACTGGTCCGGCTGAGCGGCGCGGGCGGCAAGCGGCCGCACGAGCTGTCCGGCGGCATGCGGCAGCGCGTCGCACTGGCCCGCGCCTTGGCCGCGACGCTGCGCGTCGGCGGCGACCCGGAGCAGGCCCTGCTGCTGATGGACGAGCCGTTCGCGGCGCTCGACGCCATCACCCGCGACGTCCTGCAGGGCGAGCTGCTCCGCGTCTACCGCAGCACGGGCACGTCGGTGCTGTTCGTGACGCACGACGTGCGCGAGGCGGTCCGCCTCGGCCAGCGTGTGGTGCTGCTGTCGTCGCGCCCCGGCCGGGTGGTGCGCGAGTGGACGGACGTCGCGCCGGCCGACGCCGAGGAGCTGACCGAGGAAATCACCGGACACCTGCGTGAGGTGATCAGCACCCATGCCGCAGCTTGACCGGTCCGCCGAGGCCGACCTGGACGCGGTCGGCGCCGGACTGGATTCGCTCGACGCCCCGGTCGGGGAACGCCGTCCCGGCTTCTGGAAGCGCTTCGCCTGGGGCTTCCTGCCCCCGGTGGGCGCGCTGGTGGTGCTGCTCGTCGTCTGGCAGGTCCTCTGGGCCGCGGCCTTCTGGCCCGAGACACAGCTGCCGTCCCCGGCGGCGGTGTGGAGCGAGTTCTGGGGCATCGTCGTCGACGGCAAGGTGTTCGGCTTCGTCTGGACATCGGTGCACCGGGCCGCGCTCGGCTTCCTCGCGGGCGTGCTCATCGGAACACCGCTCGGCCTGGTGGTGGCGAAGGTCCGGGTCGTCAGGGCGGCGATCGGGCCGCTGCTGACGGGCCTGCAGAGCCTGCCGTCGGTGGCCTGGGTCCCGGCGGCGATCCTGTGGTTCGGCATCAACGACGCGGCGATCTACTTCGTGGTCCTGCTGGGGTCGGTCCCGTCGATCGCCAACGGCCTGGTGTCCGGGATCGACCAGATCCCCCCGATCCTCCCGCGAGTGGGCCAGGTGATGGGCGCGAACCGGCTGTCATCGGCCCGCCACATCCTGCTGCCGGCGGCCCTGCCGGGCTTCCTGGCCGGGTTGAAGCAGGGCTGGGCGTTCTCGTGGCGTTCGCTGATGGCGGCGGAGCTGATCGCGCTGTCCCCTCAGCTGGGCGTCGGCTTGGGCGCGTACCTGAACCAGGGATCATCGTTCAACAGCATGGAGACGGTGATCGCGGCGATCTTCCTGATCCTGCTGGTGGGGGTGGGGATCGAGCTGCTGGTGTTCCGCCCGCTGGAACGCGCAGTCCTACGGGCGCGCGGGCTGACCTCGTCCCTGTAGAAGTTTTCCTCCCTGGCTGTCGAAGCGGCATTTCCGGCGCCGACGTCTCCTTCGATTCTCCCCGAGCGAAGGAGCGGACAGTGGTGATCGCGGTACTGGTGACAACGGTGGCGGCATTCGTGGCGAGCGCGGCTTGGTACACGGCGTTCGGGCGGGTTCGGGCCCGCTTGAGCCCGGCGGGCGCGGCGAGCGGGCCGTCACCGTGGCGGATGGGCGCGGAGTTCGCACGGACGCTGGTGCTGGTGACGGCGTTCGCACTGCTGACCGCGGCGGTGGGCGTGGACGGGATCGCGGGCGCGCTCGGGTTGGCCCTGGCGGTGTGGGCAGGCTTCCCGGCGGTGATCCTGGCGGGTTCGGTGCTGCACGAGCGAGTCCCGGTCCGCCTGGCAGCGCTGCACGCGGGGGATTGGCTGGTGAAGCTGACCCTGGTGGCGGCGGTGCTGAGCGTGTGGCGCTGACGGTGGTTATCCACAACGGCCCGAGTTGTCCACAGATTTGCTGGCGGCCGGTTTTTGCAGGTCAGAGCCGATAGACTGGACCAGGGGACGCCCCTTGGGAGCGGCGGGGGATGTCTGGTTGCGACGCGGGCCCCGGCGCACAACGCGCCGAGGCCCGAACGTGCCAGCCGGAGTCAGCGCGACCGGCGGCACGGCTGGAGTCGCCGCAACCTGCGACTTGGCTGGGATCAGCGCGACCGCCAGCTCGGGTACGGGCCGAGGGCGCTGCCACTCCGCCGGTTGGCCGCAGCCGGAGTGGCGCGAACGGCCGGAAGCGGCGGTGGCTGCACCCGAGCGGGGCGTAGCCGCTCGAGCGAACGTCGCCGCCGGAGCGACCGGCCGCTCCTGCTGCCTCGACTGCGCTGCCCGACCTGCGGCTCGGCTGGGGCGACCGGCGACTTGGCTGGGAGTCAGCTCGGCCAGCGACTCGGAAAGGAGCCGCCGTTCCCCCGGCCTTGGCCGCGCTGCCCGACCTGCGGTTGCCGCCCGACCTGCTCCGGCCCTAGGCAGCCGAACGCTGCTCGCCTGTCGCGCCTGGCCGGCCGCCCGGGCCCGACGTGTCAGCTGGAGCCAGCGCGACCGCCGGCCCGGGTACCAGCCGAGAAAGCCGCCGGGCCGTCACTTCGCCGGTTGACCGCCGTGGGGCGCCGGAGCGGTGCGAACCGCCGGAAGCGGCGGTGGTCGCAGCCGAGCGACGTTGCCGCCGGAACGACCGGCCGCTCATTCCGTGGGAGCGGCGGGGGATGTCTGGTTACGACGCGGGCCCCGGCGCACAGCGCCAGGGCCCGGACGTGTCACCTGCGATCAGCGCGACCGGCGACCGCCGGCCCGGGTGCCGGCCGAGAAAGCCGCCGCTCCACCGCTCGACCGGCGGTTGCCCGCAGCCGGGGCACCGGAGCGACGCGAACCGCCCGAGGCAGCCGTGGCCGCACCCGAACGAGCGTTGCCGCCCGAACGACCAGCCGCTCCCTCCGCGCCACCCGACCTCCGGTTCCCACCAGACCGGCCCCGCCCGGAAGCAGCCGACCGCTGCTCCTCCTGCCGAGCCTGCCCGGCAGCCCGGGCCCGCTGCCCACCACGGTTCTCCTTCGGCGCAGGCGCAGCAGCCCCACCACGCCGGCCGCGCCCGCCACCAGGTGCCGACCCAGTGGCCGAGACCTTCTTCGGCCGGTTGTCCACCGCCGGTGCCTTGGAGAACGTCCGCTCGCCCGGGGCCAGCTCCGCCAGCAGCGGGTGGCCCGGACCCAGCTGGGTCGTCGTCGGCTTGATACCCGCCTTGCGGGTCAGGTCGCGCACGTCCCTGACCTGCGCGTCCGTCATCAGCGTCACCACCGTGCCCGACGCGCCCGCGCGGGCGGTGCGGCCCGAGCGGTGCAGGTACGCCTTGTGCTCCACCGGCGGGTCCGCGTGGATCACCAGCCGGACGTCGTCGACGTGGATGCCGCGGGCCGCGATGTCCGTCGCCACCAGCGTGCGGGCCGTTCCCGACGAGAACGCCTCGAGGTTGCGCGTGCGGGCGTTCTGGCCCAGGTTGCCGTGCAGTTCCACCGCCGGGACGCCCGAAGCGTTCAGCTTCCGCGTCAGCGCCTTCGCGCGGCTCTTCGTCCGCGTGAACACCAGCGTGCGGCCGGGCGCCGCCGTCAGGTCGACCAGCACCGGCAGCCGGTGGGTCTCCTCCAGGTGCAGGACGTGGTGCTCCATCGTCGCCACCGGGGACTGGGCCGAGTCGACGCTGTGCAGGACCGGGTCGTCCATGAAGCGCTTGACCAGCACGTCCACGCCGTTGTCCAGCGTCGCCGAGAACAGCAGCCGCTGGCCGCGCTCGGGGGTGGCGTCCATGATCCGCCGGACCTCGGGCAGGAAGCCCAGGTCCGCCATGTGGTCGGCCTCGTCCAGCACGGTGATCTCGACGGCGTCGAGCTTCACGTGCCCGGAGCGCATGTGGTCGGCGAGCCGGCCGGGGCAGGCGACGACGATGTCGACGCCGTCACGCAGCTTCGTGATCTGCGGGTTCGCGCTCACGCCGCCGAAGATGGTGGTCGCCTTGAGGCCCAGCGGGCGGGCCAGTGGCAGGATCGACGCCTCGATCTGCGTCGCGAGCTCGCGCGTCGGCGCCAGGATCAGCGCGCGCGGACGCCCCGGCTTGCGCCGCGTCGGGCCCGCCGCGAGGCGGGCCAGCACCGGCAGCACGAAGCCGTAGGTCTTGCCGGAGCCGGTGCGGCCGCGGCCGAGGACGTCACGCCCGGCGAGCGTGTGCGGCAGGGTCGCCGCCTGGATGGGGAAGGGCTCGGTGACGCCCTGGGTGGCCAGTGCGGCCACGAGCGGGGTCGGCAGGCCCAGTTCGGAAAAAGTGCTCATAAGCGTGCGGGCACGGGGGTGCCCTGGTCTCCATAACCTGAGAAGGGTTGTCCTGCCCGGCGCAGACCGGTCAACGGCCGCGGCGCGTGGTAGTCGACAACAGCAGCGGGCCGAGGCAGAACTGAGCGGCCCGCAAGATCAGTGTACCGAACAACGGTGACCTTCCCCCAGTGAGATTGCCCGCACTCGGACGGGCTTGCTAAGTTACCGGTCGGTAATCGAGGAGGACGACCATGCTGCTGAACCCGCGCGAGTACGACCCGGCGCACTTCGACGCCGAGACGCGGCGCCTGCTGCGCGCCACCATCGACTGGTTCGAGCAGCGCGGCAAGGCGAAGCTGACCGAGGACTACCACAACCGCACCTTCTACGCGGACTTCATCGAGTTCGCGGGCAAGGAAGGCCTGTTCTCGACCTTCCTGACCCCGTCGGCGAACGCCGGCGGCAACCCGGACAAGCGCTGGGACACCAGCCGCGTCGCCGCGCTGTCGGAAATCCTCGGCTTCTACGGCCTCAACTACTGGTACCCGTGGCAGGTCACCATCCTCGGCCTCGGCCCGGTCTGGCAGAGCGCCAACGCGGCCGCACGCGAGCGCGCGGCGGCGGCACTCGACGCCGGCGGCGTCGGCGCCTTCGGACTGTCCGAAAAGGACCACGGCGCCGACATCTACGCCTCCGACATGGTGCTGACCGAGGACGGCGACGGCTACCGCGCCACCGGCTCCAAGTACTACATCGGCAACGGCAACTGCGCGCGCACGGTGTCGGTCTTCGGCCGCATCGACGGCGTCGAAGGCCCGGACCAGTACGTCTTCTTCTACGCCGACTCCGAGCACCCGGCCTACCACGTGGTCAAGAACGTCGTGCCGTCGCAGATGTACGTCGCCGAGTTCCGGCTCGAGGACTACCCGGTCCGCGAAGAGGACATCCTGCACGTCGGCGCCGAAGCCTTCAGCGCCGCGCTGAACACGGTCAACATCGGCAAGTTCAACCTGTGCTTCGGCGGCATCGGCATGGCGACGCACTCGCTGTACGAAGCCATCACGCACGCGCACAACCGCGTCCTCTACGGCAAGCCCGTCACCGACTTCCCGCACGTCCGCCGCGAGTTCGTCGAGGCGTACGCGCGGCTGATCGGGATGAAGCTGTTCTCCGACCGCGCGGTCGACTACTTCCGCAGCGCGAACCCGGACGACCGCCGCTACCTGCTGTTCAACCCGATCACCAAGATGAAGGTGACCACCGAGGCGCAGAAGGTGATCGGCCTGGTCGCCGACGTCGTCGCGGCCAAGGGCTTCGAGGCCGACACCTACCTGGCGATGTCCAAGAACGACATCGACGGCCTGCCGAAGCTGGAAGGCACGGTGGCCGTCAACCTGGCCCTGATCGCCAAGTTCATGCCGAACTACCTGTTCGCGCCGCAGGAGTACGCGCCGGTCGGCACCCGCACCGACGCCGCGGACGACGAGTTCCTCTTCCGGCAGGGCCCGGCGCGCGGCCTGTCGAAGGTCCGGTTCCACGACTGGAAGACCGCCTACGCCGAAGCCGCGCACATCCCGAACGTCGCGCTGTTCACCGAGCAGGCCGGGTACCTGGTCAAGCTGCTCACCGAGGCGGCGCCGGACGAGGCGCAGCAGGCCGACCTCGACTTCGGGCTCGCGCTGGCCGAGCTGTTCACGCTGATCGTGTACGGCCAGCTCATCCTGGAGCAGGCCGGGATCACCGGCCTGGACGACGAGGTCGTCGACCAGATCTTCGCGGTGCTCGTGCAGGACTTCAGCGTCGCGGCGGTGGACCTCAACGGCAAGGCGAGCTCGACCGAGGCCCAGCAGGCGATCGCGCTGGCCGCGCTGCGCAAGCCGGTGGTCGATGCCGCGCGGTTCGAGAACGTCTGGGCGCGGGTGCGGGAGCTCTCCGGGGTCTACGCCATGCAGCCGTGATCGAGTCCGGCGGCGAACGCCGGCTCGGGGGGCTGCGCGCCCGTCCGCAGGATCCCGGTGGCGGTGTCGCGGAAGGCGATCGACACCCGGTGTTTCGCTTGGCAAGATCGCGGACGTGAACCGAGAGCGGGCGGCGGAGCTGATCTGGGACGCGTGGCTGACCGGCAAGCGGCTGGACGGCCTCCCGGACGACCTCCGCCCGGACGGCCACGCCGAGGGCATGGCGGTGCAGGCGGCGCTCGCCGAGCTGGCCGGGCCGGTGTCCGGCTGGAAGATCGGCGCGACCACGGTGTACGCCCGCCAGTACCTCGGCGTCGCCGGGCCGCTGGCGGGCGCGATGTTCGCGCGGTTCCACCACGTCGAGGGCGCGCCGGTCCCCGCGGACACCATGACCATGGGCGTGGCCGAGCCGGAGTTCGCGTTCCGGCTCAAGGCCGATCCGGGGCTGTCGCCGTCGCTGGCCGCGGTGCTCGACGCGGTCGACACGATGTTCCTGGCGATCGAGCTGCCGGACAGCCGCTACACCGACCACCGCCACGCGGGCGGCCCGCAACTGCTCGCCGACGCGGCCTGCTCGGGCCGCTTCGTGGAGGGCAGCCCGGTGCCGGGCTGGCGCGACGTCGACCTGCCCCGCAGCCAGGTGGTCCTCCACGCCGACGGCGAAGAGTTCTCCCGGGGGAGCGGCAGCCTGGTCTTGGGCGACCCGCGCCTGGCACTGCACTGGCTGGCGATGGAGCTGCCCCGCCACGGGCAAGCGTTGCGCCCGGGAGACATCGTGACGACGGGAACGGCAACACCGCCGTGCCCGATCCACGCGGGCGGCCACGTGGTGGCGGACTTCGGCGCGCTGGGCAGTGTGGAAACGAGTTTCGCACCGCTAGAGTGATCAGGTGCTGACTTTCCGTGCGGGCTTCGTTGCGCTCGCGGTGGTCGTGGCAGCCCTCGACGCGGGATTCTGGATCTTCGCCCGTGGCCCCCACCCGGCGACGGCGCGCATCGGCTTCGTCGTGGCGTTCGTGTTCGTGCTGGCCCTGCTCGCGGCGGCGGCCGGCGTGGTGCGCTGGGAAGTGGCGGTACCGCTGGGCGCGGCCTCGGCCTCGGGCCTGCTGTTCGTCGGCGCGACGGCGATCTTCAGCGTGGGCCTGGGTTTCCTGCTGACGGCGGTGGTCGAGGCCGCCCTGGTGCGGCGGCTGGTCCTGGCCGCGTCGCCGGTGGGGTGGCGCGGCGGAACGTGGCTGATCAGCCTGGCCGCAGGCGTGGTTCCGGTGGCACTCTTCGCGGCCGGCCTCTTCGCGCTCCGGGGGAAGTGAAGGCGGGCCACCCGCAGGTGGCCCGCCTTCGGGGGAGAGCTACTTGCCGAACCCGGCCCGCCGGAGCGCGTCGGCCATCGAGCCGCTCGCGTTGCCGCCGCGGTCACGGCCGCCTCCGCCGCCCCGCCGGTCGTTGCCGCTGCCGCCGCGGCGCTGCCCCTGGCCGCCGCCGCCCTGGCCGCGGTCCCGGCGCTCGCCGCCGCCACGCGAGGTGGCCGCACCCGGTTCGTCGTCCAGGCGCAGCGTCAGCGAAATGCGCTTCCGGGGCACGTCCACGTCCAGGACCTTCACCTTCACGATGTCCCCTGGCTTCACGACCTCCCGCGGGTCCTTCACGAAGTTCTTCGACAGCGCCGAAACGTGCGCCAGCCCGTCCTGGTGCACGCCCACGTCGATGAACGCGCCGAACGCCGCCACGTTCGTCACCACGCCCTCCAGGCGCATGCCGGGCTTGAGGTCGGAGATCTTGTCCACGCCGTCGGCGAACGTGGCCGTCTTGAACGCCGGGCGGGGGTCGCGGCCCGGCTTGTCGAGCTCCGCGAGGATGTCCGTCACGGTCGGGAGGCCGAACTGCTCGTCGACGAACTCGGCAGGCTTCAGCGACGACAGCGTCCGCGTGTTGCCGATCAGGGCCCGGATGTCGGTACCGGTCTTGGACAGGATCCGGCGGACCACCGGGTACGCCTCCGGGTGCACCGCCGAGGAGTCCAGCGGGTCGTCGCCGTCCGGGATCCGGAGGAAGCCCGCGCACTGCTCGAACGCCTTCGGGCCGAGCCGCGCGACCTCCTTCAGCGCCGTGCGGGAGCGGAACGGCCCGTTCGTGTCGCGGTGGGCGACGATGTTCTCCGCCAGGCCCGTCGTGATGCCCGAAACCCGGGTCAGCAGCGGTGCCGACGCCGTGTTGACGTCGACGCCGACCGCGTTCACGCAGTCCTCGACCACCGCGTCCAGCGAGCGCGAGAGCGACACCTCGGACAGGTCGTGCTGGTACTGCCCGACGCCGATCGACTTCGGGTCGATCTTCACCAGCTCGGCCAGCGGGTCCTGCAGCCGGCGCGCGATCGAGACCGCGCCGCGCAGCGAGACGTCCATGTTCGGCAGTTCCTGCGAGGCGAACGCCGACGCCGAGTACACCGAAGCGCCCGCCTCGGACACGACCGCCTTCGTCAGCTTCAGCTCCGGGTGCTTCTTGATCAGCTCCTGCGCGAGCTTGTCCGTCTCGCGCGACGCCGTCCCGTTGCCGATCGAGATCAGGTCCACCTGGTGCCGCGCGCACAGCGCCGCGAGCTCGGCGATCGACTGGTCCCACTTGTTCGCCGGCTGGTGCGGGTAGATGACGTGGGTGTCGACGACCTTGCCGGTCGCGTCCACCACGGCCACCTTGACGCCGGTCCGGAAGCCCGGGTCGAGGCCCATCGTCGCGCGGGTGCCGGCCGGCGCGGCCAGCAGCAGGTCGCGCAGGTTGGCCGCGAACACGCGCACGGCGTCGTCCTCGGCCGCCTGGCGCAGCCGCATCCGCAGGTCGATGCCCAGGTGCAGGAGGATCTTGGTGCGCCACGCCCAGCGCACGGTGTCACCGAGCCACTTGTCGGCCGGGCGGCCCTGCTGGGTGATGCCGAACTTGGCGGCGATGCGCTGCTCGTACTCCGTCGGGCCGACCTGCGGCTCGTCGGTGGGCTCGTCCGGCGCCATGGTGAGGTCGAGGACCTCCTCCTTCTCGCCGCGCAGCATCGCGAGGATCCGGTGCGAGGGGAGCTTCGTGTACGGCTCGGAGAAGTCGAAGTAGTCGGAGAACTTCGCGCCTTCCTCCTCCTTGCCCGAGCGGACCTTGGCGACCAGGTGCCCCTGGCCCCACATCTTCTCCCGCAGGTCACCGATGAGGTCGGCGTCCTCGGCGAAGCGCTCGACGAGGATCGCGCGGGCGCCGTCGAGGGCCGCCTGGGTGTCCGCGACGCCCTTGTCCGCGTCGACGAACACCGCCGCGGCGGCCTGCGGATCCGTCGTCGGGTCGTTCAGCAGGCCGTCGGCCAGCGGCTCGAGACCCGCTTCGCGCGCGATCATCGCCTTCGTGCGGCGCTTCGGCTTGTAGGGGAGGTAGATGTCCTCCAGCCGCGACTTGGTGTCCGCGGCGAGGATCGACGCCTCGAGGGCGTCGTCCAGCTTGCCCTGGCTGCGGATGGACTCGAGCACGGCGAGCCGGCGCTCGTCGAGTTCCCGCAGGTAGCGCAGCCGCTCCTCGAGCGTGCGCAGCTGCGCGTCGTCGAGCATGCCGGTGACTTCCTTGCGGTAGCGGGCGATGAACGGCACGGTCGACCCGCCGTCGAGGAGCTCGACGGCGGCCTTGACCTGTCCTTCGCGCACGCCCAGTTCTTCGGCGATCTTCTGCTCGACCGACACGCTCACTGCAACACGCTCCCGATTGACCTGGATCCGATCGTCACATTCTGCCGTTTCGGGCGCCCCGACTTTCGGATGGGGTTCCTTGACAATCAGATTGGTCTAGTCCACTTTGTGGTGACCTGCCTCACCAGTGTCACGGAGGTCTCCCGTGGTCCCCAAGGTCCGCTTCGCTCTGCTTTCCTTACTTTCCGTGGTGACGCTGTGTCTCGGCGTGACCTTCGTGCTCGCCGGCAGTGCTTCGGCGGCGAACATCCTGGCCAACCCCGGCTTCGAAGCCGGCACGACGGGCTGGACGTGCACCGGCACGGCGGCCGCGGTGAGCTCGCCGGTGCACGGCGGCAGCCGCGCCCTGAACGCGACGCCGTCTTCGTCGGACAACGCGCAGTGCTCGCAGACGCTCACCGTCTCGGCGAACACGGCGTACAAGCTGTCGGGCTGGGTCCAGGGCAGCTACGTCTACCTCGGCGTCTCCGGCTCGGCGACGGCCAGCACGTGGACGCCCGGCACCAGCGGCTACCAGCAGCTGTCGCTGAGCTTCACGACCGGCTCGAGCACGTCGCTGACGGTGTACCTGCACGGCTGGTACGGCCAGCCGGCCTACTACGCCGACGACGTCAGCCTGGACGGTCCCGGCACCCCGCCGACCACCACGCCGACGACGCCGACCACCCCCACCACCCCGACGACGCCGCCGACCACCACCCCGCCGACGACGACCACGACGCCGCCGACGCAGGGTGACCTGCCGAAGCACGTCCTGACCGGCTACTGGCAGAACTTCTACAACGGCGCCAAGGCGCTGAAGCTCGCCGACGTCCCGACGAAGTACAACATCATCGCGGTGTCGTTCGCCGACGCCACCGGCACGCCCGGCGCGGTGAGCTTCACGCTCGACTCCGGCCTGTCCTCGCAGCTCGGCGGCTACACGGACGCCCAGTTCAAGGCCGACGTCAAGACGGTGCAGGCCCGCGGCCAGAAGGTGATCATCTCGGTCGGCGGCCAGAACGGCACGATCAGCGTCGCGGACTCGACGTCGGCCACCAACTTCGCGAACAGCATCAAGTCGCTGATCGCGAACTACGGCTTCGACGGCGTCGACATCGACCTCGAGAACGGCATCAACGCGACCTACATGGGCCAGGCGCTGCGCAGCATCCACAACGGCGGCGGCAAGGTCATCACGATGGCACCGCAGACGATCGACATGCAGTCCACGGCGGGCGGCTACTTCCAGCTGGCGCTGAACATCAAGGACATCCTGACAATCGTCAACATGCAGTACTACAACTCCGGTTCGATGAACGGCTGCAACGGCAACGTCTATTCGCAGGGAACGGTCGACTTCCTGACGGCGCTGGCCTGCATCCAGCTGCAGGGCGGCCTGAGGGCGGACCAGGTCGGCCTCGGCCTGCCGGCCTCGCCCCAGGCGGCGGGAGGCGGCTACCAGGCCCCGGCGAACACGGTGTCGGCGTTGAACTGCCTGGCCCGCGGGACATCGTGCGGCTCGTTCAAGCCGTCGGCGACGTACCCGTCGATCCGCGGCGCGATGACGTGGTCGATCAACTGGGACGCGTCGCAGGGGTACGCGTTCGCGAACACGGTGTCGGCGGGGCTCGCGGGCCTGCCGTAAAGGTGCGTTGAGTGTGGCCCTCCCGGCGGCGCGGTCCGGGAGGGCCTTCTCACGCCAGGGGGAGCCGCAGGGCTCCCGGTGCCGCCGACGGCACCACCGGACGCCGAGGCGCCACCGCCGCCACGCGCAGGTACGGCGAGCCCAGCGGCGGCCGCGGATCCACGTCCCCGCGGTTCGGCCAGAACGCCATCGCCCGCTCCGCCTGGGCCGTGATCGTCAACGACGGGTTCACCCCCAGGTTGGCCGAGATCGCCGAGCCGTCCACCACGTGCAGCCCCGGATACCCGTACAGCCGCTGGTAAGGATCGACCACCCCCGAAGCGGGAGAATCCCCGATCGCGCAGCCGCCGATGAAGTGGCCCGTGATCGGGATGTTCGCCAGGTCCGTCCACGCACCTTGAGGCAAGCCGCCGATCTTCGCGGCCACTCGGCGTGTCACCTCGTGACCCGCCGGGATCCAGTCCGGTGACGGCGCCCCCGAACCCTGGCGGGTCGTCATGCGCCTGCCGAACACGCCCCGCCTGGTGTACGTCGTCACCGAATTGTCGAGGGTCTGCATCACCAGCAGCCCGATCATCCGCTCCGACCAGCGCCGCGGGTTGTGGATCCGGAGCAGGTCGCGCCGCGAACGCCACAGCTCCCGCAGCCCGAGCACCCAGCGCCGCCGGCCCGGCACCGCGTCCACCAGCACCGTCGCCAGCAGGCCCATCAGGTTGCTGCCGCGCCCGTACCGCACCGGCTCCACGTGCGTCACCGCGTCCGGGTGGATCGACGACGTGATCGCGACGCCCCGGGAGTAGTCCGTGTCCGCCCGCAGCGACCGCGCCGCCAGGACGGCTTCGGAGTTCGTGCGGGCCAGGAGCCCGAGGCGCGGGGAAACGAGCGGCAGGTTTCCCGTGTCCCGCATCCGGTGCAGCAGCCGTTGCGTTCCCAACGCCGCCGCCGAGAACACGACCTGCGTGGCGGTGAACGTCCGGCGGGAGAAACCGCCGGTCCGGCGGGTGTCGACCGCGTACCCGCCGGAGATCGGCCGGACCGTCACCGCGGTGGTGAGCGGGTGCACCACCGCACCCGCCCGCTCGGCCAGGTACAGGTAGTTCTTGACCGTCGTGTTCTTCGCCCCGACCCGGCAGCCGGTCATGCACTCGCCGCACAGCGTGCAGGAGGACCGCGCCGGGCCGGCGCCGCCGAAGAACGGGTCCACCCCGGACTGTCCGAAGTAGACGCCGACCGGCGTGCGCCGGTACGTGTGGCCGACACCCATGTCCTCGGCCACCGAACGCAGCACCCGGTCCGCGGCCGTCGTCGCCGGGTTCTCGACCACGCCCAGCATCCGCTTCGCCTGGTCGTAGTACGGCGCCAGCTCGGCCTTCCAGTCCGTGATGTGCGCCCACTGCGGGTCTGCGTAGAACCCGTCCGGCGGCTCGTACAGCGTGTTCGCGTACACCAGCGAGCCCCCGCCGACGCCGGAGCCGCTCATCACGAAAGTGTTCTTCAGCAAGGTCAGGCGCTGGATGCCGAAGCAGCCCAGCGCGGGGGCCCACAGGTACTTCCGCACCCGCCACGACGTCTTCGCGAACTCGTCGTCGGCGAACCGGCGGCCGGTCTCCAGCACGCCGACGCGGTAGCCCTTCTCGGTCAGCCGCAGCGCCGTGACGCTGCCGCCGAAGCCCGAACCGATCACCAGGACGTCGTAGTCCATCAGCCCGCCACCCGGTAGTCGGCGACGTCGAAGCGCCGCGTCCGGCGGTCGTACTCGGTGACCAGGCCGGGCCAGTTGGTCGTCACCCGGCCGTCGGCCTGCCGGTACCAGCTCCGGCAGGCGCTCCACACGCTGTGCCCCAGCCGCTGCTGCACCTCCCGGTCGTACCGCTCTTCGACCTCGGGCCGCACGTCCAACGAGGACACGCCGGGCCGCGAAAGCCGTTCCACCGCCTGCCGGATGTACCGCGCCTGCCGCTCGATCATGTAGATGATCGACCCGGCGCCGAGGTTCGTGTTGGGGCCGTAGACGCAGAACAGGTTCGGGAACCCGGGCACGGTCATGCCCAGGTAGGCCCGCGCGCCGCCGGACCACTCGTCCCGCAGCGACCGGCCGCCGAGGCCGCGCACCTCCATCCGGCCGAGGAACTCCGTCGCGGCGAAGCCGGTGCCGTAGATCAGGACGTCCGCCTCGATCTCCGTCCCGTCCTCGACCCGCACGCCCTTCTCGGTGATCTCCGAGATCCGCCGCGTCTCGACGTCGACGTCCGGCTGGGCCAGCGCGGGCAGGTAGTCGTTGGTGAACAGGATCCGCTTGCAGCCGAGCGGGTACGCCGGCGTGAGCTTGGCCCGCAGCTCCGGGTCCTTGATGTGGCGGCGCCGCAGCTGCGCGGTCCGCAGCTCGAACATCTTCGCCAGCACCGGGTGGCGCGTCATCGCGTAGGTGGCGTACTCGGCGAGCAGGAAGATCCGCAGCCGGCCGAGCAGCTGGGTCGGCGGCAGGTGCTCGAACAGCCAGTGCTGCCACCGCCGGTAGCTCGGATCGGACTTCGCCATGACGTACGGCGGCGTGCGCTGGAAGACCGTGACGTGCCGGGCCTGTTTGCGCAGCTCGGGCACGAACTGCACGGCGCTGGCCCCGGTGCCGATCACGGCGACCCGCTTGCCGGTCAGGTCGACGTCGTGGTCCCACCGCGCGGAGTGGAAGGCGTCGCCGGTGAAGCTTTCGCGGTTCGGGATGTCCGGCAGCACCGGGCGGGACAGCTGCCCGACGGCGGGCACGAAGACGTTCGCCTCAAACGTCTCGCCGGCGCTCGTCTCGACGCGCCAGAGGCCGCGATCGTCGTCGAAGGCGGCCCCGGTGACCTCGGTGCGGTACCGGATGTGCGGCTCGAGGCCGTACTTCGCGATGACACGCCGCAGGTAGGCGAGGATGTCGGGCTGGTGCGAGAACCGCTTCGGCCACCGCGGGTTGGGCTCGAAGGAGTAGGAGTACAGCGGCGACGGGATGTCGC
Source organism: Amycolatopsis sp. NPDC004169 (assembly GCF_040610315.1). Taxonomy (NCBI): domain Bacteria; kingdom Bacillati; phylum Actinomycetota; class Actinomycetes; order Pseudonocardiales; family Pseudonocardiaceae; genus Amycolatopsis; species Amycolatopsis sp. NPDC004169. Next base: position 45,103 of record NZ_JBEXMD010000016.1, read on the forward strand.
ACGCGGCGCCCGGGTAGGTGTTGTCCCGCCAGACCCCGCCGGGCTCGGCAGCGCTTTCCAGGATCGTGAAGTCGCCGAACCCGGCGCGCTTGAGCTCGATCGCCGTCCCGATACCGCCGAACCCGGTGCCCACGATCAGCACCGACGGCCCCTTCGCCGAACCAGTCATGCCGGAAAAGCTACGGACTCGCGGCCTGTGACAACAGGCCACGAACGGTCACTCAATCGAGATTTCCGGCCAGCCTCACGCCGGCGGGTGGATGCGCACCTCGTGGGTCTCCGCGGCCGCCTCCGCCCACTGCACCAGCTCGCCCGCCGACTTCTCCAGCGCCGCCGTGTCCCGCTTCGCGAGCTTCTCGAACGGCGACAGCTCGATCACCGCCGCCTTCTTCGCCGCCTTGATCTCCCAGAACCCGCACACCCGGCCGCCGACCAGCAGCGTGCCCTTCACCAGGCCGTTCTGCGAGATCACCCGCTTGCGGTCGGCGTCCGAGATGATCCGCGTCCGGTCCGCGTAGGACAGGATCATCTGGTCGAACGGCCCCAGCAGCCGCGGCGGGGCCGGGACGTCCTCGTCCGGCACCGTCAGCTCCGGCAGGTCCAGCAGCTCGCGGCCGTCCGGGTCCCGGTACCGCCGCAGGTCCATCGAAGACGCCACCTCGCCCAGGCGGGTGATGCCCGCCCATGTCTGGACGTCCGCGACCGTGGCCGGGCCGAACGCGCGCAGGTACCGCGAAATCAGTGAAGCGGGCGAAGGCGGCGGCAGGGGCGCGCCCACCCACTCGTCCAGGCACGCGTACGTCGTCTGCCCGGCCTTGCCCCAGATCGCCCGGGGCGGGGTCTGCACCAGCGGCAGCCGCCCGCGGGCGAGGTGGGTCAGCGAGGACGGCGGGACGTCCCAGGTGCGCGCCAGCTCGGCACCCAGCTTGGTTCCCGGCATCGGGCCACCGAGGAGCAGTTTCCGCGCCGCCTCGGCGACGAGCTCGTGGTCGAGCCCGGCCAGTGCGCTCGCGTGCAGCGTGTTCTGCTTCAGGTCGCGGTCGTAGATCCCCTGCAGCACCGGCCGCCACGCGAGCGCGTCCGCCGCCGTCACGAGGTGGACCGTGCCGCGCATCAGCGCGATCCGGACCACGCGCCGGCTCTCCAGGAGCTCCGCCAGCTCCGACGGCCGGAAGCCCGCCAGCCGCGACCAGAGCCCGAAGTACGGCGGGAACGGCGCCTGCGCCTGCAGCCCGGCCAGGTGTTCGACCGCGTCGAACGCGGACATCTCCGCCCGGCCCAGCAGCAGCTGGCGCTCCAGCGTGGCGCGGTTCAGGGCGCGCCGGGTCAACGTCTCCACGCCGTCACCCTAACGATCACCCCGGACAGTTCCGGTCCTCGATTGGACACCTTCTCCGGTGGTGATCCAGAATTCCGGCCATGGCCGAGCTCGCCGTGCCCGCCGTCGGGGACTGGGACTTCCCCCGCGGCACCGCGAGCATCGAGCTGATGACCCGCTTCGCCGCCGAACGCGGCCTGCCCGCGGCGAACCTGCTGGCCGCCACCACGCTCACGCCGGAGCTGCTCGCCGACCCCGCCGTCCAGGTGGACGCGCGCCAGGAGCTGGCCGTGGTCCGGGCGCTGGCCGACCTGGACGGATCCGACGCGGCGGCACTGGAGCTGGGCCGCCGCTACCGCGTCACCACCTTCGGCATCTTCGGCTTCGCCTGCATCAGCAGCCCGACGCTGCGCGACGCGATGCTGTTCGCCCTGCGCTACTTCGACCTGAGCTTCGCCTTCTGCATCCCGCGCGTCGTCCTCGGCGCCGACCGGCTGACGCTCGAGCTCGACGACAGCCGCGTGCCCGCCGACGTCGCCCGCTTCCTCGTCCTGCGGGACCTGGCCGCGATCTTCGCCGTCATGCGCGACCTCCTGCCCGAGATCGCCCTGGACGAGCTGATGTTCCGCCACGAATCGGCCACGCCGGAGGAATACCGGGCCGCGTTCGGCGTGCTGCCGCGCTTCGGCGCCGACGCCTGCCGGGCGACGCTCGACCCGGCGCTGCTGGGCCGGCCGCTGCCGCAGGCCAACGACCAGACCGTTGCCCTGTGCGCCGCGCAGTGCGAAGCGCTCGTCGCCCGGCGGCGGGAACGTTCGGGGATTTCGCAGCAGGTGCGCGAACGCCTGGTCCGGCTCGGCGGGGTCGACGCCGGCATGGACGAGATCGCCGGGCAGCTCGCCCTCAGCACCCGCACCCTGCGCCGCCGCCTGACCGAAGCCGGCACGAGCTACCGGGCGCTGGTCGACGAGGTCCGCCAGACGCTCGCCGAGGAGCTGCTCGACACCGGTGTGCTGTCGGTCGAAGACGTCGCCTACCGGCTCGGGTACGCCGAAGCGTCGAGCTTCATCCACGCGTTCAAGCGCTGGACGGGGATGACGCCGGCGGCGTTCGCGCGCCGCTTCCGCGCCGCTCGGCGAGGACCGCCGGGTAGGTGAGCTTCAGCAGGTTGAGCAGCGAACCGGTGAGGAAGGTGCGCAGCGCCGCGCGGTCGAGCGTGCCGCGGATCAGCCATTCGCGCGAAGCCGCGCGCAGCATCCCGCCGAACGAGCGGATCATCGCGCGCAGCTCTTCGCGGCCCTCGGTCACGCCGGTCATCAGCGCGGCTTCGAGGACCCGGTCGGCGGCGATCTCGTCGGCCTCCAGCATGATCCGCTCGATCTCGGGGTCGCGGCCCGCCGACTCGGGGCCGATCACGGTCAGCCAGGCGTCGCGGTTGCGGTCCACGACCTCGATCCAGCGTTCGACGCCGATCGCCAGCCGCTCCTCCATCGTGGTGTCCGGCAGCGCTTCGGTGACCGGCGCCGGCACGATCATCAGCTGCCGCACCACTTCCAGGTACAGCTCGCGCTTGCCGCCGAAGTAGTGGTTGATCAGCGGCCGCGCCACCCCGGCGGCCTCGGCGATGTCCGAAGTGGACACCGAGGCGTAGCTGCCCGCGCCGAACAGCCGCCGGGCGGCGGCGAGGATCTCCGCACGCCGTTCGGCCGGTTCGAGCCGGCGGCGCCGCGGCCGGGTACCGGTGGTCATCCGCTCAGCCTCGCGGGGGACCGGCGGCCTGTCAACAGACAGTTGACCCGATGTCAAAAGAGTGACTCCGGTGGCGGGCAAGCGGTGTTTCGCGCCAACCTTTGTCGTTACGCAACCGGAACAACCCGCCGGTAACTTCCCGGCACCCGGATGCGACGAGACGGCAGGGGGGCCCGGACCGGGGGTAGGAGCAGATGAACGAAGAAGGCGCGCCGATCCGGCCGGCCGGACGCTGGGTCAGCGTCCGCCTGCAGCATCGCCACGTCAGCTTCGACGAAGGCTTCGAAGCGGACGAGCCACTGCCCGACGGGGACTGCGCGGACGAAGCGTCCCTGTCGTACTCGGGAATCGTGATTTCCAGTTTCGACCGGGGCGAGAAGGTTTCCGAGCGCTGGATCCCCCTGGGCGTGGACCCGTCCGAAGCGGACGACGAGCGGTTGATCGAGCAACTGCGCGAAGCCCTGCTGTGGCAGGCGGGCCGGCCGCCGCAGACCGCGGAGGACTGACCCGCCCGGCCGCTCACGACCCCGTGCGCAGGCCCTCGAAGGCCACCTTGCACACCGCGTCCGCCAGTTCGGCCGCCGCCGAGCCCCGCCGGGGCCGGTACCACTCGATCAGCGAGTTCACCATGCCGAACACCAGCCTCGCCGTCACCGCCGGGTCGACGTCCGGGCGGACGTCGCCCTCCGCTTCGGCCTGCTTCACCAGGTCCGTCACCAGCCGGTCGAACTCGCGGCGGCGGGCCAGTGCCGCGCGCTCCACCTTCGTGTTGCCGCGCACGCGCAGCAGCAGCGTCACGAACGGCAGCCGGTCCGCCAGCACCAGCACGCTGCCGCGCACCAGGTGCTCCAGCCGGTCGATCGCCCGCCCGTCGAGCTGCGCCGTTTCGGACGCCACCTCGAACAGGCCGTCCAGCGCGCGGTCCACCGCCAGCCGCAGCAGTTCCTCCTTGCTGGGCACGTGGTGGTAGATCGCCGACTTCGTGATGCCGAGCTTGCGGGAGAGGTCCTCCATGCTCGTGCCGTCGTAGCCGCGCTCGTTGAACAGCTTCACCGCCACCTGCAGCAGCGATTCGAGGTCGTAGCCCGGCCGGCCGCGCCGCGGGGCCGTCACGGCTTGTCCCGCTGGTCGACGATCCGCCGCATCTTGCCCATCGACCGCTCCAGCGTGTCCGGGTCGACGACGTCCACCGACACCGTCACGCCGACGCCGTCCTTGACTCCCGAGACCAGCGAAGCCGCGGCCTGTTCCCGCTCACCGGCAGAAGCGTCGTGCCGGGCCTCCACCCGGACGGTCAGGTGGTCCAGCCGCCCGCGTGTGGACCGGACGAGCTGGAAGTGCGGGCTCAGCGCGGGCGTGCGCAGCACGATCTCCTCGATCTGCGTCGGGAACACGTTGACCCCGCGCAGGATGATCAGGTCGTCGGTCCGCCCGGTCACCTTGGCCATCCGCCGGAACGACGGCCGCGCGGTGCCCGGCGACAACGCCGTCAGGTCGCGGGTGCGGTAGCGGATGATCGGCAGCGCCTGCTTGGTCAGCGACGTGAACACCAGCTCGCCGGTCTCGCCGCCGCCCAGCACCTCTTCGGAGTACGGGTCGATCACCTCGGGGTAGAAGTGGTCCTCCCAGATGTGCAGGCCGTCCTTCGTCTCGACGCACTCCTGCGCGACACCCGGGCCCATCACCTCCGACAGCCCGTAGATGTCGACGGCGTCGAGGGCGAACCGCTCCTCGATCTCCGCGCGCATCTGCTCGGTCCACGGCTCGGCGCCGAAGATGCCCACCTTCAGCGAAGACGCCCGCGGGTCCACGCCTTGGCGCTCGAACTCGTCGAGCAGCGTCAGCATGTACGACGGCGTCACCATGATGATCTCGGGCCGGAAGTCGGTGATCAGCTGGACCTGCCGCGCGGTCATCCCGCCGGACGCCGGGATCACCGTGCAGCCCAGCTTCTCCGCGCCGTAGTGCGCGCCGAGCCCGCCGGTGAACAGGCCGTACCCGTACGCGACGTGCACCTTGTGGCCCGGCCGCCCGCCCGCGGCGTGGATCGACCGGGCCATCACCGTCGCCCACGTGTCGATGTCCTGCTCGGTGTAGCCGACGACGGTGGCCTTGCCGGTCGTGCCGCTCGAGGCGTGGATGCGCCGCACCTGGTCCTGCGGCACGGCGAACATCCCGAACGGGTAGTTCTCGCGCAGGTCCTGCTTGGTGGTGAACGGGAACTTGGCCAGGTCGGCGAGCTCCTTGCAGTCGTCCGGGTGGACGCCGGCCTCGTCGAACTTGCGCGTGTAGGCGGGCACGTTCGCGTACGCGTGCCGGAGTGTCCACTGCAGACGTTCCAGCTGGAGGGCGGCCAGCTCGTCCGCGCCGATGTCCGTCTCGATCATGGTCGGTCCCGTTTCGCGGAGATGGCGCGGCTGCGGCCGCGGAATTCGGCGACGACCTCGGGCCCGCCGGGGGTCTCCCGGTGCACGGTGACGTCGTAGATGCCGTTGCGGCCGTAGCGGGTGCGCTCGGTGGCCGTGGCGACGAGGTGGTCGCCGAGCCGGCCGGCGGCGACGAAGGAGATGTCGGCGCCCGCGGCGACCGTCACCGGGCCGCGCGAGTTGCACGCGCAGGCGAACGCGGTGTCAGCGAGCAGGAAGACGTACCCGCCGTGGGCGATGTCGTGGCCGTTGACCATCGCGCGGGTGATCGTCATGGTCGCGACGGCCCGGCCGTCACCCGCTTCGACGAGCTCGATGCCCAGCGCGCGCGAGGCCTCGTCGGCGGCGAACATGGTGTGCGCGGCGTTGGTCATGCACTGCCTTCCCGGACTGACCGAATGGACGGTCACCTTGCGGTGCCGCTCAGTAAAGGCAGTGGCCGGGGCGGCTGTCAAGCATCGCCCCTTCCGATCTCCGGGGACGGCGGCTACCATGGCAATTACTGAACGTCCGGTAGGTAATTCGGCGGGAGAGGTCGGACCTGATGGCATTGCTGCGCAGTTACGTCTCCGGGGAGTGGCACACGGCGGCGGACGAGGGCGTCCCGCTGCACGACGCGGCCACGGGCGAGGAGGTCGCCCGGATCTCGTCGAAGGGCGTCGACTTCGCGGCCGCCCTGGAGTACGGCCGCCGGGTCGGCGGCCCGGCCCTGCGCGAGCTGACGTTCCACCAGCGCGCGGCCCTGCTGAAGGCCCTGGCCTCCCACCTGCGCGAACACCGCGAGGAGCTGTACGCGCTCTCGGCGCGCACGGGAGCCACCCTCGGCGACTCGAAGTTCGACATCGACGGCGGCATCGGCGTCCTGTTCAGCTACGGCTCCAAGGGCAAGCGCGAGCTGCCCAACGACACCGTCTACGTCGAAGGCAACGTCGAGCCGCTCAGCCGCGGGGGCACGTTCGTCGCCCAGCACATCGCGACCCCGCTGCGGGGTGTCGCCGTCCAGATCAACGCGTTCAACTTCCCGGTCTGGGGTCCGCTGGAGAAGTTCGCGCCCGCGTTCCTCGCCGGGGTGCCGAGCCTGGTCAAGCCGGCCAGCTCCACCGCGTACCTGACCGCGCGGCTGGTCGAGCTGATCATCGAGTCCGGCATCCTGCCCGAGGGCTCGCTGCAGTTCGTCGCCGGCAGTGTCGGCGACCTGCTGGACCACGTCACCGCGCAGGACCTGGTGTCGTTCACCGGCTCGGCGTCGACCGCCCAGAAGCTGCGCGCGCACCCGGCGATCATCCGCAACGCCGTCCGCTTCAACGCCGAGGCCGACTCGCTGAACTGCTCGATCCTCGGCCCGGACGCGGTGCGCGGGACCACCGAGTTCGACCTGTTCGTCAAGCAGCTGACCACCGAGATGACGGTCAAGGCGGGCCAGAAGTGCACCGCGATCCGGCGCGCGTTCGTCCCTGCCGAGCTGCTCGACGACGTCGCCGCGGCGGCGTCCGAGCGGCTGGCGAAGGTGACGGTCGGCAACCCGGCGTCCGAAGGCGTCCGGATGGGCGCGCTGGCCAGCCTGGAGCAGCGCGAGGAGGTCCGGCGGTCGCTGAAGGCGCTGCTGGACGCCGGCAGCGTCGTGTTCGGTGACCCGGAGAAGGTCGACGTCGTCGACGCCGACGCCGAGCGCGGCGCGTTCATCTCGCCGGTGCTGCTCAAGGCCGACCCCGAGCGCTCCGAGCCGCACGAGGTCGAGGCGTTCGGGCCGGTCTCGACGCTCATGCCGTACACGTCCACCGAGCAGGTCGTCGACTTCGCCGCGCGCGGCGGCGGCAGCCTGGCCGGGTCCGTGGTCAGCGCGGACAAGGAGTTCGTCCGCGAGGTCGTCCTCGGCGCGGCGCCGTTCCACGGCCGGCTGCTGGTGCTGGACGCCGAAGACGCGAAGGAGTCCACCGGCCACGGCTCGCCGATGCCGCAGCTGGTCCACGGCGGCCCCGGCCGCGCGGGCGGCGGTGAGGAGATGGGCGGCATCCGCGGCGTGCTGCACCACATGCAGCGCACCGCCGTGCAGGGCTCGCCCGCCGTGCTCTCCGCGGTCACCGGCCGCTGGGTCACCGGCGCCCCGCGCGCCGAAGGCGACGTCCACCCGTTCCGCAAGTCCCTGGCCGAGCTGCGCATCGGCGACTCGGTGGTCGCCGGGCCGCGCACGGTCACCCAGGAGGACGTCGACCACTTCGCCGAGTTCACCGGCGACACGTTCTACGCCCACACCGACCCGGAGGCGGCGGCCGCCAACCCGCTGTTCGGCGGGATCGTCGCGCACGGCTACCTGGTCGTCTCCTTCGCCGCGGGCCTGTTCGTCTCGCCCGAGCCCGGCCCGGTGCTGGCCAACTACGGCCTGGAGAACCTGCGCTTCCTGACCCCGGTCAAGGTCGGCGACTCGCTCACGGTGACGCTGACCGCCAAGCAGATCACCCCGCGGATCGACCAGGAGTACGGCGAGGTCCGCTGGGACGCCGACGTCACCAACGCCGAAGGCGAGTCGGTGGCCAAGTACGACGTCCTGACCCTGGTTTCGAAGGAGCAGCCGTGACCGCCACTGTTTCCCTCGAGGAGCACTTCGAGCACACGATCGAGCGCGACCAGCGCATCGAGCCGCGCGACTGGGTGCCCGAGGGCTACCGCAAGACGATGATCCGGCAGATCGCGCAGCACGCGCACTCGGAGATCATCGGCATGCAGCCCGAAGGCAACTGGATCACGCGGGCGCCGTCGCTGCGGCGCAAGGCGATCCTGCTGGCCAAGGTCCAGGACGAAGCCGGCCACGGCCTCTACCTGTACTCCGCGGCGGCGACGCTGGGCGCGGACCGCGCGGACCTGACCGACAAGCTGATCACCGGCAGGCAGAAGTACTCGTCGATCTTCAACTACCCGACGCTGACCTTCGCCGACGTCGGCGTGATCGGCTGGCTGGTGGACGGCGCGGCGATCTGCAACCAGGTGCCGCTGTGCCGCTCGTCGTACGGGCCGTACGCGCGGGCGATGATCCGGATCTGCAAGGAGGAGTCCTTCCACCAGCGGCAGGGCTACGAGCTGCTGATGACGATGATGCGCGGGACCCAGCAGCAGCGGGAGATGGTCCAGGAGGCCGTGAACCGCTGGTGGTGGCCGTCGCTGATGATGTTCGGCCCGCCGGACGCCGATTCGCCGAACACCGCGCAGTCGATGGCGTGGAAGATCAAGCGCCACACCAACGACGAGCTGCGGCAGCGGTTCGTGGACATGTCGGTGCCGCAGGCCGAAGCCCTCGGCGTCACCTTCCCGGACCCCGAGCTGAAGTGGAACGCCGAGCGCGGCCACTACGACTTCGGCGCCGTCGACTGGGACGAGTTCAAGAACGTGCTGAAGGGCAACGGGCCCTGCAACGCCTCGCGGATCGCGCACCGGCGTCGCGCCCACGAAGACGGCGCGTGGGTGCGGGAAGCCGCGGTGGCCCACGCCGCGAAGAAGGAGCACAAGTGACCGACCTGACGGCCGAAGGCGGCCACGGCGCCGTCCCCCTCGAAGGCGTCCCCGCGGCTCCGGGACCGGTCAAGCACGACTGGCCGCTCTACGAGGTGTTCGTCCGCGGCAAGCGCGGGCTGAACCACGTCCACGTCGGCTCGCTGCACGCCGCCGACGACGAGATGGCGCTGCACCACGCCCGCGACCTCTACACGCGGCGCAACGAGGGCGTGTCGATCTGGGTCGTGCGCGCTTCGGACATCACGGCGTCGTCGCCGGACGAGAAGGACCCGTTCTTCGCGCCCAGCGGCGACAAGGTCTACCGGCACCCGACGTTCTACGACATTCCCGAGGATGTGCCGCACATATGAGTTTCGACAACGTGTACGAGGCCATCACCGAGGAGAACGACGCGCGCTGGGCGTTCGGCACCGGCTTCGAGGACCCGCTGTCCGGAGTGGACACCTCGGTGCCGTCCGGTGTGGACGCCGCGTCCTTGGCGGCGTACTGCCTGATGCTGGGCGACGACGCGCTCGTCTTCTCCCACCGGCTCCAGGAGTGGTGCACCAACGCCCCCGAGCTGGAGGACGAGGTCGCGATCGCCAACATCGCCCTCGACCTGCTCGGCCAGGCGCGGTTGCTGCTCGCGCGCGCCGGCAAGGCCGACGGCTCCGGGCGCACGGAGGACTCGCTGGCGTTCCTCCGCGCGGAGAACGAGTTCCGCAACGTCCGGCTCGCGGAGCTGGGCGGCGGCCACTTCGGGCACCTGATCGCGCGCCTGTTCGTGTTCTCGACCTGGCGGCTGGCGCTGCTGCAGCGGCTGGTGTCCTCGGTGGACCCGGTGCTGGCGGCCATCGCGGACAAGGGCGTCAAGGAGCTGACCTACCACCGCGACTACGCGGCGCAGTGGCTGGTCCGCCTCGGCGACGGGACGCCGTTGTCGCACACGCGGATGCAGGAGGGCCTGGACGAGGTGTGGCCGTACGTGGGGGAGCTGTTCCGCACGCACCCCACGGAGTTCGTGGACGCGGCTTCGCTGCGGCCCGAGTTCGATGCGGTGCTGGACCAGGCGCTCGCCGCGGCGACGCTTTCCCGGCCTGCTTCCGGTGAGCTGGCCGGGGTGTCGGGCCGGACGGGCCGCGACGGCGTCCACACCGAGTCCTTCGGGTACCTGCTGGCGGAGCTGCAGAGCGTGGCGCGCGCGATGCCGGACGCGAAATGGTGACCGCCGCGGCCGTGGCCGCCACGGTCACCGACCCCGAGCTGCCGATGCTGACGCTGGCGGACCTGGGCGTGCTGCGCTCGGTGTCGGAGTCCGAGGGGCGGGTGGTCGTCGCGATCACGCCGACGTACACGGGCTGCCCGGCGATGGACACCATGCGCGACGACCTGGAGCACGCGCTGGTTTCGGCGGGCTACGCGGACGTCGAGATCCGGACGCAGCTGTCGCCGGCGTGGACGTCGGACTGGATTTCGCCCGCGGGCCGGGAGAAGCTGGCCGCGGCCGGGATCGCGCCGCCGGGCGCGGCGCCCCGCCGGTCGGGGCCGATCCCGCTGACGCTGTCGGCGCCGGTGTCACGCGTTTTGTGCCCACACTGCGGGTCGCCGGACACCGAAGAGCAGTCCCGTTTCGGCGCGACGGCGTGCAAGGCGCTGCGGCGCTGCCGTGCGTGCCTGGAGCCGTTCGAGCACGTCAAGGAGATCTGAAGTGGCGCGGTTCAATTCGCTGAAGGTGGCCGGGGTCGAGCGGCTGTGCGACGACGCTGTTGCCGTGACCTTCGACGTGCCTTCGTCGCTGGCTTCGGAGTACGCGTTCAAGCCGGGCCAGTCCCTGACGCTGCGGCGCTCGGTCGACGGCCGCGACGAGCGCCGGTCGTACTCGATCTGCGCCCCGGCGGGAGCGGCCCCGCGGGTCGGCGTCCGCTTGGTGCCGGACGGGTACTTCTCGTCGTGGCTGGTGAACGAGGTCCGCCCGGGCGACACGATCGAGGTGGCCCCGCCGTCCGGATCGTTCACCCCGGACCTGTCCGAGGGCGGCCACCACGTCCTGATCGCGGCGGGCTCGGGCATCACCCCGGTGCTGTCGATCGTGTCCTCGCTCCTGCAGTCGTCGACGGCCACGGTGACGGTGCTGTACGGCAACCGCCGCACGGACACGGTGATGTTCGCGGACGAGCTGGCGGACCTGAAGGACAGCGCCCCGTCGCGGCTCGAGCTGATCCACGTGCTGTCCCGCGAGCCCCGCGAGGCGGAGCTGTTCACCGGACGCTTGGACGTGCCGAAGCTGCGCACGCTGTTTTCCACGCTGGTGCCGGTGAATTCGGTGGACCACTGGTGGCTGTGCGGCCCGTTCGAGATGGTGTCGGGCGCGCAGGAGCTGCTGGCGTCGCTGGACGTGCCTTCTGCGAAGGTGCACCAGGAGCTGTTCTACGTGGACACCCCACCGGCCCCGGTGGAGCACCTGGACCCACAGGTGGCGGGCGAGTCATCGGAGGTATCGGTGATCCTGGACGGCCGTGCGACGCCGATGACGTTGCCGCGCACGTCATCGGTGCTGGACGGCGCGCAGAAGTTCCGCCCGGACCTGCCGTTCGCCTGCAAGGGCGGGGTGTGCGGCACGTGCCGGGCGAAGGTGACGGAGGGCAAGGTGGACCTGCGGCGGAACTTCGCACTGGAGGAGGCGGAGGTGGAGGCGGGTTTCGTGTTGACGTGCCAGTCGTACCCGCTCTCGGACACGCTCACGATCGACTTCGACGCCTGAGGTCCGATTCGTCGGCGTCCACGAAACCCCATTGGCGAGCCAGGCGGGTCATGGCGCGGACGGCCCAGGTGCGCCGCTCGCTGTGGCCGAGCCCTATCGGGGCCACGAGGGTTACTCCACCCTGCGGGCCCGGCAGCCCTTCCGGCCTTCCGAACGTCGAGAGGTCGGCAACAGCGGGCAGGCTGGTGTCGGTCTTGACCTGCAGCGTGACCGCCGGTGGCGCGAGCAGTGCGGCGCGCTCGGGATCGGGGACGAGCGCACCAGGCACCACGACGGCCGCGGTCTGCCACGCCGCCGCCCAAAGCTCAACGATCTCGTTCGCCGTGACCCGGAGGTCGACGGCGGTCCCCTTCGGCCGTGTTGCTGCCCACACCGTGAAGTTTGCCTGGAACTCGACGGAAACCGTGACCGCCGAGGTCCAGTTGCCCGGAAGCAGGATGCGCGCGACCGCGCGGACGGCCGTGCGCCCATCGGCCGGCCTACGCAAAGTGTAGTCGTACCGGGTGTCCCGTCCGGTCTGGCGGACGTCCGCCCCGCTTGCCCGTTCCCATCGGGCCGGCGCGGTCCGGGCCCGTCTCAGGAGCGACAAGGCCGGAAGGAGCGTGCTGATCGGCGCCTCTGGAAGCGCCGCTTCGATCAGGTCACGGGTCTGCCGCGTGATCTCGACATCGTCGCCGAGCTGCCACGGCAGGGTGGCGACGGCACGCACCGTCAGGTCCGCCGGCCCAGCGGCCGGCAACCAGAAGGGGCCGATGGTTTCCGTGTCCAGCCGTGGCCGAGGTTGCCAGCGCGCCGCCTGGATCGCGGGGTCGCGGTGCAGAACGCCGTTCCGCCACGCTCCGCCGTTGAGGTCGATCGCGCGGGTGGCGGCATCGGGCTGGTCCTCGGCCGGAAAACCCGGCCCTTCCGGGAAGCCCGGCAGGGCCGAAAGGTCGTCCCAGATCGGTCCGGCGACCACCACGGCCCGCTTGCCGGCGACCGCGCAGAGCACGGCGCCGCTGGTGAAGTGCTGGACGAAGCCGGGCCCCTCGCGGTAGGCCCGGCCGATCGGCGCGCCCAACCGGCCTCCGGATCGGCGGGCGGCCTCTTCGAACGCCCGCTCGGTCGGTGGGTTGGCTCCTTCGCCGACTCGGATGGCGGGCGTGCCGGAAACCGTCACAGAGCCGGTGTTCCCCACCTGGATCACGACCCCATGGACGTCCCCGGTGACCACGTTCTGGACGGCCGGCGCCGGTTGCGGTCGCGGCGGAACCTGCCGTGGTTCCAGCACTGGAGCCGTACCCAGCTTCCGGCGGACGAACTCGGGCTGGTTCGTCAGCAGTCGCAGAAGCGCTTCGGCGCCTTCGACGGTGAAGTCCGAGACCGGGTACACCGTCGAAGTGGCCGGGGCGAGGAAACCCGGCACGTCGTCCGCGCTTCGGCCCGGCAGGACGACCGGGACGATCCGTTTCACCGCGTTCCGGTCGGCGTAGAAGGCCTCGCGGATCAACCGGGCCTCCCACTGGACACCGCGCTCTTCGTGCGCGCCGCCGCGGCCCTCGGCGCTGCGGCGGTAGGCGGGTGAGGCGATCACCAGGACGAAGTCGGCTTCCCGGAGCTGTTCGCCGATCCACAACGGCCAGTCCCGCCGCTCGTGGGTCTCGACCAGGTCCACTTCGGCGTCGACACCGTTGTCCCGCAGGAAGGCCCAGAGCTGGAGCACGGCGTCCTGGTGGGCGGGGTCGTCCGGTTCCTTGGCGTACGAGAGGAACACCCGGGCCAACGCGCACCTCCCCACCTCGCCGCGAGGAGGGATTCTACCGACCTGTCAGAGCTTGTGGCGCCGACGGCGGCGGGGGCGTGGCTCGGTCACCTGGTCCTCCGGCGGCTCCTCCCGGGGCGCCGGGTCCGTCAGGCCCAGCATCTCAGCCGCCAGCTGCTGGGAACTGGCGAACATGCCCGTCGGGGCGGCGCTCGCGCGGCGCAGGGCCGCCGGGCGGAGGCGGTTGTAGCCGCGGACCGTCACCGGTCTGCGGGGGCGGAGGTCGTACGCCTTCTCCTCCGCCAGTTCGTTCGCCAGTTCGCGGTCGACCAGGATCGTGCCCGGGCGGGCCACCGACGTCAGGCGGGCCGCCAGGTTGACCACCGAGCCGTAGACGTCGCCGAAGCGCGACAGGATGCGGCCCGACGCCATGCCCGCGCGGACCGCCGGCAGCGTCTCGTCCGCCGATGTGCGCTCGGTCAGCGTCAGGGCGATCTCCGCCGCGTCGACCGGGGTGTCCGCCACGAACAGGACCTCGTCGCCGATCATCTTCACCACGCGGCCGTGGTGCTCGGCGATCACCTCCGTGGCCAGGGTCTCGAACGCGTCGAGCACGCGGCTCAGCTCGTCCTCGCCGATCTGGCGCGTCAGGCGCGTGTAGCCCACCATGTCGACGAACCCGACCACCTCGGTGCGGGCCTCCAGGTGCTCGTCCGAAGCCGCGAACGCGCGGCCGGCGTACGCGGCCAGGTGGCGGCGCCAGACGAAGTTCTGCACCTGCTCCAGCTCGGGCAGCAACCGGTCGACCAGGCGCGTCACCTGGCGCTCGCTGCGGCCGAGCTCCGGCTGGTCCCGGATCAGCTGCCACAGCATGTCGACCTGCCACTCGGCCAGCCGCGACAGGTGCTGGCCGAGCGCGCGCGTCACCGACACCTCGATGCTCGGGTCGATCAGGCCGGACTGGACCAGCTGGTCGGCGGTCCGCATCGCCTCGACGTCGGCGTCGGTGAAGACCACCTCGTCGTCGCGGACCGTCGCGAACCCCAGTGCGCGCCAGAGCCGGCGTGACCGCTCGTCGGGCACGCCGGCCTTCTCCGCCACCTCGAGCCGGGTGTACTTCCGCCGGCCGCCGAGCAGGACGCGTTCGAGCCGCTGCTGAAGTTCCTCGCTCGGATCGGTCACGTCAGGTCGTGTGGACGATCAGCACGTCCACGCCGGACTTGCGGGCCACCTCGGACGGCACCGAGCCCAGGATCCGGCCGGCGATCGTGTTCAGCCCGCGGTTGCCGACCACCAGCAGGTCGGCCTCGCGCTCCTTGACCACCTTGCGCAGGGAGTCGACCGGGTCGCCCTTGACCGCGACCGTGTCGATCTTCTCCGCACCCGCGCGTGCCGCCCGGTCCCGCGCCGACTGCAGGGTGTCTTCGGCCGGGGCCGAGCCCACGACCTGGTACGCCTCATCGCCGAGGGCGTCTTGAGCCTTCTCGACGTCGGACTGGCTCGCCGGGTAGAACGCACACGCGATGACGAGCGTGGCGCCCGCGTCGCCGGCGACCGCCGCCGCGCGGTCCACCGCCGCGAACGAAGACTCCGAGCCGTCCGTGCCCACCACCACGGTCCGATATGCCGCACCCATGCGCAAAACCTCCAGGTGATCCCGCGTGAGCAGGGACGATAGCCGGTCGGTACCGACCGCGCAGGCTCGTCCGCGCCCGTGTCGGGTGGAAGGTTACTCGCCAGTCGGTTTCTGCGCTCCGGTCGCCCGCGGCGCCGGCTTCGGCGCCGGTTTGGGTGCCGGTTTCACCGCGGGCTTGATCGCGGGCTTGGCCGACGGCTTCGCCGGGGGCTTCGGCACGTCGGAGGCGCGGATCCGGATCGTCTCCTCGACGTCGGGGACCCGGACCGTCTTCTCGGTCTCGTCCTCGGCATCCGGCTTCGGGTCCGTCTTGGCGTCCGCGACCAGGTCGGCCTTGACGTCGGCGGGAACCTTCACGTCGTTGCCGAGCACGGTGTGCGCCTCGGCCAGCACGGCCCGCGCCGCGCGCACCTGCTCGGCCAGCCCGCCGCGCACCTTCCGCAGTGCGTCGACCCGCTCGTTCGCCTGGGTGATCCGCCGGTTGGACTCCTCCGTGGCCGACGTCACGCGGCGCCGAGCCTCGTCGGCGGCCTCCGCGAGCCGGGCGTTGGCCTCGGTGATCGAGTCCTGACGGCGCTTGTTCGCCTCCGCGACCGACTCCCGCTGACGGCGGTCGATGTCGGCCTTCGCGGCCTTCTCCTCTTCGAGGACCTTCGCGCGGATGTCGGCGGCGTCCTGCGTGGCCTCCTGGACGCGCCGCGCGGCTTCGGCCTTGCTCGCCGCCTCCTGCTCCGCCAGCACCCGCATCGCCTCGGTGCGGCGCGCGGCCATCGCGATCTCGAAGTCCTCTTCGACCTTGGTGCGGCGCTCCGACGACTCCGTGTCGAGCCGCTTGCGCTCGGCCTCGGCCTCGTCGGTGATCTTCTTCGCCTCCGCGCGGGCGTCTTCGAGCACCTTGCGGTGCTCCGCCTCCATCTCCTTGCGGCGCAGGTCGAGCTCGGTGAGCAGCTGCTCGTAGCGCGCCCGCATGGCGCTGGCGTCCGTCTCGGCCTTGGCCCGGATGTGCCCGGCCTCGGCTTCGGCGCGGGCGCGCGTGTCCGCGGATTCGTCCTGGGCCAGGCGCAGCATCCGCTGCAGCCGTTCGGACAGGCCTTCGACGCTCGTCGGCGGCTGGGCGAGCCGATCGACCTGCCCGCGCAGGTCCGCGATCTCGCCGCGCGCGATCTCCAGCTGACGGGCGAGGTCGCCCGCCTGCGCGATGGCGGCGTCCCGATCCGCGGTGAGCATCTTCAGATCGGCGTCCAGCCGTTCGAGGTGCTCGTCGACCTGCGCTCGGCTGTACCCGCGCTTCGCCACGTCGAAGCCGGCTCCCAGCGGCACAAGCTCCCGTTCATCGCCAAGGCTC
Organism: Amycolatopsis sp. NPDC004169; assembly: GCF_040610315.1. Lineage (NCBI taxonomy): Bacteria > Bacillati > Actinomycetota > Actinomycetes > Pseudonocardiales > Pseudonocardiaceae > Amycolatopsis > Amycolatopsis sp. NPDC004169. Next base: position 61,565 of record NZ_JBEXMD010000016.1, read on the forward strand.
ATGGCGCCTACCGTAGCCGCAGTCCGGTCACGGAAGGGTGAGCACCCGTGCCGTGCGCCGAACGCGCCGTCTGCCGCGGCGAAAGGAACCGCCCGGATCGGGCGGTTCCTCGCCGGTTCCCGACGCCGGGAGCGGGACGGCTCCCGGCCTGGTCACGGGTCAGGCGCCGCGGAAGGCGTTGATGCCCTCGATGTGCTTCGCGCGCTTCTCTTCGTCGCGGACGCCGAGGCCCTCCTGCGGGGCGAGGGCGAGCACGCCGACCTTCCCCTGGTGCGCGTTGCGGTGCACGTCCAGCGCGGCCTGCCCGGTCTCTTCGAGCGAGTAGGTCTTCGACAGCGTCGGGTGGATGAGGCCCTTGGCGATCAGCCGGTTCGCTTCCCACGACTCGCGGTAGTTCGCGAAGTGGGAGCCGATGATCCGCTTCAGGTTCATCCACAGGTAGCGGTTGTCGTACTGGTGCATGTACCCCGAGGTCGACGCGCAGGTGACGATCGTGCCGCCCTTGCGCGCGGCGTAGACGGACGCGCCGAAGGTCTCCCGGCCCGGGTGCTCGAACACGATGTCCGGGTCATCGCCGCCGGTCAGCTCGCGGATCTTCGCGCCGAAGCGCTGCCACTCCTTCGGGTCCTGCTCGGTGTCGTTCTTCCAGAACCGGTAGTCCTCGGCGCTGCGGTCGATGATCAGCTCGGCGCCGAGCTTCCGGCAGATCGCCGCCTTCTCGGGGCTGGACACGACGCAGACGGGGATGGCCCCGCCGTTCAGCGCGTACTGCGTCGCGTAGGAGCCGAGGCCGCCCGAGGCGCCCCAGATCAGGACGACGTCACCCTGCTTCATGTCCGCGCCGTTGCGCGAGACGAGCTGCCGGTAGGCGGTGGAGTTCACCAGACCGGGGGAGGCGGCCTCCTCCCAGGTCAGGTGGTCCGGCTTCGGCATCAGCTGGTTGGCCTTGACCAGCGCGATCTCGGCGAGGCCGCCGAAGTTCGTCTCGAAGCCCCAGATCCGCTGCTCGGTGTCGAGCATGGTGTCGTTGTGCCCGTCCGGGCCCTCGAGCTCGACGTTCAGGCAGTGCGCGACGACCTCGTCACCGGGCTTCCAGTTGTGCACGCCGACCCCGGTCCGCAGCACGACACCGGACAGGTCCGAGCCCACGACGTGGTACGGCAGGTCGTGCCGCTTGGCCAGCGGCGAGAGCTTCCCGTACTTCTTCAGGAACTTGAACGTCGGGATGGGCTCGAAGATCGAGGTCCAGACGGTGTTGTAGTTGATGGCGCTCGCCATGACGGCGACCAGCGCCTCGCCCGGCCCCAGCTCGGGCACGGGCACGTCGTCGACGTGCAGCGACTTGCGCGGGTCCTTGTCCCGGCTCTCGAGGCCCTCGAACATGTCGACCTCGTCCGCGTGCACGGTGACCCCGCGGTAGCTCTCGGGCACGGGCAAGGACCCGACCGCGGCGGACTCGCCGTTCAGGATGGCCTGCTGGATCTCGCCGAGCTGCGTCATCGGTTCCTCCGCGGAGATGGGGGGGCGTTGGCGGCAGAAATTACTCGCCGGTAACACGCGCCCACAACTGTACGAGACGGACAGCACGATTACACGCGGAACTGTGACGCACCAATCTTGACCGGCTGGCCAGTCAAGCGGATCATCGATGGTGGGTACACCGCCCGACCAGCAGTTTCACCGACGGAGGTGAGCACGAATGAGTGAAGTCTCTAAGCGCGCGTGGACCCGGCCCCACGACTGGGCCGAGGTCGTCATCGGGGTGGTCGCCGCTCTTTCACCCCTTTGGCTGAGCACGGACACGACCGCGATGTGGACGATGGTCGTCCTGGGCGCGCTGATCGCACTCGACGGCCTGGTTTCGCTGGCGATGCCGGGCATGGTCTACGGCGAAGGCATCCAGATCGCGCTCGGCGTGCTGTTGTTCATCGCGCCGTGGGTGATGGGGTACACGGAGTTCAACGGCGCGTCCTGGACGTCCTGGATCGCCGGGGTGCTGGTGGTCATTGCCGGTGCGGCGGCGATGCCGGTCGCGAACGCCGCGCACCGCACGGCCGGGCAGCACTGACGACGCAGGAGGCACGGGCATGACCGAGGATTCGGCGAAGGAGCGCATTCTCTGCGCCGCCGAGGCGCTCTTCGCCGAGTCCGGCTTCGACGCCACCCCGACTTCGCGCATCGCGGAGCGCGCCGGGGTGCCGAAGGGGCTGGTGCACTACTACTTCCGCCACAAGTCCGACCTGCTGACGGCCCTGGTCGAGCGCTTGCCGGACGAGCGTATCGAGCCGGCGGTGGTCGTCGTGCCGGGCGACCTGGCGGGCAGCCTGCGCCGGTTGGTCCGCGAGCTCGACCACCGGTTCAGCAGGTCGCTGGGCCTGTCGCACCTGCTGTGGCGCGAGGCGGACACGCACCACGCGGTCCGCGACGCCCTGCACGAGCGGTTCCAGGTGCTGGTCCGCCAGGTCCGCGCGGTGATCGTCGCGGCAACGGGCGGCGGCTTGCCGACGGCCGACGTCGAGCGGGCGTCGGGCTTGCTGGCCCGCGCGGTCAGCCACCGGCACGCGACGGCCCGGCACTCGGAGGACGACCTGCCGGCGGAGTTCGACGGCGAGCTGACGTTCATCGCGGACGCGCTCGCGTCGAAGGCCGCACCGGCCTAGCCCGGATCGGCGCGCCGGCCCTGCCTGGGTCGGCGCGTCGGCCTTGCCCGGGTCGGCGTGCTGGCCTTGCCCGGATCGGCGCCGGCCTTGCCTGGGTCGGCGTGCCGGCCGTGCGCCCGTTCGGCGTCACGGGCGTGCGGCCGGCGCCCCGATCCTTTGTGCCGGGCCGAGTCAGTGCTCCGTGGCGCCCTTGGCCGGCTCGACCAGTTCCACGAGCACGCCGCCCGCGTCCTTCGGGTGGACGAAGTTCACCCGGCTGTTCGAGGTACCCCTCTTCGCCTCCTCGTACAGCATGCGCAGGCCCTTCTCGCGCAGGGCCGCCGCCGCGGCGTCCACATCGGACACCCGGTACGCCAGCTGCTGCAGGCCCGGGCCGCTCTTGGCCAGGAACTTGCCGATCGCCGAGTCTTCGCGCAGCGGGGCCAGGAGCTGGATCTGCGTCTCCGTGCCCGCCGTGCCCGGGGCGCGCAGCATCGCCTCGCGGACTCCCTGCTCCTCGTTCACCTCCTCGTGCGCGACCTCCAGTCCGAAGTGCGCGCGGTGGAACTCGATGGCCGCGTCCAGGTCCGGGACCGCGATGCCGACGTGGTCGATGGCCGTCACGAACGGCCGCAGGGCGTCATCCATGGAGGCAGGATAGGGGGCCCGCGCGCCGCGACGAGGCGGATTCGTCGCGTGCCCCGCCTCACACTGGCTCCATCAAGAAGCCCTGCTCCCGGGTATGGTCGGAAAAACTGCCCATGCGCCGATGCTTGGAGGACGCCGTGTCCGGTTCCGTGATCCTGGGTGCCGCCCGTACGCCGATCGGGCGCCTGCTGGGCTCCCTCAAGGACTTCACGGGCGCCCAGCTGGGCGGGGTCGCGATCAAGGCGGCCCTCGAACGCGCCGGGGTCTCCCCGGACGCGGTGCAGTACACGATCATGGGCCAGGTGCTCACCGCCGGCGCCGGCCAGATCCCGGCCCGCCAGGCCGCCGTCGCCGCGGGCATCCCGATGAGCGTGCCCGCGCTGACCATCAACAAGGTCTGCCTCTCCGGCCTCGACGCCATCGCCCTCGCCGACCAGCTCATCCGTGCCGGCGAGTTCGACCTCGTCGTCGCCGGCGGCCAGGAGTCGATGACCCAGGCACCGCACCTGCTGCCCAAGTCCCGCTCCGGCTTCAAGTACGGCGACACCACGCTCGTCGACCACATGGCCTACGACGGCCTCTTCTGCGCCTTCGACCAGGTCGCCATGGGTGCCTCGACGGAGAAGTACAACGCCCGCTACGGCGTCACCCGCGAGCAGCAGGACGCCTTCTCCGCCCGCTCCCACCAGCGCGCCGCCGAGGCGATCAAGAACGGCTACTTCGCCGACGAGATCGCGCCGGTCTCCATCCCGCAGCGCAAGGGCGACCCGGTCGTCTTCGACACCGACGAGGGCGTCCGCGCCGACACGACCGCCGAAGGCCTCGCCAAGCTGCGCCCGGCCTTCGCCTCCGACGGCACCATCACCGCCGGCTCGGCCTCGCAGATCTCCGACGGCGCCGCCGCGGTCGTCGTGGCCAGCAAGGCCAAGGCCGAGGAGCTCGGGATCACGCCGCTGGCCGAGATCGGCGCGCACGGTGTCGTCGCCGGGCCCGACGCGAGCCTGCACGAGCAGCCGTCGAACGCCATCCTCGCCGCCCTGGCGAAGGCGAACCTGACCGCCGACGCGCTCGACCTCGTCGAAATCAACGAGGCCTTCGCCGCCGTCGGGCTCGTCTCCACCGAGAAGCTCGGCCTCGACCCGGAGAAGGTCAACGTCAACGGCGGCGCCATCGCCCTCGGCCACCCGATCGGCGCCTCCGGCGCCCGGCTCGCGGTGCACCTGATCCACGAGCTGCGCCGCCGCGGCGGCGGGCTCGGCGCGGCCGCGCTGTGCGGTGGCGGCGGCCAGGGCGACGCCCTCCTGCTGCGGGTGCCGTCGGCGTAAGTGGCCGGACCACTCGACCTCGACGACCTCGTCGGCCGCGCGCGGGACGGCCAACCCCGTGCCGTCGCGCGGCTGCTGTCGCTCGTCGAGGACGCCCACCCGCGCGTCGCGGAGATCGCGCGGGCGCTGACCCCGCACACCGGGCGGGCCCGGGTCGTCGGGCTCACCGGACCGCCGGGAGTCGGCAAGTCGACATCGACCTCGGCGCTGCTCACCGCGTTGCGCGCGGAGGGCAAGCGGGTCGGCGTGCTGGCCATCGACCCGTCTTCGCCGTTTTCGGGCGGGGCGCTGCTCGGCGACCGGATCCGGATGACCGAGCACGCCACCGACCCCGGGGTGTTCATCCGCTCGATGGCCACCCGCGGGCACCTCGGCGGGCTCTCCTGGGCGACCCCGCAGGCGGTGCGCGTGCTGGACGCGGCCGGGTTCGACGTCGTGCTGATCGAGACCGTCGGCGTCGGGCAGTCCGAAGTGGACGTCGTGAAACTCGCCGACACCACGGTGGTGCTGCTCGCCCCGGGCATGGGCGACGGCATCCAGGCGGCGAAGGCCGGCGTGCTGGAGATCGCCGACGTCTTCGTCGTGAACAAGGCGGACCGCGACGGCGCCGACGCCACCGTGCACGACCTCAAGCAGATGATTTCCCTGGCGCGCCGGGAGATCCGGGGGCCGAGCTGGCGCCAGCCGATCGTGCGGACCGTCGCGGCGAAGGGGGAGGGCGTCGACGACGTCGTCCGGGCGCTGGGCGCGCACCACGACTGGCTGGCCGAGCACGACGAGCTGGCCCGGCGCCGGGTGGCGCGGGCGCGGGACGAGGTCGAGGCCATCGCGCTCCGGCAGCTTCGGGCGGAGCTCGTCGACCTGCGCGGCGGAGGGCGGCTCGCCGGGGTGGCCGAGCGGGTCGTGGCGCGGGAACTGGACCCGTTCGCCGCCGCCGAGGAACTGATCGCGGACCTGCGCGGGTAGTGCGGACGCGAGCCGCGTCAGCAGAAACCGTGCCAGCGCAACGGTTCTCCGCCGGATCTCCATGGTGCTCTCCCCTCGTGGACGGCGGGTTTGCCGTGTGCCGACCATCGTGCGCCGGGGGTCCGACAATTTCCGGGGTGCGGGCGCCGAGGTTCACCCGACCGGCTGACGTGGGGCGACTTTCGCCGGTTCTGGCTGTCGGTGCCGGGCCCTAGACTGCGGGGCGCTCCGGAACCGGGCGATCACTGGGAGGGCGTGCAGCATGAAGAGGACACTTCTCACCGCGCTGGCGGCGGGCGCGTTGTTCGTGGCGGGGAACGGCGTCGCCGCGGCGGCCGACGCCCCGCCGCCGAAGACGACGCACGGGCCCTGCCAGTACACCGAAACCCCGGACGAGCCGCCCGCGCGGCCGGTCCCGCTGCCGCCCGACCCGCGGCACACGCCGGACCGCGGCAAGGTCGACGTCGCCGTGCCGACCAGCCAGGGCGCGCTGCCGCTGCGGCTGGACCGGGCGAAGGCGCCGTGCACCGTGCAGAGCTTCCTGCACCTGGCGCGGCACCGGTTCTACGACCACACGGTGTGCCACCGGCTGACCGCGTACCCGACGTTGAAGGTGCTGCAGTGCGGTGACCCGACGGCGACCGGGGAAGGCGGGCCGGGCTACAAGTACAAGGACGAGCTGCCGGTCGACCTGCCGCCGGCCCCGACCGACCCGACCGGCGCCCGGCGGGTCTACGCGCGCGGGCTGCTCGCGATGGCCAACGCGGGGCCGGACACGAATGGTTCGCAGTTCTTCGTCGTGTACGGCGATTCCGCGCTGCGGCCGAACTACACGGTGTTCGGCACGGTCGGTGCGGAAGGGCTGAAGACGCTGGACAAGGTCGCGGCCGGCGGGATCCAGCCGACCGCGGAGGACCCGGCGCCGGTCGACGGGACGCCGGTGCTGCGGACGGAACTGCTCCGGGTCCGGCCGGACTGCTGGTTCTGACGGTGGCCGCGGGCCGCTCCGGTGGGGCGGCCCGCGGGCATCACCTGTGCTTGGCGGGGTATCTCGCGTGATTGGGCGGGCTTCATGCGTGATTGAGGGGGCATCACGTGTGATTGAAGGGGTATCACGTGTGATTGGGAGGTCGACTCGCGTGATCGGAGGGTCGACTCGCGTACCGGGAGAGTCGGACCGCGCATCTGGAGGGTCGGATCGCGTGCCTGGAGGGTCGGTTGGCGTGATTGGAGGCGGGAGTCGCGTGTTTGGGGGCGGGACTCGCGTGTCTGGGGGCGGGAGTTGCGTGTTTGGGGGCGGGAGTTGGGGTGTCAGGGGGTTATTTCGGCTAGGGCTTCCACCAGGTTTTGGGTTGCTCCGGTGAAGGCGTGGGATGGGGTTGCCGCGTAGCCGACGATGAGGCCGCCGGGGCCGTCGGGGGTCATCCAGTGGCCGGACAGGCCTTCGATGCCGATTGCGCGGCGGCGGCAGGCCGCCAGGGCGGTGGCCTCGGAAGGGCCGTCCGGGGGCAGCATGAGGAGCAGGTGCAGGCCGGCCGCGATGCCGTGCGGGCGGACCGAGTCCGGTAGTGCGGCCAGGAGGCGGGTGCGGCGGGAGCGGTACTCGGCGCGGCTGCGGCGGACGTGCCGGTCGTACGCGCCCGAGTCGATCAGCTCGGCCAGTGCCAGCTGGTTCAGCAACGCCGGGCGCGAGCCGCTTTCGGCCATCGCTGCGCGGACCGGCTCCACCAGCGACCGCGGCAGCACCAGCCAGGCCAGGCGGAGGGCCGGGGCGAGCGTCTTGCTGGCCGTGCCCGCGTACACCACCCGCTCCGGCGCCAACGCCTGCAACGCCCCGACCTGCTGGCGGTCGAAGCGGAACTCGCCGTCGTAGTCGTCCTCGAGCACGAACGCGCCGGATTCGCTCGCCCAGCGGGTCAGCGCCGCCCGGCGGGGCGGCGCGAGCGTGACGCCGGTCGGGTACTGGTGCGCCGGGGTGACGACCACCGCCGGACTGTCCAAAGCGGACACGTCGAGGCCGTGGCCGTCGACGTCCACCCCGACGATCCGCGGGCCCTGCGCCGCCGCGATCGACCGGTACATCCCCAGCGACGGGTTCTCGAACGCCATTTCCCTCGTACCCAACGAGAACAGCGCCCGCGACACCACCGCGATGGCGTGCGAATACCCGTGGCACACCACGATCCGCGCCGGGTCGGCGACCACCCCGCGCGCCCGCGCGAGGTAGCCGGCGAGGGTGTCCCGCAGCTCCGGCGCGCCCAGCTCCGACTCGTACCCGAACGCCGACGCCGGCGTCCGCAGCAGGGCCCGGCGGGTCGCGGTCAGCCACGCCTGCCGCGGGAAGGCCGTCAGGTCCGGACGGCCCGGCCGCAGGTCCCACCGCGGCGCCGGGTCGCGCGGGGCCTGCCGCGGCGCGGACTGGGGGAGCGAACCCGCGGTCGCCACCCGGGTCGGCGCGCCCTGTGCCGTGCGCAGGTACCCCTCGGCGGCCAGATCGGCGTACACGCGGGTGACCGTGCCGCGGGCGACGCCGAGGTCGTGGGCCAGCGCGCGGGTCGAGGGCACCGCCGCGCCCGCCTGCCACCGGCCGTCCCGGATGGCCGCGCGGATCGCCGCCGCGAGCCCGGCGCGGCCGGACGCGGGCTGCCAGCCGAGGTGCACGTCGAGCCCGGAACTGGACCACGAATCCGTCATGCGACTGGACCATACCCGTGGACCAGTTCGCACTAGCGTGGACGCCATGACCAAGCGAATCGCGCTCGGGGGCGCTCCCGAGCTCTACCAGGCGATGGCGAACCTGCAGGCCGAGGTGAACAAGGCCGGCGCCAACGCGGGGCTCGACCCCAAGCTGCTGGAACTGGTGAAGACCCGCGCGTCGCAGCTCAACGGCTGCGCGTACTGCCTCGACATGCACTCCCGCGACGCGCTCGAGCTGGGCGAGTCGCCGCGGCGGCTGTTCGTGCTCGACGGCTGGCGCGAGACCGACCTGTTCACCGAGCAGGAGCAGGCCGCCCTCGCCCTCACCGAAGCGATGACCAAGCTCTCCGCGACGCAGACCGTTCCGGACGACGTCTACGAGCAGGCCGCGAAGGTCTTCACCGAGGACCAGTACCGCGCGGTCGCGTGGGAGGTCATCGCCATCAACAGCTGGAACCGGATGACCATCACCAGCCACACGCCGCTGCCGAAGCGGGACGCGTGAGCGCCGCCGCGCTCCGGGCGCTGCACGTCCCCGGCAAGCCCCTGGTGCTCGCGAACGTCTGGGACGCCGACACCGCGAAGCTCGTCGAGGCCGCCGGGTTCCCCGCCGTCGCGACCAGCTCGGTCGCGGTGGCGGCCGCGCTCGGGTTCGCCGACGGCGAGCAGGCCCCCGCGGCCGAGATGTTCGCCGCCGCCGCGCGGATCGCCAAGGCGGTCGGCGTCCCGGTCACCGTCGACGCCGAGTCGGGCTACGGCCTCTCCGGCGCCGAACTGGCGGCCCGGCTGCTCGACGCCGGTGCTGTCGGCTGCAACTTCGAGGACACCGACCACGCCACCGGTGACGTGCGGCCGGTCGAGGCGCAGGCGGCCCGGATCGCCGCGCTGCGCGAGGCGGCGGGTGACGGCCTGGTGATCAACGCCCGCGTCGACTCCTTCCGCGGCGTGGACCCGCAGGAGGCGCTCGAAGCCGGTGTCGCCAGGGCCAAGGCGTACCTCGAAGCGGGCGCCGACTGCGTCTACCCGATCCACCTGCGGACGCCGGAGCTGATCGCGGAGTTCGTGCGGGAGACCGGCGGCGCGGTCAACACGGCCGCCTGGCCGGGCGGCCCGGGCCTGGAGAGCCTCGCCGATCTGGGGGTGGCGAGGATTTCGCTGGGCGGCGGGCTCTGGCAGCACCTCCGCAAGCAGCTGGAAAGCACGCTCAAGAGCGTTGCCGAGGGCAAGCTGCCGTATTGAAGAATGGCCGAAGGCCGCCGCGAGGGGATCGGGAACACCCTCGCGACGGCCTTCGGTGTCGGTGAAACCTAGTGGACGACGGCCTTCTCGGCGCCCGCACCGGTCAGGGAGCGGACCTCCATCTCGGCGTACTTCTTCTCGTCGTGCTCCTTGGACAGAACCGTGCCCAGCCAGCCGAGGATGAACGCGGCCGGGATCGAGACGATGCCCGGGTTGCTCAGCGGGAACCAGGCGAAGTCGGCGGTCTTGATCATCGACGTCGGCTTGCCCGACACCGCCGGCGAGAAGATGATCAGCACGATGGTGATGGCCAGGCCGCCGTAGATCGACCACAGCGCGCCCTGGGTGTTGAACCGCTTCCAGAACAGCGAGTAGAGGATCGTCGGCAGGTTCGCCGATGCCGCGACCGCGAAGGCCAGCGCCACCAGGAAGGCCACGTTCTGCCCGTTGGCCAGGATGCCGCCGCCGATGGCGAGGGCGCCGATCACCACCGCGGTGATCCGGGCGACCTTGACCTCCGAGTCCGGCGACGTCTTGCCGCGCTTGACGACGTTCGCGTAGACGTCGTGGGCGAAGGACGCCGACGCCGTGATCGTCAGGCCGGCGACGACCGCGAGGATCGTCGCGAAGGCGACCGCGGAGATCAGGCCCAGCAGCACCGGCCCGCCCAGCTCCAGCGCCAGCAGCGGGGCCGCCGAGTTCACGCCGCCCGGCGCCTTCTTGATCGCGTCCGGCCCGACCAGTGCACCGGCGCCGTAGCCCAGCACCAGCGTGAACAGGTAGAACACGCCGATCAGCACGATCGCCCAGACCACCGAACGACGGGCGTCGCGGGCCGTCGGGACGGTGTAGAAGCGCATCAGCACGTGCGGCAGGCCGGCCGTGCCCAGCACCAGCGCGATGCCGAGGGACAGGAAGTCCAGCTTCGACGTGCCGGTGGCGCCGTACTGCTTGCCCGGGCCGAGCAGCGTCTGCCCGGCCTTGCCCGCCTTGTCGACGGCGGCCTGCAGCAGCTGCGAGAAGTTGAAGCCGTACTTGCCGAGCACCCACAGGGTGATCACGAGCGCGCCGACGATGAGCAGCCCCGCCTTGATGATCTGCACCCAGGTGGTGCCCTTCATGCCGCCGATCAGCACGTAGGCGATCATGATGACGCCGACCACGGCGATGACCAGCGCCTGCGCGCCGCTGCCTTCGACGCCGAGCAGCAGCGCCACCAGGCCACCGGCGCCCGCCATCTGCGCCAGCAGGTAGAAGAACGACACGGCCAGCGTCGACGTCGCGGCCGCGGCCCGCACCGGACGCTGCTTCATCCGGAAGGCCAGCACGTCGCCCATGGTGAACTTGCCGGTGTTGCGCAGCAGTTCCGCGACCAGCAGCAGCGCGACGAGCCACGCCACCAGGAAGCCGATGGAGTAGAGGAAGCCGTCGTAGCCGTTGATCGCGATCGCGCCGGCGATGCCGAGGAACGACGCCGCCGACAGGTAGTCACCCGAGATGGCGATGCCGTTCTGCGGGCCGGTGAACGCGCGGCCGGCGGCGTAGTAGTCCGACGCCGTCTTCGTGTTGCGGCTGGCCCGGAACACGATCACCAGGGTGATGACCACGAACAGAGCGAAGATGCCGATGTTGAGGAGCGGGTTGCTGCCCTCAACGCTCGCGGCGAGGGTGGCATTCATTCGTGCTCCTTCGCAGTGCCCTTTTCGATGTCTTCACGGATCTTCTCGGCCACCGGGTCCAGCTTCCGGTTCGCGTACCGGACGTAGAGGCCGGTGATCACGAACGTCGAGACGAACTGCAGCAGGCCGAAGATCAGGCCGACGTTGATGTTGCCGAACACCTTCGTGCTCATGAAGCCGTGCGCGTAGTCCGCGAGGAGCACGTACAGCAGGTACCAGAGGAGGAACACCGCCGTCATGGGGAAGACGAACCGGCGCAGGCGGCTGCGCAGCTCCCGGAACTCGGTGCTTTCGTGCGCCTTCTCCCAGAGGGTGTCCGAAGTTTCGGGGGGCCCGCCGGTGTCGGTCGTGCTCATCGCTGCTCCCTGCGACGCTGCGGAAAGTGACCTGGGACACCGTAGGGACGTGTGAGTCTCGCGTGAAGATTCAGCGGTTCAACAGCCGGGTCAGACGACGAACGGTTGACGAACGGTCGCGCGGTCCGGTCGAACGGGGTTCGTCCAGGTGGAGGCGGAGCATGGCCGCCGTCGACCAGCCGGGGGGCCTGCCCCGCAGGGAGACCAGCGCCATTACGCCGAACGCCAAGGGTACCGACCAGGGTGCCGGTTGCTGGACCAGGATGGCCACCCAGCCGTGCAGCGGCGGCCCGGCCAGCGCGAACAGGATCGAGCCGGACGAGGCCACCAGCCCGGCCAGCACGCCGGCGATCCCGCCGTTCGCAGTCAGCCGCGGCCACCAGATGCCGAGCACCAGCAGCGGGCAGAACGTCGACGCGGCCACCGTGAACCCCCAGGTGACCAGGACGCCGGCGTCGAGCTCGGCCGAGCGCAGCGCCAGCAGCACCATCGCCCCGGCGACGCCGAACACCGCGATCCGCAGCCGCCGCAGGCCGCCGGGGACGAGGTCGTGCGCGAGCGCCCCGGACATCACCAGCAGCAGGCCGAGCGACGTCGCCAGGAACGCGGCGAACGCGCCCGCGGTCAGCAGCGCCGTGAACAGGCCACCCGCCCAGCCACTGTCCACTTGGTACGGCAGGGCGACGACCACGGTGTCGGTGGCGCCGGAAAGGTACAGCCCCGGGACGAGAACGCGGCCCAGGACGCCGTAGATGCCGGGGAAGAGGTAGAACACGCCGAGCAGCGCGACCGTGATCGCGGCGGTGCGGCGCGCGGCGCGGCCGTCCGGGCTGGTGTGGAAGCGCATCAGCACGTGCGGCAGGCCCATCGTGCCGAGCATGGTCGCGATGAGCACGGCCCAGGTGCCGAGCAGCGGGTAGCCCTGGTCGCCGAGGTCGAGCAGCGGGCGCCGCCAGTCCGGGCCGCCCAGCGCGGCGCCGCCGCGGACCGCGGGGACGGCCGCGCCCGTGCCGAACACGACCTCGTCCTGGCTGTGCGCGGTGAACTCGCCCGGCGGCAGCGTTTCGACGACGCCGTTGCGCCGCACCGGTGTCGGCTCGCGGATCTCCATGGTCACGTCGACCTCGAACCGCACCGGCGTCTCGCGGGCGAAGTGGGTGAACTCGACGGGGTTGAGCGCGTCGGTCCGGTTGACCGCGCCCGCCTGCAGCGTCAGCCAGATCGCCGGGATGAGGAACAGCAGCAGCTTGAGGACGAACTGGAACGCCTGCACGTACGTCGCCGCGCGCATGCCGCCCAGTGCCAGGGTGACGCTGACCGCGGCGCCGGCCAGCACCACACCGACCCAGTACTGCGTGCCGCCGACCGCGGCGAGCACCAGGCCGGCGGTACGGAACTGGGGGACGACGTAGATCGTGCCGATCACCAGCACGACGACCGCGGCCAGGCGGCGCAGCGCGGGGGAGTTGAGCCGGGCTTCGGCGAAGTCGGGGACGGTCAGCGCACCCGAGCGCCGCATCGGCGCGGCGACGAGCACCAGCATCGCGATGTAGCCCGCGGTGAACCCGACCGGGTACCACAGCGCCCCGATCCCGTCCTTGACGACGAGCCCGGCGATGCCGAGGAACGACGCCGCCGAGAGGTATTCGCCCGAGACGGCGGCCGAGTTCACCAGCGGCGAGATCCGGCGGGACGCCACGAGGAAGTCCGACGTCGTGCGCATCGCGGCAACCCCGCGGACGCCGATCAGCAGCGTCACGAGCACGACCGGTGCGACGGCGAGGGCGACGCCCACTACTCGTCCTCGATGCGCTCGGCGCGGCGCAGCTGCCAGCGGGCCAGCAGCGCCATCGCGGGGTAGGGGAAGACGGCGAGCAGCAGCCAGGACAGCGGGATGCCCAGCAGGCGCACGGTGTCCAGGGCGGGGAAGAGCGCGAAGACGCCGGGGAGGCCGAGCAGCAACGCGAACATGAGCACCAGCGCGGGAATCCCGCGACGGCGCTGGGCGGCGTAGAGAGCGGTGGCCCGCTGGGTGTCGGCCGCGGGCAGCCGCGGCTGGCGCCAGCGGCCGCGCGACCGGCGGCGGGCGTGGGCGAGCCGGGTCTGCGGGCTGGTCACGGCGACCCGGCGGATCCTGCTCATCGCGAACCCGAGCCGAGCTGGCCGCGCTGCGCGGCTTCCAGCAGCCGGTCGCGCAGGTCACGGGCGTGGCGGCGGCTGACCGGGACGTCCCCCGCTTCGGTGTGGGCCAGCAGGCCGCCCGCCGTGTCGCTGCGCAGCTCCAGCACCGCACCCACGGCCAGCAGGAAACCCCGGTGCACCCGGCTGAACCCGGTGCCCTCCCAGTACTCCTCGAGCCGCGAGATCGGCATCCGCACCAGGTGGACCCCGCCGCGCGTGTGCAGGCGGACGTAGTCGCCGTGGGCCTCCACGAACAGGACGTCGTCGCGGCGGACGTACCGGGTCCGCCCGCCCGACTCGACCGGCAGTGCCGCCATCGCGTCCGGGGTCGGCCGGGACGCCGGGGTCGCCATCTTGAGCACCTTCGCCAGCGCCGCGGCCAGCCGTTCGGTACGGACCGGCTTGAGCAGGTAGTCGACGGCGCCGATGCCGTACGCCGCGACCGCGTGCCCGTCGTGCGCCGTGACGAACACGATCACCGGCGGCTCGCTCAGCTTCGCCAGCAGGGACGCCAGTTCGAGCCCGTCGAGGCCGGGCATGGAGATGTCGAGGAACACCGCGTCGAAGCGATCCGCCTGAAGCAGCTTCAACGCCTTCAGCGCGTCAGCCGCCCCGACGACTTCGCCGACTTCGGGCGCTTCGCGCAGCATGCGGCAGAGCTCGTCCAGCGCGGGCGGCAGGTCGTCGACCGCCAGCACGCGAAGCCCCGTCACGGCAGCACCCCCGGCTGGAACCGCGGCACCCGCACGATCACCCGGGTGCCGGCGCCGACCTCGGTTTCCACGGTGAGGCCGTACCAGGCGCCGTAGACGTCCCGCAGCCGTCTGTCCACATTGGCCAGACCGAGCCCGGCCGGGTCGTCCTCGCCGGTGCGCCCGGCCAGGATGTCCGCCGCCCGTTCCGGGTCCATGCCGACGCCGTCGTCCTCGACGAAGATCACGCAGTCGTTCCCTTCCGCCTGGCCGTGCACCTGGACCTGCCCGGTGCCCGACCGCGGCTCGATGCCGTGCCGGATCGCGTTCTCGACCAACGGTTCCAGCACCAGGTACGGCACCGCGACGGCGAGGATCTCCGGCGCGACCCGCACCTGGACGCGCAGCCGTTCCCCGAGCACCGCCTTCTGCAGCGCCAGGTACGTCTCGATCGCGCGGAACTCTTCGGCGACCACGGTGTACTCGCCGTGGCGAGCCAGGCTGTAGCGGGTGTAGTCGGCGAAGTCGAGCATGAGGTCGCGGGCGCGGTCGGGGTCCGAGCGCACCAGCGACGCGATGACCGTGAGGGCGTTGTAGACGAAGTGCGGTGACATCTCCGCCCGCAGCGCCCGCAGTTCGGCCTGGGCGGCCTGTTCCGCCGACGCCTCCAGCCGCCCGCGCTCGAGCGCCTGCACGACGAGGTCGGCGGCCTGGGCCGCGGCCGCGTCCCGGACGTCCCCGACGACCAGCAGCGCCCCGGCGAGCTCGTCGCGGACGTGCAGCGGCAGCACCAACACGTCGGGGGCCGAGCCGGGTTCCTCGCTGTGCAGCACGCCGTCGAGCACCTGCGCGACGACCGCGTCCGGCCCCGGCCGCCCCGACCACAGCAGCGAGCCGGACAGGTCGGTGAGGCCGAGGCCAGGGAAGCCGAAGAGCCGCCGCAGGCGGTGCGCCGCGCGGCGGGCCGGCGTTCCGGCCAGGCCGTCGCGCAGGTCGTCGGTGATCCGGCGGGCGGCGGCGAGCACCGGCAGCGGGTCGGCGCGGGACGCCGGGCGCAGGTGCACGGTCATCGGGCCCTCCCCTCGGGCGACGGTGTCCAGGGCAGTAGATCCTACGGCTACGCGGGCCCGTCGCGGTCGGCCAGCACCTGGGCGTGGCGGCGGAAGCGGCGCCAGGTCCGGTAGGCGTCGATCGACGTGACGTCGCCCAGCAGGCTCGCGTTCGCGGGGTAGGGCCGGTCCGGCAACGAGATCCACCCGGTCGTGCGAGTTTCCTTGACAGCCACCGGGACCGGCCGGAACGTCGTCGGGTCGAGGCCTTCGCTGTGCCGGACCACCTCGTCGAAGAACCACGCCGACGTGATCAGCGCCAGCACCCCGCGCGAGGACTTGAGCGCGTCCTTCAGCGGCGGCGCCTCCAGCAGCCGGAACGTCTGGTTGATCGCCGGCGCGGTGACGCCGTGGTCGTCGTAGGCGATCTCGCCCGCGTGCAGCGCCATCCGGAGCCGGATCCGGGCCCCGGGGTCGTGCGTGCGGTTGTGCCGGTGCAGCGCCACGGCGAGCGCGGCGGGCAGGAACTCCACGAAGGGTCCCTTCGGCACCTCCGCCGGGACGAGGACGAACACCCCGTCGCCGCAGTCCTCGCGACGGCAGTCGCCCCAAGGGACGCCGGCGTCGTCGAACGCCCGGCGGAGCGCGCGGTACAGCCCGTCGCGCAACGCCAGGCGGTGTGGTGTGGTCCTGCGCTGGTCGCCGTAGCCCTCGACGTCCACGGCGAAGATCGTCCGGTGCATGGCCGGCCGCTCGTAGTTCATCGCACCCTCCCTGCGATCATGCATCTGGTAGTGCAAATGCATGTGCAAATGAGTGTGACGCGGACCACCCGTCCGCGAAACGGGTGGTGCGGTGAGCGGTTCCCCCACCGCGGTGACCGGCAGTGGCCGATCACCGGCGGTGAACACCGCTGGTCAAAGCCCTGCGGATGGCGTATACCACCCGCAGGACTCTGACGGACCCGGCTTTCGGGGGTTCCGGGTGGCGGAGCCCCCGGCCCGGGGCGAAGCCCCGGAATGACACAGATCAGCAGGACTGCTTGTAGAAGTACTGAGAGTTGGCGTCCATGTCCGCCTTGGTGATCGAGTGCAGCTCCGCGGTGAGGTTCCGCGTCACCGGCTTGCCCTCGATGGCCGCGACCGCCTGCTGGACGCCCTGGGTGCCGATCGAGGCCGGGTCCTGCGCGATCAGGGCCTGGTACTGGCCGTTCTTGAGGCCCTCGACCTCGGACGGGCTGGCGTCGAAGCCGATCAGGTTGACCGCGCCGACCTTGCCCGCGTTGCGCAGGCCGGTCGCCGCGCCCTCGCCGGTGTTGAGGTTGGTCGCGAAGACGCCGATGAGGTCCGGCGTCGACGACAGGGCCGCGGTCACCTTGGACGCCGCCTGGTCGGGCTCGTTCTGGGTGAACTGGACGCCGATCGACTTCAGGTTCGGGGTGTTCTTCAGCTCGTCCTCGAAGCCCTTGGCGCGGGCGGCCGTGGTCGAGGTGCCGGCGATCGTGTCGAGCACCAGGACCGAGCCGCTCTTGCCGTTCGCGAGCTTCGCCATCGTCTGCGCGGCGAGCTTGCCGCCGGCGGCGTTGTCGGAGGACACGGACGACACGGCCACGCCGGTGTCCTTCAGCGAGGTGTCGACCTCGACGATCTTCGCGCCGCGGTTCTTCACCTGCTGGATCGGCGCGAGCATCGCCGTGTCGTCGGTCGGGGCGATGAGCAGCGCGGCCGGCGGGTTCGAGCCGAGCGCGTTGACGAGCTGGGTCTGCATCGCCGCGTCGAACTTCTGCGGCGCCTGCGTGGTCAGTTCGTAGCCGAGCTTCTTCGCTTCGGCCTGCGCGCCGCACTGCAGCGAGATGTAGAACGGCTCGGCCTGCACGCCCGGGATGAGCGCCAGCTTCTTGTTCCCGGACTGGGCCTGGTCGCCGGACCCGGTCTGCCCGACCGTGCCGGAGCCGCACGCGGTCAGCAGCGCCGCCGCGGAGACCACGGCACCCATGGCGGTGAGAGTCTTGGTCAGCTTCATAAGCACCTCGTTGTACTTGGGGGAACCGTATTTGTGGGGAACTCAGCGGGAGTTGCGACGGCGGCGGCGTCGCTGGTCGAACCAGACGGCGGCGATGAGGACCGCGCCGACGGCGATCATCTGCCAGAAGTCCTGGACGTGGGTGATGTTGAAGCCCTTCTTGAGCACGGCCGGGATGAACACGCCGATCACCGTGCCCAGCACCGAGCCGACGCCGCCGAACAGGCTCGTCCCGCCCATCACGACCGCGGCGATGGCGTTGAGGTTGTCGGTGGTGTGCGCCGAGATCGTGGTCGACGCGTAGTACGCCAGCGAGAGGAACCCGGCGATGCCGGCCAGGAATCCCGTCAGCGTGTACACCTTCAGCAGGTGCCGGGTGACGCCGATGCCGGCGCGCCGCGCGCCCTCGGCGTTGGACCCGACCGCGAAGGTGTACCGGCCGAACTTCGTCGTGTGCAGCAGCCAGGCGCCGATCACGGTGATCACCACGGCGACGATGACCAGGTTCGGCACGACGCCGAACGAGGTGCCGTAGCCGAGGGTCTGGTTGAGCACCACCGGCACGCTCCGCACGTCCGACCCGTTGTTGAGCAGGTAGGCCGCGCCGAGGGCGGCACCCATGGTGCCGAGCGTGACGATCAGCGGCGGGATCCCCGCCACCGCGATGAGGAACCCGTTGACCAGGCCCCAGGCGGTGCCGGCGACGACCGCGGCGAGCAGGCCGACGGTGATCACGCCCCAGCCCGCACCGGAGGCGTTGCCACCGGACATCGCCTCCATCACCTTGCCGGCGACCATGCCGGCGAAGATCAGCACCGAGCCGACGGACAGGTCGATGCCGGAGGTGATGATGACGAACGTCATCCCGACCGACAGCACCAGCAGCACGGCCGTCTCGATGAGCAGCGTCTGGAAGGTGAACAGCGTCGGGAACTCGCCGGGCGCGATCGCGCTGAACACCACGATCAGCGCGACCAGGACCAGGGCGATCCAGAACGTGTTGGCGCCGACCAGGCGCTTGCCCAGCGGTCGCTTGCCGAAGCCGGCCTCGGGTGACTCCTGGATTTCTTTCGAGGGAGTGGACACGCTCATGCCGCTTCCTCCTGCACGAGGGCGCCGGTCATCGCGGCGACGAGGTCTTCGAGCTTGGTGTCCGATCCGGTGAACCGGGCGACGCGCTTGCCGAGCCGCAGCACCTCGACGCGGTCGGCGACCGACAGCACCTCCGGCATGTTGTGGCTGATCAGCACGACGGCGATGCCCTTGTCGCGCACCTTCTTGATGACGTCGAGCACGCGCTCGCGCTGGACGACGCCCAGCGCCGCGGTCGGTTCGTCCATGAACACGACCTTCGACGCCCACACGACCGAGCGGGCGACGGCGACGCTCTGCCGCTGCCCGCCGGACAGCGAGCCGATCGGGACGTCGGTGCTCTGCAGCGTCACGCCGAGGCGCTGGAACTCCTCGATCGCCTGCCGTCGCATCTCGTTCTTGTCCAGCATCCCGAGCTTGCCGAGGATGCCCTTGCGGTGGATCTCGCGGCCGAGGAACAGGTTGGCCGCCGGGTCGAGCTCGGGCGCCACGGCCAGGTCCTGGTAGACGGTCTCGATGCCCATTCGCCGGGCCGTGGTGGGGGAGTCGAAGTGGACCTCCTGGCCGTCCAGCAGGATCCGGCCCGACGTCGGCTGCTCGGCGCCGGAGAGGCACTTGACCAGCGTCGACTTGCCGGCGCCGTTGTCGCCGATCAGCGCCGTCACCTCGCCCGCGCGCGCCTGGAACGCCGCGCCGCGCAGGGCTTCGACGGACCCGTAGTGCTTGGTCAGGTCGACCGCGTCCAGGAGGATTTCGCTCATCCGTGCCTCTCTTCCGGCGCCGGCGGGCGGCAGCGGATCACCGTCGCCGTGCCGGACAGCTCGGTCTGGCCGGCGTCGAACGGGACGACGTAGGTGTCGCCCTTCGCCAGCGCGTGCTCGCCGCCGTGCTCGGTCCGCAGAGTGCCTTCGCCGTCCAGAGCGACCAGGACCGCGAAGGACGGATCGAGTGACAACGTTGTCAACTCGTCGGTGCGCAGCTGTTCGGCTCGGAAGAACCGCTCCGAGCCGCCGGCCAGCAGCTCCACGGTGGACGCGCGGTCGCCCGCGGTGCGCTTGATGATCGTGCCGAGCCGTTCGGCGTCCCAGCCCGACGTGTCCAGCGCCTCGATGGCGGTGTCGAAACCGAGGCCGAGGTGGCCCTTCTCCGGCGACGCGAGGAAGTCGCGCCACTCGATGGTGAGCGAGAAGTCGGTCGGCTGCTGCAGCTCGACGACGAACACGCCCTCGCCGATCGCGTGCGGCAGGCCGGCCGGGATGTAGACGGTGTCGCCCGCGGACACCGGGATGCTGTTCAGCGCGCCCAGCATCGACGGGACGTCCTGCTCCCGCGTCCACTCGGCCACCGTCGCCTTCGGCAGCGTCTCCTTGAAACCGGGGTAGACGCGCGGGTCGTCGCCGTGGGTGCCGACCACGATCCACGCCTCGGTCTTGCCGAAGTGGGAGTCGAAGTGCTGCTTCGCGAAGGTGTCGTCCGGGTGGAAGTGCACGGGCAGCCGCTGGCCCGCGTCGAGCAGCTTCACCAGCAGCCCGGTCGACGTCCCGAGCGCCTCGACGTGCTTCGCGCCGAGCCAGCCGTTCGGGTTCGCCACGACGGCGTCACGCAGCCAGGCGCCGTCCGGGAGGCGGGTGAGGCCGTTGGTCTCCTGGCCGAACATCGTGGTCGCCGAGGCGACCCAGTCCTCCGGGCCGAACTTCTTGTCCGGCGAGGCGCCCCGCAGGCGTGCGATGGCGTCGCCGCCGCGGTAGAACTGCGGCGGCTGGTTGGCGGGGAGCCGGATCGGTTCGAGGGTCACGGGGCGACCTCACCGGAACCACGGGCGACGAGATGCACGGGCAGGACTACCTTTCTGGGCGGGGACTGGTCTCCTTGGACGCGGGCGAAGAGCAGTTCGGCCGCGGCGTGGCCCAGTGCGCTGACGTCGTGCGCGACCACGGTGACCGGGGGGTCCAGCAGGTCCGCCAGCTCGAAGTCGTCGAACCCGACCATCGCCGGGCGGCGCTCGGCGTGGGCGAGGGCGCGCAGCACGTGCACGGCGACCCGGTTGTTGCCGGCGATCACCGCGGTGGCCGCGTCCGGGCCGTCGAGCAGCCGCTTGACGGCGTTGCCGACCGAGTCCGGCGTCGGCGTCCCCATCGAGACCAGCGCCTCGTCGTAGGAGATCCCGTTGCGCACGCAGCCCTCGCGGAACCCGCGTAGGCGCTCGGCCGCGGTGAAGATGTCCGGGCTGTCGCCGAGGAAGGCGATCCGCCGGTGCCCGTGCCGCGCCAGGTGCGTGACGGCCTCGATGGTGCCGCCGAGGTTGTCGACCAGCACGGTGTCGGCCACGATGTCGCCCGCCGGGCGGTCGATGAACACCACCGGTGTGCCCGCGCGCATCTCCGGCACCAGGTAGCCGTGCTGCAGGCCGGCCGGGACGACGAGGATGCCGTCCACCCGCCGCGCGCAGAACTCCAGGACGAGCTCGCGCTCGCGGTCGGAGTTCTCCTCCGACGAGCCGGTGAGCACCTGGCGGCCGAACGACGTCGCGATGCGCTCGACCGCGCGGTTCAGCTCGGAGTAGAAGGGGTTGCCGACGTCTTCGACGATCAGCCCGATGGTGCCGGTCGTCGACCCGCGGCGCAGGTTCCGCGCGCCCAGGTTGCGCCGGAACCCCAGCTGCTCGATGGCGGCCATGACCCGCTCGGCGGTGTCGGGGTGCACCGCCGGTTCGTCGTTGACCACGCGCGAGACGGTCTTGATGCTCACGCCCGCCAGCCGGGCCACGTCGCTCATCGTGGCCCGCCTGCTCGCGGTGCGCGTGCTACCGTCCCGGTCCCGGCCCAGAGGAGACAACGTTGTCATAGTGACCGGGATTGAACGCCACGCGCCCGGTGCTTGTCAACGCCTGGTGCGAGGATTGTGCCGATTCGGCTACCGACGTCGTAGGGCAGACGGCTGACGGGCGTGTCCGGAAGTGGACAGGTCTTGACGTGTCCCTTGACTGTCCGGTGAGCAGGTACCCAAGGTGGCCGGGTTCGACCGACTGCGCGACAAGGTTGTCATGACACCGTTTCTGGTCGCGCTGACGAGGTGGAGAGGCGATGGCCATGGCGCGATTGCGCTTGAGAGCCGGTTCAACCTTCCTGACCCTGGCGGTGCTCGCGGCGGTGGCTCCCGCCGTGCCCGCCGCGGCCGCGACCAGCACGGACTACGCGAAGTGGGTCAACCCGTTCGTGGGCACCCGGCCCGGCGGGGCCGACCACGGCACCGGGGGCGGTGCCGGCAACACGTTCCCGGGCGCGGTGGCGCCGTTCGGCATGGTCCAGTGGAGCCCGGACACGGTGAAATCCCAGCCGGGCGGCTACTTCTACGACGACAACGCCCTGACCGGGTTCAGTCTGACGCACCTGTCCGGCGCGGGCTGTTCGACCTATCAGGACATCCCGTTCATCCCTTATGTCGGTGAAGTGACGACGTCCCCGGCGACCGACCCCGCCCACTACACGTCGAAGTTCTCGCACACCAACGAACACGCGACCGCCGGCGCCTACGACGTCACCCTCGACAGCGGCGCGAAGGTCGAGCTGGCCGCGACCCAGCGCACCGGCTCGGCGCGGCTGACCTACCCGGCGGGCGCGTCCTCGACGTTGCTGGTCAACACCTCCGGCTCGGTCAACGGCACCGACGACGCGTCGATCACCATCGGCAAGGACACCATCAGCGGCTGGGCCACCAGCGGCCGCTTCTGCGGTGCCCGCAACAGCTACCGCGTCTACTTCTCGGCCAAGTTCGACACGCCGTTCGCGTCGATCGGCACCTGGAAGAACGGCGCCGTGACGCCGAACAAGGCCGCCGAGACCGGTGGCGCCAGGGCGAAGGTCGCCCAGCCCAACGGCGTCGACGCCTCGATCGCGCGCCCGGCCAAGGCGGCGCCGCAGAACACCACCGTGTCCGGCCCGGGCAGCGGCGGGTACGTCACCTTCGCCAACCTCAACGGCGCACAGGTGAACGTCCAGGTCGGACTGTCCTTTGTGTCCGTCGACGGCGCGAAGGCCAACCTCAAGGCCGAGAACACCGGCAAGTCCTTCGACACGATCGCGGCGGGTGCGCGCAGCGCGTGGAACGCCCAGCTCGGCAAGATCGCCGTCACCGGCGGCTCGGACGCCGACCTGACGACGTTCTACACCTCGCTGTACCACTCGCTGATCCAGCCGAACGTCTTCTCCGACGTCAACGGCCAGTACGTCGGCTTCGACGGCCGGGTCCACACGGCCGACAAGGGCCACGCGATGTACACGAACTTCTCCGGCTGGGACATCTACCGCTCGGAGGCCCCGCTCCTGGCGACGATCGCGCCGAAGGAGACGTCGGACATCGTCCGGTCGATGATGGCCTACGCCGAGCAGGGCGGCTCGTGGGACCGCTGGACGGTGGCCAACGACTACACCGGCGTGATGAACGGCGACCCGTACCACATCATCGTCTCCAGCGCGTACGCCTTCGGAGCGCGTGACTTCGACGCCCAGAAGGCGTTGCTGCTCATGATCAAGGGTGCCACCCAGCCGACGCAGGGCTACACCGAGCGGCCGGGTCTCGACGACTACCAGAAGCTCGGGTACGTGCCGGGTGCCGGCGCGGACACCCTGGAATACACCAGCGCCGACTTCTCCATCGCCCAGTTCGCGAAGCGGCTCGGCGACAGCGCGACGTACACGACGTTCATGAAGCGCGCGCAGAACTGGCAGAACCTCTACAACCCGGGTACCGGGCACCTGCAGCCGCGCAACGCGGACGGCTCGTTCTCCGGCACCTACGACCCCGCCAGCTCGCAGGGCTGGGTCGAGGGCAACGGCGCGCAGTACGAGTGGATGGTGCCCTACGACCTCGGCGGCGTGGTGACGGCGTTCGGCGGCAACACCGCGACGCAGTCCCGGCTGGACACCTTCTTCACGGACCTGAACGCGGGCACGCAGGAGCCCTACGCCTTCATGGGCAACGAGCCGAACTCCAACGCGCCGTACGTCTACTCGTACGCGGGTGCGCCGGCCAAGACCCAGGCGATCGTGCACCGCTCGATGGACGAGCTGTACAACCCGCGTCCCGAAGGCCTGATCGGCAACGACGACCTCGGCCAGATGTCGGCCTGGTACGTGTGGTCCGCGCTCGGCATCTACCCGGAGATCCCGGGCCGCGCCGAGACGCTGCTGGTGACGCCGCGCTTCGAGCACGCCGTGCTCACCACCGGCGCGGGCAAGAAGATCACGATCAACGCGCCGGGCACCGGCGACTACGTCGGCAGCCTGAAGGTCAACGGCGGTGCGGCCGCGAAGGCGTGGCTGCCGGAGGCGCTGATCTTCAGCGGCGGCACGCTCGACTACACCCGGTCCGCCACGGCGACCGCGTGGGGCAGCGCGGCCGCCGACGCCCCGCCGTCGTTCCGCGAGCAGGAGAAGCCGAGCCTGTCCTTCGTGGACCCGGCCCGCGCGGTGACCCCCGCGGGGTCGACGTCGAAGGCGTCGGTCGGAGTCCAGGACCTTTCGGGCACCGCCCGGACCTGGACCTACAGCGCGGGCAGCGTCGACGGGATCACGCTGACCCCGGCCACCGGCAGCATCGCGGTGCCCGCCGCGGGCAAGGCGCAGGCCGAGCTCACGGTCACCGTCCCGGCCGGGCTGGCCGACGGCGCCCGCCGCATCCCGGTGACGTTCTCCGCGCCGGGCGTGGCGTCCTCGCAGGCCGTCCTGACCGTGCTGGTGGCCCAGCCGAACAGCTGGCTGGCCACGGTGAACAACGCCGGCATCTCCCCGGACTCGAACTCGGGGGCGGCGAACTTCGACGGCGGCGGCTGGAGCTACTCGGCCGACGCACTCGCCGCGGCCGGTGCCACCCCGGGCGCGACGATCACCAGTGACGGGCTGCAGTTCACCTGGCCGTCGTTCCCGGCCGGGGACCCGGACAACGTGGTCGCCGGCGGCCAGACCGTGAACGTGAGCGGTTCCGGCCGGCTGGCGCTGCTCGGCGCGGCGTCCAACGGCAACGCGTCCGGCACGCTGACGGTGACCTACACCGACGGCACGACGTCCACCGCGACCATCGGGTTCTCCGACTGGACCCTCGGTGGCGGCGGCGCCCAGCCGGCGTTCGGCAACCGGATCGTGCTGTCCACGCCGTACCGCAACGCCGCGGGCAGTGATCCGCAGCAGATCCGGACGATGGTGTTCGGCACCAACCCGATCACTCTGGCCGCGGGCAAGACGGTGGCCAGCGTGACGCTGCCGGACAACGTCAGCGGCGGCGCACTGCACGTGTTCGCGATCGGTATCGGCGCGTGAAGCGCAAGCTCCTGGCGGGCGTCCTGACGCTCACCGCGGCCGCGACGGGGCTCAGCCCCGCCGCGGCCGCGGCCGGCGGGGACGCCCTGGAGACCGTCAACACGTTCATCGGCACGCAGGACGAGGGCAACACGTTCCCGGGCGCCTCGGCGCCGTTCGGGATGACCCAGGTCAGCCCGATCACCTCGCACTACGCCGGCTACCGCTACACCGACACCGCGATCCGCGGCTTCGGGCACTTCTTCCTGTCCGGCGCGGGCTGCTGGGAGCAGGGCGGCCTGGTCTCGACCCTGCCGACGACCGGGGAAGTGGGGCCCGGCAAGGCGTTCGACACGACTCGCCCGGCCACCTTCGACCAGAAGCAGTACGCCGCTCCGTTCACCCACGACGGCGAAGTCGGCAAGCCGGGCTACTACAAGGTGCACCTCACCGGCTACGGCGGTGTCGACGTCGAGACGACGGCTGCCACGCGGGCGGGGGTCGAGCGGTACACCTTCGCCAAGTCCGGTGACGCCAACGTCTTCGTCAACGTCGGCCAGGCCGACGACAAGGAACCGGTGACGGGCAGCAGCATCCGCGTCGTCGACGACCGGACCGTCGAAGGAACCGTCCAGGCGCAGGCGTTCTGCGGCGGCAAGGCCTACACGACCTACTTCACGACGAAGTTCGACAAGCCGTTCAAGACCTTCGGCACGTGGTCGCCGGAGGGCGGCACACCCGGCTCGCGCTCCTCGTCGGGTGGCGCCGGGTTGCGCGGAGCGTGGCTGACCTTCGGTGGCGGCCAGGTCACCGCCACCACGGCGATCTCCCAGGTCGACGCGGCCGGCGCCCGGGTGAACCTGGCTTCGGAGCGGATCCGGTCGTTCGACGCGGCGAAGGCTGACGTTCAGCGCACCTGGCGCCGTGAGCTGTCCTCTGTGGACATCAAGGGCGGCACGCCGGACGACCGCACGGTGTTCTACACCTCGCTCTACCACGCGCTGCTGCAGCCGCTGACGGCGAACGACGCCGACGGCCGCTACTACGGCTTCGACAAGAAGATCCACCGCGCGGTCGGCTGGACCTACTACGACTTCTTCTCGCTGTGGGACACCTACCGCACGCAGAACCAGCTCCTGGCGCTGCTGCGGCCGGACCGCGCTCGCGACATCGCCAAGAGCATCCTGGCCATCCACGACCAGGGCGGCTGGCTGCCTCGCTGGGCGTACGCGAGCCAGGAGACGAACACGATGACCGGCGACCCGGTCACGCCGTTCCTGGTCGACCTCTGGCGGTTCGGGGCGCTGTCCGGCGAGGAAGCGCGCGCCTACCAGGCGCTCCTGCAGAACTCGCGCGAGATCCCGCCCGCCGCGTCGCCGTTCCAGGGCCGCTCGGGCAACGCGAGCTACCAGCGGGACGGGTTCGTCCAGTACGACCCGGACTTCCCGAAGAAGGGCCAGGACACGGACCCGAACCACGGCGCGTCGGCCACCTTGGAGTACGCGCTCGGTGACTGTTCGCTGTCGCTCATGGCGGCCGCGCTCGGCAAGAAGGCCGACGCGGCGGCGCTGGCGGCGAAGGGCCGGACCTACCGGACGCTGTGGGACGCCACCCAGGCCGACCGCGGTTTCACCGGCTTCTTCCGGCCGAAGGTGCTCGGTGGCGCGTGGTTCTCGCCGGCGGACAAGCCCTACAGCCCGCAGAGCCAGGACGGCTTCCACGAGGGCACGGCCTGGCAGTACCAGTGGCTGGTCCAGCAGGACGTCCCCGGCCTGGTGCAGCGGATGGGCGGCCCGGCGGCCACCGGGAAGCGTCTCGACGACTTCTTCGCCTACGACGAACTGGTGAAGGACCCGGCGACGGCGGTCCGCGAGAACTGGGTCGTCGGCCCGTACGACTACTACGACCAGTTCCGCTACAACCCGAACAACGAGCCGGACCTGCACTCGCCGTGGATGTACGCGCTCACCGGGCAGCCGTCGAAGACGTCGACGGTCGTGCGGGCGGCGCACACGCTGTTCACCGACGCGCCCAACGGCGTCACCGGGAACGACGACCTCGGCACCATGTCCGCGTGGTACGTCTTCAGCGCGCTCGGGCTGTACCCGGCCGTTCCAGGGACTGGGAACTTCGTGCTCAACGCGCCGCGGTTCGCGAAGTCCGTCCTGCACCTGGAGAACGGGCGAGACATCACGATCCGGGCGCCGGGCGCTTCCGGTGCGCAGCTGCAGTACATCTCCGCCCTCGAGGTCGGCTCGAAGCCGAGTGACCGGGTGTACGTGAACGTGGACCAGCTGGAACGCGGCACCACGCTCGACTTCACCCTCACCGGCGACGCGACGGCGAAGTGGGGGACGTCACCGGTGTCCGCCCCGGTTTCGCCCTGCGCGGAGTAGACAACGCCCGCTCACGACCGTGGTCCAGACCACAGTGGACCACGGTCGTGAGCATCGTCACGGGCCCCGGTGTTCCCGTGAGGGCCGTCACGCCTCACACTGGTATCAGCACGTCCGACAGCGCCGTTGACGTACAAGGCAAGTCCGCCTTGGACGGTGTACGTCGGGCGTTTTCGTGTTTTGAGACCAACGTGGTGAGACCCCACAGGAGGAAGCAGTGTCCAGCAAGGCCGCTCTCGTGTTCCGCGTGGCCGCAGTAGCCGAAGCCCTGTCCTGGGCCGCGCTGCTGGTCGGGATGTTCCTCAAGTACGTGGTGCACTCCTCCGGCGAGGGCGGCGTGCCCGTCATCGGCATGGTGCACGGCGTGATCTTCGTCCTCTACGTGGTCGTCTCCCTGTCCGTGGCGAAGCCGCTCGGCTGGCGCCCGAAGACGCTGGTGCTGGCCCTGCTCGCGAGCATCCCGCCGCTGTTCACGTGGCTGTTCGAGAAGTGGGCCCTGCGCAACGGCAAGCTCGACGGCCCGCAGCGGCTGTCCCACGGCGGTGTCGGCCTGTTCCAGGCGAAGGAACCCGTCGCCGCCTGATCCCGGCATGTGAGAAAGGGCCCGCACTCGACGAGTGCGGGCCCTTTCCGCTGTTCACTCGCTGAAGTCCCCGGCGGCGCGGCGCACCTTGGTCAGCAGGTCCGTCAGCTGTTCGGTCTGCCGTTCGGTCAGCCCGCTCAGCCCGAAGTCGATGGCGGTGACGGCTTCGGTCGCGGCCTCGCGGCGCTTGCGGCCCTCGTCGGTGATCTCGACCAGCGTCGTGCGGCGGTCGGTCGGGTGCGGCACCCGCTTCACGAGCCCGTCGCGCTCCAGCCGGTCCACTATGTTGGTGACACTGGTGGGGTGCAGCTGGAGCCGCTCGCCCATCACCCGCATCGGCAGGCTGGCGCTGCGGGCGAAGGTGAGCAGCACCAGTGCTTCGTACCGGGCGAAGGTCAAGCCGTGCGGCTTGAGCGCGCCGTCCACCGCGGACTGGATGATCTGCTGGACCCGCATCACCCCGGTCACCGCGGCCATGGTCCCGGAGGGCCCGATCCGGTCCTCCCAGATCCGGGCCGCGCGGGCGATCGGGTCGAACGGCAGCGGACGGTTCATGACACGCGAAGTTACCAGCGGGTACCGGCGGGTGTCGCACGACTGGCGGAAATGGCCACCGAAGAAGGGACTTCCGAGCATGATCGTCGCGTTCAGCGTGAGCCCGTCCGGCGGGGACCCCGACGGCGGGGTGAGCGAAGCCGTGGCCCGCGCGGTGAAGGTGGTCCGCGAGTCCGGCCTGCCCAACTCGACCAACGCGATGTTCACGAACATCGAGGGCGAGTCCTGGGACGAGGTGATGGACGTCGTCAAGCGCGCGGTCGAGGCGGCCGGGGAGGGCTCGTCCCGGGTCAGCCTTGTCCTGAAAGCGGACATCCGGCCGGGCTTCTCCGGCCAGCTCGAAGCCAAGGTGGACCGCGTGGAAGCACGGTTGCGCGAGGCGTGATCAGGGCAGGGGCGGGGTGAAGGCCACCGTCCAGCGGCCGTCTTCGCTCGTCACGGTCAGCGGGTAGCTGAAGGGCTTGCCGTCGCCGAGAGAGCCGGAGACGGTCGCCCGCGTCGGCTCACCGGCATCCGGCCCCAGCTCGACCCGCACGTCGTGGACACCCCGGCCGGCGAGCACGGAGACGTAGTCCTTGGCGAAGTCGTCCCCGCCCGAGCCGGGGTAGTCGAGAAGGTCGGCGAAGGCATCGGCATCGTGCCCCTCGAGCGCGGTGGCGAGCTTGTCCCGCAGCTCGGCGGGCGAGGAGGCCCCGGGATCGGGGTGGTGCACGATGAGCAACGTCACCGCCCCAACCCAGACGGCGGCGGCCGCGACCGACAGGCCCACCTTCACGTCACGCCGGATGTGCACCCGGCGAGCCTGCCCCAGCGCGGCCCGTCCTGCCAAGCGGACGGGCCGTGAGGTGCCCAAAACCCACGGCGCGGGCGCGCTGAGCAGCCCCCGGTTTCCACGCTACCGGTGACCACCGACAGTTTCCTGGGCTGTGGATGAGGGCCGTCCGGGGTGCGCGGACGGTCCGGAATCGTCGGTGCCGGCCGGTAAGCTGGATACCGGGGGGCGGAGGCCGGCGCTACGCGTGGCCTGGCGCTGACCGCGGCTCGGCGCCGGCCGCAACCCGCCGCCCACCCCGGCCCGGCACCGAGCGCGGCCAACTGCGGTTCGCGCCTCGCCGCCGAGCGCGATCCGCCGCCGACCGCGGTCCGCCACCCGCCGTTCGCGCCTCGTCGCCGAGCGCGATCCGCTACCGACCGCGGTCCGCCACCCGGCACTGCCACCCGCCGCTGACCCCGGCCCGCCGCCCTCCGGGGGTCCGCCGCCGAGCGCGACCCGGGACCGACCGTGGCCCGCCGCCGTCCGTGGCCTGCGGCCGTCCGTGGCCCGGCACTGATCCGCCCGCCGCCCGCCGCCCCCCCCGCGCCCGCCGCGCACCGCGACCCGCCGCCGACCCCGCCCAGCACCGACCGCGGAACGTGCCAGACCGTGGACAGCCCGGCCTCCCGGTGAAACTCCCCCGGCCCGCGTGCCAGGATGGAACCGTGACACAACCACGCGGATCTGCAGCGAAGTCAGCGGCCCTGTCGGCCGCCCTTTCCGGCGCGGTCGACCTGTCCGCGCTCAAGGCCCGTGCCGAAGCGGCGCAGCGGCAGCCGGCCCCGCCCGCCCGCCCGGCCGGTGACGGCCCGCCGCGGCCCTCCGGCGAAGGCGCGGGCGCGGCCGTGATCGATGTCACCGAGGCCACCTTCCAGGCCGAGGTCGTGGAGCGGTCCCTGCGCCAGCTCGTGGTCGTCGACCTCTGGGCCGAGTGGTGCGGCCCGTGCAAGCAGCTGTCCCCGGTCCTGGAGCGGATGGCCGGCGAGTCCGGCGGCGCCTGGGTCGTCGCGAAGGTCGACGTCGACGCCAACCCGCGGATCGCGCAGCTGTTCGGCGCGCAGTCCATCCCGACGATCGTCGCCATCGCCGGCGGCCAGCCGGTCGACGCCTTCTCCGGCGCGCTGCCCGAGCCCGAGATCCGCAAGTGGATCAACGCGCTCCTGGACGCCCTGCGCGACAAGCTGCCCGGCATCCGCGACGCCGAAGCGGCCGGCGGCCCGGTCGAGGAGCCCGAAGACCCGCGCTTCACCGAGGCCGAGGAGGCCTTCGAACGGGGCGACTTCGCCGCCGCCCAGGCCGCCTACGAGCGCATCCTCGACGTCGAACCGGCGAACGAGCTGGCCAAGAACGCCCTGGCCCAGGTCAAGTTCACCGCCCGCGCCGAAAACGCCGACCCGGAGGCCGTCGCGAAGGCCGACGCCGACCCGTCCGACCTGTCGGCCCAGCTCGACGCGGCCGACCTGGAGATCGCGGCGAACGAGGTCGAGGCCGGCTTCAAGCGCCTCATCGACACCGTCCGCCGGACCGCGGGCGAGGACCGCAACAAGGTCCGCGAGCACCTGGTGGCCCTGTTCGACCTCTTCGACCCGGCCGACGACCGCGTCATGAAGGCCCGCCGCGACCTCGCGAGCGCCCTCTTCTAGACACGAAAAGGGCCCCCACCAGGCGGTGGGGGCCCTTTTCGCAAAAGATCAGGCGTACGCCTTCGAGCAGACCGACGAACCCTCGAGGTACCCGCGCCGCAGCGCCTCGACCCGGTCGAAACCGCTGTCCGGGCGCTTCCCGTTGACGTCCGCCGACACCAGGCTCTCCGGCTGCAGCAGGTCCGCGATGGCCTCGTCGAGGTCACCCGCCGACAGCCGCAGGTCGCCCGGGCGGTTGGTGAACGCCGCCCAGGCACCCACCAGGCAGGCCGTCCGCAGGCCCGCGTTCGCGTTGTCGATCGACGCGCCGACACCCTTCTGGATGCCCAGCGCGTACCGGGCCGCGACCTCGGCGAACGCCGCGAAGTCACCCATGCCGCCCGGGTCCTCGCCCTTCATCTCGGCGTCGCGGTCGATCGGCTGGGCGAGCTGGGCCAGCTTGGCCATGTCGATGCTGACCGTGTTGTCCGCCGGGCAGTACGACGCCGGCGGCGTGGTCTGGCAGCTGCCGCCGTCGGTGATCTCCGGCGCGGCCACCCCGGCGCCCTTGAACGCCTCGTCCAGGCTCTTCTTCAGCAGCGAGACGGTCTGCTCGGTGAACTTCGCGTCGCCCTTGCCCTTGTCGCCCTTGTCGAACGGGCGCTCGGTGAGCCGGGCCTTGACGTTCTCGGTCGTCATCCCCGCGCACTCCTTCGGGCCCTTCTCGAACCCGGCCTGGAACGCGAAAGTGCGGTCGAACGCCGTGCCGTGCGCGCCCTTGTCGGCGGCGCTGGTGCCCGCCTGGTCGCGGATCAGGAACATCGACGCCATCACCTGGTTCAGGCCCTCGGACGTCGAGACGCGGTAGTACTTGCTCTTGTCCTCGGCGACCCAGCGGAAGTAGCCGCCGGCGAAGCAGTCGGCCTGCTGCTCCTTGACCACGGTCGGGGTGTTCTTGGCGATGCCCGCCTTGTCGCCGAGCCGGTACTGCACGGCGTGGCCGAATTCGTGCGCGAGCACGACGACCACCGACATCGGGCCGAAGCGCTGGCGCAGCATCGGCAGCAGCACGCCGCGGTCCCACGCCACCGAGTCGTCGACCGGGCAGTAGAACGCGTTCACCAGCTTCTTCACGCTGCCGCAGCCGGTCTTCTCGGTGTCGGTCTGCGCGTCGTAGGACAGCAGGGACTTCACCGGCTCGAACTGCTGGCCGAAGTTCGACGGCAGCATCTCGCCCCAGTAGGTCTGCACGTCGTCGATCGCGGCGGTGGCGAGCTTGTCGTCCTCACCGCCGTCGGCGTTGCGGACGTTCAGGCTCGGCGTCGGCGCGCCCGGCTTGAGGCCGCTCTCGAAGTGCGTCACCGGCAGCCCGGAGACCGAGCCCGCGCCGGTGTCCTTGGCCGGGTCCCCGTTCGCGCCGCCCTTGCTGTTGCACCCGCTCACGGCGACCGCCGCGACGGCCAGCAGCGCGACCAGCGCCCGCCGTCCTCCCCCTGGGATCATTCTGTTCCACTCGCTCTCGTGCCACCCGGTACCCCGACGGGCAGGACCATACCCAGGGCTTTCGCGGAGCGTGCACGTTATCCCGAACTACGTCCCTGCGCAGGGCGCGCCGCGGCCCGATATCGTCGCTTCCCATGCGTGCAGTCCGCCGGTTCACCGTCCGCGCCAGCCTCCCGGATTCCCTGTCCGGCCTGGGCGCGCTGGCCACCAACCTGCGCTGGACGTGGCACCCGCCGACGCGCGACCTGTTCGCGTCGATGGACGCCGAGCTCTTCAACGCCGTGCGCGACCCGCTGCGGATGCTCACCGCGCTGCCGCCGGCCCGCCTGGACGAGCTGGCCGTCGACGACGACTTCCTCGCCCGGGCGCGCGAAGCGGCCGAAGACCTGGAGAAGTACCTCTCTGAGCCGCGCTGGTACCAGCAGCGCGACGACCCGGAGCTGCCGCCCGCGGTGGCCTACTTCTCGATGGAGTTCGGCGTCACCGAGGCCCTGCCGAACTACTCCGGCGGCCTCGGCGTGCTGGCCGGCGACCACCTCAAGGCCGCGTCCGACCTGGGCGTGCCGATGGTCGGCGTCGGCCTGCTCTACCGCAACGGCTACTTCCGCCAGTCGCTGTCGCTGGACGGCTGGCAGGTCGAGCACTACCCGGTGATCGACCCGAACGCCTTCCCCCTGGAACTGCTGACCGCGGGGGGCAGGCCGGTGCTGATCGGCGTCGCCATGCCGGGCGGGCGCGAGCTGTGCGCGCAGATCTGGCAGGCCCGTGTCGGCCGGGTGCCGCTGCTGCTGCTCGACACCGACACCGAGGCCAACGACGAGGACCTGCGCGGCGTCACCGACCGGCTCTACGGCGGCGACGCCGACCACCGGCTGCGGCAGGAGATCCTGGCCGGCATCGGCGGGTTCCGCGCGGTCCGCAAGTACTGCGAGCTGACCGGCCACCCGCAGCCGATGGTGTTCCACACGAACGAGGGACACGCGGGGTTCCTCGGCCTGGAGCGCGCCCGCGAGATCGTCCAGGCCGACGGCCTCGCCTTCGACGAGGCCATGCCCGCGGTCCGCGCCGGGACGCTGTTCACCACGCACACGCCGGTCAGCGCGGGCATCGACCGGTTCCCGGTGGACCTGGTGCAGCGCTACTTCGCCGACGGCAGGCTCGTCCCGGACATCGACCCGCGCCGCGTGCTCGCGCTCGGCGCCGAGGACAACCCCGGCCTGTTCAACATGGCGCACATGGGCCTGCGGCTGGCGCAGCGCGCGAACGGCGTCTCGCAGCTGCACGGCCGCGTCACGCGCAAGATGTTCTCCCGGCTGTGGCCCGGGTTCGACCACGACGAGGTGCCGATCTCGTCGGTGACCAACGGCGTCCACGGCCCGACGTGGGTCGCGCGCGAGCTGAGCACGCTGCTCGGCCGCGAGTGGGGCCTCGACGTCGGCGAGGGGCCGCTGCGCGACGGCGTGTCCGACGCCCAGCTGTGGGAGCTGCGGCGCGAGCTGCGCGAGAAGCTGGTGCACGAGGTGCGGCGCCGGGTGCGCGCGGCCTGGCTGCAGCGCGGCGCGTCACCGCTGGAGCTGGGCTGGGTCGACTCGGTCTTCGACCCCGACGTGCTGACGGTCGGCTTCGCCCGCCGCGTCCCGACCTACAAGCGGCTGACGCTGATGCTGCGCGACCCCGAGCGGCTGCGCACGCTGCTGCTGCACGAAGACCGGCCGATCCAGGTCGTCGTGGCCGGCAAGTCGCACCCGGCCGACGAGAACGGCAAGCAGCTGATCCAGCAGATCGTCCGGTTCGTCGACGGCGCCGACGTCCGGCACCGGATCGTCTTCCTGCCCGACTACGACATGTCGATGGCCCGGTACCTCTACCGCGGCTGCGACGTCTGGCTGAACAACCCGGTGCGGCCCCTGGAAGCGTGCGGGACGTCGGGGATGAAGTCGGCGCTGAACGGCGGGCTCAACCTGTCGATCCGCGACGGCTGGTGGGACGAGTGCTACGACGGCAGCAACGGCTGGGCGATCCCGACCGCGGACGGCGTCGCCGACCCGCTGCGCCGCGACGACCTGGAGGCCGCGGCGCTGTACGAGCTGCTCGGCCAGCAGATCGCGCCGCTGTTCTACGACCGGTCCGCCGACGGCGTCCCGACCGGCTGGCTGTCGATGGTGTGGCACACGCTGGAGACGCTCGGCCCGCGGGTCCAGGCGTCCCGGATGGTCCGCGAGTACGTCGACAACGGCTACCTCCCGGCCGCCCGCACGGTGGCGGCGGCCACGGGCGACGGCTACCGCGGCGCGCTGTCGCTGGCGGACTACCGCACGAAGCTCGAGGTGTCGTGGCCGCGGCTGCGCATCTTCGACTCGGAGCTGCTGGTCGAGACGACCGGGCCGCTGGTGGTCGGCACGGAGGTGACGATCCGGGCGCGCATCGACCTGGCGGGCCTCGATCCGTCCGAAGTGGACATCCAGGCGGTGGTCGGCCGGGTGGCGGACGACGACGAGCTGCGCGACACGGTGACGGTCCCGATGTCCGCGGACGGCATCGGAGCGTTCGCGGCCCGCGTCAAGCTGCCACGGCCGGGCGCGATCGGGTACACGGTCCGGGTGCTGCCGAAGCACGGCCTGCTGGCCACGCCGGCGGAGCTGGCGCGGGTCGTCTTGGCCTAGTGCCGCCCCGCCTCCGGGGCGGCACCAGGCCCGGACGTCAATGCGCTCCGCCGCAGCAACAGGCCCTCGGCTGCCGGCACCTGGTGCCCACCCGCGGTGGTTCGCGGCGCGCCTCGTCGTAACGGTGCCGCGACCACCAGCTGGTCACCATCGTGGCGGCCAAACCGCCCGCCGAAAAGGCGAAGGCGGTGAGCAGAACGATCAGCGTGTTTTCCATGGGTGCTCCGTGAGGTCGTGGCCGCTGGGGATGCGGCCGTCGAAATCACCGTAAGCACGTTCCGCCATTTCGGGTTCACGCTCGGCGGGTTCGGTCAGGAACAAGTCAGCTAACGGACGTACGGTTTGCCGTGGCGGAAAAAGCCGTCACGGGCGGAACCGGCCCGCCATCGCCGGAGAACTGTCCAGAATCTGGCAAAAACGCAGGTGAGAGCTATTTCCGAGGGTTGTCCGCGGAGTCGGACACTGGTGCGCAAAATGCAGAACAGTCGCGGCGGAGGTCGAGGCGCCGGACCCCGTCCCCCTTCTGCAGGCCGGCGGCGGCGTCCGATCTCGGCCCCGAACTGCGGCGCATCTGGCACATCGCCGACGACGAACCGCCCCACCGGGTGGCGGCGATCGTGTTCCTGCGGCTGGAGGCGGTGCTCGACCGGCTCAACCGGCAGAAGCTGGAAAAGATCGTCCGCACCGCGTACAACACGGACACCGAGCCGCTGGCGGGGAACAAAGGAGACCGGCTGAAAAGCCTGGCCGGCGGTCCTTCACTGCGGACGTGCGACCGATGGCTCGAGCCGTTCCAGAAGCTGCTGGCGGCCAGTCTCGGCGGCCCGCAAGATCGGCTCGCCCCAGAACGGGGTCCGGCAGGCTGAACGCCGGTTCCTGGCGCGCACGGTGATCGCGGAATCCGCCGGGCGGCGAACCGACCCGGCCTCGTTCGGCGACGTCGACCATTTCCTGCATTCGTTCACCGCGCATTCCTGGTGCACGCCGGCCGGCCGGGACGGCGATCCGGTGACCGTCGCACTCGGCGCGCGGGGTTCCTGGGTCTGCGTTTTCGACACTCCCGCCCGGCTGGCCGGGTACCGTGCGGCCACCGGGGCGGCGTGGCCGGCCGAGGTCGTCCGCAAAGGACGCGAACTGGTGGGAACGGCTCTCATCCGGCCGGAGCCCGCCGGCATCCTCGTCAACCCGAGTGCCCGCCGGGGCACGGGAACCGCCGAATCCGTCGCCCTGCCGCCTCCGGTGCTCGCGGGGCTGATCACCGTCCGCCGCTGATGACAAGGACCTGTCACGTATGAACGGCTTCGAGGCCGACCCCACGCTGCTGCGCGCCGCCGCGGGCCGGGTCGGCGCACTCGCGCGGGAGTCCGCCGGACGAGCGGCCCTGCGGTATTCGACGCGGCCCGAGCTGGTCGGGGACGTGCTGCTCACCGCGGCGCTGGCGGACCTGCAACGCGCGTCGCACGCCGCGACCGAGGTCCTGCTGGCCGACGTCGAGGAGCTGGGGGAGCGGCTGGGCTCGGCGGCCCGTCGCTACGGCGAAGGCCAGGACGACGCGCGTGACCGGTTGGTGAGCGTCGCTCGTGCCCTCCGCGCGGCAGGCTGAGCGAGCGGAGATGGCATCGGATCAGGCGTGGTCCCCTGACGCCGTCAAGCTGCTGCAGGACGAGGCGATGCGGTTCGCCGACATCGCGGTCATGCTCGAAGAACTGGCTTCGGATCTGCGGTCCGTGGTGCCGGAGGGCTGGGCGGGCCGGGCCGCCGACGCCTACGGCGAGCTGCGCGACCGGCTGGCCCGGCAGTGCCGCACCGGCGCGGACGCCTACGAAGCGGCGGCGGGGGCGACGGAGACCTACGCCGGAATCTTCGCCGAGCTGTCCGGGCGGCGGCGGTACGAGACCGCGTCGGACGCCTTGGCCCGGCTGGAGCAGCAGCGCGTCGAAGCCGCCGGGTCCCTCGAAGCGTCGTGGCGGGCGGCCACGGAACAGTTCGAGGCGATCCGGACGGCGTTGCCCGAAATCGTCGTCGAGCCGGCGGTCCGCGCTCCGGGACGCGCGGAAGCCGGGCTCGTGCCGCGCTACGGAGACCCGCGGTACGTGCAAGACCTCTCCGACGCCGTCTTGGATTTCTTCGCGCGGCCGGTCTGAGCTGGAGCAGCTCCAGGCCGAAATAACGCCCCGCCGGCGCGGGGGCCGCGTTAGGTTGTAGGCATGCGCTTCGGAATGTTCGTCCCGCAGGGCTGGCGGCTCGACCTGGCCGGCATCGACCCCGCGGACCACTGGCAGACCATGCTCGGCCTCGCGAAACACGCGGAGGCGGGCCCCTTCGAATCCATCTGGGTCTACGACCACTTCCACACCGTTCCGGTGCCGACCGAGGAAGCCACGCACGAAGCGTGGTCGCTGATCTCGGCCTTCGCCGCCGCGACGGAGACCGTCCGGCTCGGGCAGATGTGCACCTGCATGGGCTACCGCAACCCCGCCTACCTGGCGAAGGTCGCCGCGACCGCCGACCTCATCTCGGGTGGCCGGGTCGAGATGGGCATCGGGGCCGGCTGGTACGAGCACGAGTGGCGTGCCTACGGCTACGGCTTCCCGACCGCCGGCGAGCGGCTCGGCCAGCTCGACGAGGGCGTCCGGATCATGCGTGACCTCTGGACGACCGGCAAGTCCACTTTGGACGGCAAGCACTACCGGACCGACGGCGCGATCCTGAGCCCGCGGCCGCTGCAGGACGGCGGCATCCCGCTGTGGATCGCCGGTGGCGGCGAGAAGAAGACCCTCCGGATCGCGGCGAAGTACGCGAAGTACACGAACTTCTTCCCCGAGCCGGAGGCGTTCACCCGCAAGTCCGAGATCCTGGCGGCCCACTGCAAGGACGTCGGCACCGACTTCGACGCGATCGTCCGCTCGGGCAACCTCAGCGTCGTCCTCGGCGAGACCGAGAGCGAGGTCCAGGAGAAGCAGGCCTGGCTGAAGGCGCACTACGCGAAGTACGTCCCGGCCGAGGCCGCCGAGCGCGCGGTGGCCACCTTCGCGAGCGGCCCGACGGCCGGCACGCCGGAGCAGGTCGCCGAGCACCTCGCGGCCCTGGGCAAGCGCGGGTTGTCCTACGCGATCCTGAACTTCCCGGAAGCCGCGTACGACCGCGCCGGCATCGACCTGTTCACCAAGCAGGTCGCCCCGGCGCTCGCGGGCTGAAACCGTCAGTCCCCTTCGGTAGCGTGGAAAACGGGGGCTGCTAAGGCACGGCCGGGCTGCCGCCGTCCTGCACAGGCAGGCCGGCGGCCGCCCAGGCCCGGAACCCGCCCTCGAGGTCGGTCGCGCCGGGCAGGCCCAGCCGCTGCAGGTCGGCGGCCGCCAAACTGGACGAATACCCCTCGTTGCAGACCACGACCACCGTCGTGTCCGGGCCGACCCCCGGCAGCCGCCACTCGCTGTCCGGCGCCAGCCGCCACTCCAGGTGGATCCGCTCGACGATCACCGCGCCCGGGATCTCGCCCTCCGCCGTGCGGTTCGCCAGCGGCCGGATGTCGACCAGCAGCGCCCCGGCCTCCTGCAGCTCGCGGGCCCGGGCGGGCGTCACCCTGGCCAGTCCGGACCGGGCGGAAGCCAGCAGCGAATCGACAGCGCTCATGACCGGACGATAGCGGGCAGCGGCGGGATTTCCGCCGGAACGTCGGCCAGCGTGGCGTACTCCCGCGTCGGCACCAGCGGCGGCGAATACGCGTGGACGCTCGCCGCGGGCTGGTCGCCGAGGCCGGTGACCTGGTGCGCGCGGCCCGCGCCGAAGCCGAGGCCCTCGCCGGCGACGTGCGTCCGGCGCCGGATCGGCCCGCCCGGGTAGCGGTACTCCTCGCCGAGTTCACCCTGCAGGACGGTGAACGAGCCGGACGCGCCGCCGTGGTCGTGCGGCTTCGTCCGCTGGCCCGGCAGCCACGACAGCAGCCACAGCTCGACGCCGTCGGTCAGCGCCAGCCGCGCCCACCAGCGGCGGTCCTCGTCGAACCGCAGGATGCCGCGCAGGCCCGCGGTCAGCTCGGTGGTGACGGTGGCGGTCAGGTCGGCCAGCTCCCGCGGCGTCCAGAGCAGCCGTGACGGGTGCAGCAGTTCGGGCAGCAGTGGATCGGTCAGCTGCGGGTGGATTTCGACGGGCGGGCGAACCAGGGACGTGGTCAACGTGGGTGCTCCTCGCGACTGTGGTGATACCGGACACGGGGTCAGCGCGGCACCGCACGCGTCGCAGAAGACGCGAAGGATCAGTGGAGCCGCGCCCGCGTACACCCGGCCGAAGCGACGAGGAGCAGGTCGATCGCGCGACGGCGCCAGAACGAGCCCCGGGTCACCGGGGTCACGGGCGCGTCGGCTGACATGCCTGTGATGGTGCCACAACCCGGCCCGGAGGTGCTCTCCTGCGGTGCGCCGTTCCACGACGTGGACACCCTCCGACCTGCCGGATCGCCCACTCACCCGGGCGGGTGCGCACGCGCGCGCGAGGAGCAGACAGAATGGGCCACGTGAGCGAGCCGATCCAGCCCAGCGAACTTGACGACCTCGTGGTCCGGATGGCCGGTGTCGGCGTCCGCCGGGGGACCAACGACCTCCTCGCCGGCCTCGACTGGTCCGTGGAACTGGACGAGCGCTGGGTGGTGCTCGGCCCGAACGGCGCGGGCAAGACCACCTTGCTGCGCCTCGCCGCGGCCGAACTGCACCCGACCACCGGCGAGCTCGACCTGCTCGGCGAGCGGATCGGCCGGGTCAACATCTTCGACCTGCGTCCCCGCATCGGCTTCACCTCGGCCGCCATCGCCCAGCGCGTGCCGGGTGACGAGCTGGTCAAGGACGTCGTGGTCAGCGCCGGGTACGCGGTGCTCGGCCGCTGGCGTGAGGAATACGACACCCTCGACACCGCCCGCGCCACCGAGCTGCTCGACGCGATGGGCATCGGGCACCTGGCCGAGCGCACCTTCGGCACGCTGTCCGAGGGCGAGCGCAAGCGGGCGCTGATCGCCCGGTCGCTGATGACCGACCCGGAGATGCTGCTGCTCGACGAGCCCGCCGCCGGGCTCGACCTCGGCGGCCGCGAGGACCTGGTCGCGCGGCTCTCGGCACTGGCCCTCGACCCGGACGCCCCGGCGCTCGTGCTGGTCACCCACCACGTCGAGGAGATCCCGCCCGGGTTCACCCACGCGCTGCTCCTGCGTGACGGCCACGCGGTGGTGTCCGGCCTGGTCGACGACGTCATCACCAGCGAAAACCTCTCGAAGACGTTCGACCAGGACCTCGTGCTGGAGCGCTCCGGGGATCGCTTCTTCGCCCGCCGTCGCTAAGCTGGCGCTTACCGGCCGGTAGCGTGCTGGCGATCCGTCAACGAGGAGGAGTGGCGTGGGAGAGTTCGTAACCCTCGAGGTGAAGGACGGGGTCGGCACGATCCGGCTCGACCGGCCGCCGGTCAACGCCCTGAACGCCCAGGTCACGGCCGAGCTCGCCGAGCTGGCGAAGGAGGCAACCGAGCGCGACGACGTCCGCGCGGTGATCCTCTACGGCGGCGAGAAGACCTTCGCGGGCGGCGCGGACATCAAGGAGATGGCCACCCGCACCTACCCGGAGATCGCCAAGTTCGGCGCGAACCTGACCGGCACCCTCGCGGCCATCGCGAACATCCCCAAGCCGGTCGTCGCCGCGATCACCGGGTACGCCCTCGGCGGCGGCCTCGAGCTGGCGCTGACCGCGGACTGGCGCGTCGCCGGCGACAACGTCAAGGTCGGCCAGCCCGAGATCCAGCTCGGCGTCATCCCCGGCGCGGGCGGCACCCAGCGGCTGGCCCGGCTGATCGGGCCGAGCAAGACCAAGGACATCGTCTACACCGGACGGTTCGTCAAGGCCGAAGAGGCCCTCCAGCTGGGGATCGTCGACCAGGTCGTCGCCCCCGACGACGTCTACGCGGCCGCCCACAAGTGGGCCGCGCAGTTCGCGAACGGCCCGGCCGTGGCGCTGCGCGCGGCGAAGGCGGCCATCGACGGCGGCCTCGACGTGGACCTCCCGAACGCCCTCAAGCTCGAGTCGCACCTGTTCGCCGCCCTCTGGGCGACCCAAGACCAGCAGAACGGCATGAAGTCGTTCATCGAAAACGGGCCCGGCAAGGCCACTTTCGAAGGGAAATGACGCCTTGACCGACGTGAACGACCCGGCGCCGAACCCGCACGCCACCGCCGAAGAGGTCCAGGCGGCCTACGCCGACCCCAAGCTGGCGAACGTGCTCTACCACGACTGGGAAGCCGGCACTTACGACGAGAAGTGGTCGATCTCGTACGACGAGCGCTGCATCTCCTACGCCACCGACGTGTTCAACGCGGTCGCGGGCGAGGACGGCCAGCCCTACCAGCACGCGATGGAGCTGGGCAGCGGCACCGGCTTCTTCCTGCTGAACCTGATGCAGGGCGGGGTGGCCAAGAAGGGCTCGGTCACCGACCTCTCGCCCGGCATGGTCCAGGTCGCGCTGCGCAACGCCGAGAAGCTCGGCCTCGACGTCGACGGCCGGGTCGCCGACGCCGAGCGCATCCCGTACGACGACAACACGTTCGACCTGGTGGTCGGGCACGCGGTGCTGCACCACATCCCGGACGTGCAGGCGGCCTTCCGCGAGGTGCTGCGCGTGCTCAAGCCGGGCGGCCGGTTCGTCTTCGCGGGCGAGCCGACCAAGATCGGCGACTTCTACGCCCGCAAGCTCGGCCAGTTCACCTGGTTCCTGACCACCCGCGTGACGAAGCTGCCGGTGCTGAGCGGCTGGCGGCGCCCGCAGGCCGAACTGGACGAGTCGTCGCGTGCGGCCGCTCTGGAGGCCGTGGTCGACATCCACACCTTCGACCCGTCGGAGCTGGAGTCGTGGGCCCGCGGCGCCGGCGCCCAGGACGTCCGCGCGGTCACCGAGGAGTTCGCCGCGGCACTGGCCGGCTGGCCGATCCGGACGTTCGAGGCCGCGGTGCCGTCGGAGAAGCTGACCGTGCGCTGGCGGATGTTCGCCTACCACCTGTGGCTGCGGCTGTCCGCCGTGGACAAGAAGGTGCTGTCGAAGATCCTGCCGCGGGAGCTGTTCTACAACGTGATGATCACCGGGACCAAGCGGCCGTCCTGAGTTGGGTTATTCGTTCAGCCTCGGCGACGTCGCCTACCTGCGCTCCGGCGCAGGCGTGGCGGCGCTCGCCGAGGCTTCGTCGTTGCCGCTGACCGATCCGATCAAGTCCGTGGCGCAGGTGCGCCGCCTGGCGGGCGAGGAGCACGCGGCCGCCGTCCTGGAAACGGTGCTGCTGCGGCGGAAAGCCGTCGGCAAGCTGTCCGGTTCGGACTGGCTGTTCACCTCCGACGCGCTCCAGCAGGCGAGCGCGTCGATCGTGGCGCGGCACCGGGCGGTGCGGCTGGCGGGGCTCGACGTGCACGACGTGACCTGCTCGGTGGGCGCCGACCTCGTCGAAATCGCCCGGGTGGCGCGGCGTGCCCTGGGGTCCGATCTGGACCCGGTGCGGCTGGAGATGGCCCGCCACAACGGAACTGCCGCGGGTGTCGCGTTCGGACTCGCGCAGGCCGACGCGCTGCACCCGGTGAGCCGGTCGGGCGTGGTCGTCGCCGATCCGGCCCGGCGGGACTCCTCCGGGCGGCGGGCGTGGAAGCCCGCGGACTTCGCCCCACCCCTGGACGGCCTGGTCG
Organism: Amycolatopsis sp. NPDC004169; assembly: GCF_040610315.1. NCBI lineage: Bacteria > Bacillati > Actinomycetota > Actinomycetes > Pseudonocardiales > Pseudonocardiaceae > Amycolatopsis > Amycolatopsis sp. NPDC004169. Next base: position 104,279 of record NZ_JBEXMD010000016.1, read on the forward strand.
AGGCCTATCCGGGGCGTGCGCTGTCCGTGAAATGCGCCCCCGGGCTCGACTTCGCGCTCACGCCGTGGGCCGAGGAGGTCGAGCTGGTGTCCCTGGACGGCCAGGTCCGCGAGTCCTGCCTCTGGCGGGGCCTGGGTACCGGCGTCACCCGCCGGGCGACCGTGCTGCGTTCGGACGGGACACAGTGGACGGTCACCGACGCGGAACCGGACGAACTGCCCACCCGGGAGCCGGGGGAGTGGATCGTCGACCCCGACGGCGCCGTCGTCCGGGCCGGGCTGGTCCGGCACTACGCGGCGCGGCACGGGTTGTGGCAGCTGGACGAACGCATCGCGTACTTGACGGGCGACGCCCCGCCACCCGGCGTGCGGGCCTTCCGCGTCCTGGAACAGGGTCCCTACAGTGAAAAAGCACTGAAGGCCGTCCTCAAGCGCCACGACGTCGGGCGGCTGGAAATCCTGGTGCGGGGCCTGGACGTCGACCCGGACGCCCTGCGGAAGCGGCTGAAACCCCGTGGTGACGCCGAAGCGTCGGTGGTGCTGACGCGGATCGGGCGGTCGCCGGTGGCGTTCCTGTGCCGCGCCGGTCGGTGAACGGCAACTTTTGAGGGGTGGAACTCCCGGTGAACGTGACGTAGGTTCCCCGGGTCGTCAAGTTCCACTGGAGGGTGCGCCGTGTCCGGAAAATGGTCAAATCTCGTCAAGCTCGCCGCCGCGGCGGCCATCGGCGCCACGGTCGCTTCGGGCGCCACCGCACTGGCCGGCTCGGACGAGGCGACGGCCGCCCGTGCCAAGGAACCGGCCAACATCGGCCAGGTCAAGCTGGACGTCAAGGCGTACTACGGCGACTACGTCGACGCCGCGGGCAAGCACCACTACTCCGACACCAGCCGGTTCGTGAAGGACACCGGCCGGATCGTCTCGGACGCGAAGCGTTACCTGCAGCAGTCGCTGGGCCGGGTGAAGAACCCGGCGATCGTGCTCGACGTCGACGACACCTCCGAGGTCACCTACGGCTGGGAGGCCGACAACGACTTCGGCTTCGACCCGGTCAAGCAGCAGCAGGCCATCGACAACGGCACGTTCGTCGCGAACAAGCCGGTGCTGGAGCTGGCCAACTGGGCGGCCCAGCACGGCGTCAAGGTCTACTTCCTGACCGGCCGCAACGAGTTCCAGGGCCCGCAGTCGCTGAAGAACCTGGCCAACGAGGGCTTCCCGGCTCCGGCGGGCGCGTTCTTCAAGCCGAAGACGACCGCGCCGGACTACCTGCCGTGCGGGCTGACCTGCAACACCGTCCAGTACAAGTCCGGCACGCGGGCGCACATCGAGGCCACCGGCGCGAAGATCGTCCTCAACCTCGGCGACCAGTTCAGCGACCTCGAAGGCGGCTACGCGCTGCACCCGGTCAAGCTGCCGAACCCGATGTACTACCTGCCCTGACCGCGGAATATCGGCCGGGCCCTGCGCGCTGCTCCGTGAACAGAGGACTCTTAGGGAGCTGACATGGCGAAGAAGGTTCTGCAGCCGGGCCCGGACCACCCGATCACCGTCGAGCCGACCAAGGCCCGCGTGGTGGTCAAGGCGGGCGGGCGCGTCGTCGCGGACAGCCGCAACGCGCTCACCCTGCAGGAATCCACGTACCCGGCGGTCCAGTACATCCCGCTGGCGGACGTCGACGCCGGCGTGCTGGAACGGACCGACCACGAGACGTACTGCCCGTACAAGGGCGACGCGAGCTACTACTCGCTCAACGCGGGCGAGGTGCACGGCGAGAACGCGGTCTGGACGTACGAGAAGCCGTACGACGCGGTGGCGCCGATCAAGGACCACGTCGCGTTCTACCCGAACGTCGTGGACTCGATCGAGCTGGTCGAGGACTGAGCTGGACTTCGACCTGCTGCGCACGTTCCTGGCCGTCCACCGGGCCGGATCGCTGACCGGCGCGGCACCGTCGCTGGGCCTGTCCCAGCCGACGGTGACCGCGCAGGTCAAGGCCCTCGAGGAGCAGCTCGGCCGTCAGCTGTTCGTCCGGCGCGCCCGCGGCGTGACCCCGACCTCGGCCGCCGACGAACTGGCGGCCAGGATCGCCCCGCACATCGACGCACTGGCGGCGGTGACCGTCGGCGAGACCGACCCCTTCGCCGCCCCGGTGCACCTGGCCGGACCGGCCGAGCTGACCACCGCGCGGGTGCTGCCCGCGCTGGCCGGCCTGGTCGCCCGCGGTCTCGAGCTGCGGGTGACGTTCGGCCTGGCCGAAGACCTCCTGGCCGGTCTCGCGCGGCGGCGCTTCGACCTGGTCGTCTCGACGATCCGGCCGCGCGGCCGCGGCTGGACGGCCACCCCGCTGACCGACGAGGAGTTCGTCCTCGTCGGCCCCCGCGGCTTCACCGGCGATCCCCGGACCGCCCCGCTGGTGTCCTACGCCGAAGACCTGCCGATCATCCGCCGCTACTGGCGCTCGGTGCTCGGCGCGCGCCCGGCGACGGGCCCGGCGGTGGTCGTCCCGGACCTGCGCGGGGTGCTGGCGTGCGTGCGGGCGGGCTTCGGCGTGAGCGTGCTGCCGCGCTACCTCTGCGCGGCCGACCTGGCCTCGGGGGACGTCGAAGCGCTGCTGGAGCCGGAGGAGCCGCCGATCAACACGCTGTTCGTGGTCAGCCGGACCGAGCCGTGCCGGGCGGGGCCCGCGGCCGTGCGCGACGCACTGCTCGCGGACGCCGCCCGGTGGTGACTCAGCCGGTGTAGCCGGCGAAGATCTTCGCGAACTCGTACTTCGACTGGGGCACGTTGGTGCACTTGTAGAGCGCCCCGGTGCACGCGTTCGCGTCGCGGCCCTGTTCCCAGAACGACAGCATGCCCAGGTGGACCGTCTTGGCGAAGGCCACCAGCGCCTTCGCGTCCTTCTGGTAGAAGATCTCGTTCTGCGAGTCGTTGACGCCGATCATCGGGGTCACCCCGACCTTCTTCCACGCCGCCGCGTCGCTCAGCCCGTACAGCGACTTGAGCTGCGCCTGCGTGGCCTTGGCCGCCGAGATCGCCTTCGCGCCCTGGTCGCCGGCGCCCTGGTAGTAGTCCATCGCCATGATGTTCACGAGATCCAGGTTCACCCCGGCGTTCTTCGCGGCCTTGACGACGTTGAGCCCGTCCGCGGTGAGGCCGTCCGGCAGCACCGGCAGGGTCAGCGAGATCTTGAGCCCGGGGTTGTTGTCCTGCAACGTCTTGAGCGCCTGGGAGCGGCGCGCGATCGACGTCGGGTCTGCGACGGCCGCGCCTTCGATGTCGAAGTCGGCGTACTTGAGGCCGTACGCCTTGACGACCGCGTCGTATTCGGCCGCGACCTGCGCGGACGTGCTGCACGCCTGCGCCAGCTCGATGCCGGACGCGCCGCCGAAGGAGATCTTGACGTCCCCGCCGGCGTTGCGGATCTTCGCGATCTCCTCCTTCTGCCAGCCCGTGCGCGGGTCGTAGGCGCCGAACCAGCTCGCCTTGCAGCCGTAGGAGTTGACGAACGCGAGCGTGAACCCCTTGACGCCGCTCGCGGCCGACATCGCCGACAGGCTGGGTGTCGGCCAGGCGCCCATGTCGACGTAGGGACCGACCGGGATCGGCGAGCCGGCCGCCGCGGCGGCGACCCCGTTGCTCAGCAGGGCGGCGCCGGCCAGGGCGGCCAGCAGGGACTTCAGGCGCATGGGGAACCTCCACGACTGGAAGCGCGGCGGCGGAAAGTTGTCCCCATTGGTATAGACCATTTACCATGGTGTGGACCATCGGCCGAACGGGCTACCCCGGTCACGCGGCGCGACGGCGTCCCCGGCCCAGCCACCATTCGGCGGCCAGCAGCGGGAGCACCCAGCCGGTCCACGTCGTGATCCCGGCGATCGCCTGGCCCAGCGCGATCTCGCTGCCGCCGAAGGTGGTGTCCAGCTGCGGCGTCAGCACGACGGCGCAGACCACGCCCCAGATCCGGTTGCTGATGATCGACATGCACAGCGCGAAGCTGCGGACCATCCACCGGCGGTGTTCGCCGAACCGGCGGGCCCGCGCCATCCGGTAGCCCTGCACGGTGCAGCCGAACCAGAGCGTCGCGAGCAGGACGTTCGACACGGCCCCGACCGGACCGAACGGCGCGGCCAGCGCGATGGCGAAGCCCGCGATCGACGCGGGGATCGCGCCGGCGAAGACGTAGACGCGCCCGGTGCGGCGGTGCACCGCCGGGTGCTTCTGCCGCAGCCACGGCCAGATCTGCAGTGCGCACGTCACCATGGCGACGGTCGCGAAGCCGATGTGCGTGACCAGCACCGGGTAGTACCAGCCGGTGGGGGCCGGGATCCGCGACCGGGCGGGGTCGAGCCCGAGGTAGGGCGGCAGCGAGAAGACCAGGAACGCCGTGACCAGCAGGCCCAGCGGGAACACCCACGGGCGGCGCACCCACGGCTTCGGGCGGCGGACTTCGGTCGTCGTCATCGGTTCCCCCTGTTTCATACGGTGTATCCGCACCGTATTTGCTGGCCGTTATGGCGGACAATCCATGCTGGCGACATTGGGGGAGTACCCTGAAACCGTTCTAGGTGCCGTGGGTAAGTGTTCTAGTACGGAGGGCTCTTGGCGGAAGCGCCTTACCTGCGGATCGCGGCGGACCTGCGCCGCCGGATCACCGCGGGCGAGCTGCGGCCGGGCGACCGCGTCCCGTCGACCCGCGCACTGGTCCGCGAGTGGGGCGTCGCGATGGCGACGGCGGCGAAGGCCCTGGCCGCGCTGGGCGAGCAGGGCTGGGTGCGCGCGGTGCCGGGCAGCGGAACGGTCGTCGCCGACCGCACGCCGGCCAAGCCACCGCTCGGCCGCGACGCACTGGTGCGCGCGGCGATCGCACTGGCCGACGCCGAGGGCCTGGCGGCGTTGTCGATGCGCCGGCTGGCGGCCGGGCTGGGCGTCGGCCCGATGGCGCTGTACCGGCACGTGCCGGACAAGGACGAGCTGCTCCGCCTGATGGCCGACGTCGCGCTCGGGGAGGCGGAGCTGCCGGAGCCGGGCCCGGCCGGGTGGCGCCCCCGGCTGGAGACCGCGGCCCGCGCGCAGTGGCGGGCGTACCGCCGCCACCCGTGGCTGGCGCCGATCCTGCTCAATTCCCTGGTCCGCCCGCCGGTGTTGGCGGCGGGCCTGCGCCTGGTCGACTGGTCGCTGCGCGCCCTGGCCGGAACCGGCCTGAAGAGGCGGGTGAAGCTCCAGGTGATCATGACGCTCAACGGCTGGGTAGGCGGCCTGGCGGCGAGCAACGCGTTCGAGGTCCAGTCGGAGCAGGACACCGGAATCACGGGAGACCAGCGTCTGGAGGCCGACATGGCCCTGCTGGCCGAGCACCTCGGCTCGGGCCGCTACCCGGTGCTGACCGAGGTGATGACGGGAGTGGCGGACGTCGACCTCGACGAAGCGTTCGAGTTCGGCCTGCAACGCCAGCTCGACGGGATCGCCGTGCTGCTGGGAGACCACTAGACTGGCGGCGGTGCTGATCACCACGGAGAGGCTCACGCTGCACGCGTGGTCCGAAGAGTTCTTCGACGGCCTGTTCGCCATGGCCCAGCTGCCCGAAACGGTCCGTTACGTGGGCACGGGCGAGCCGTGGAGCCACGAGTACACGCTGGCCAAGCACCGGGCAACGCTGAACCACTGGGCCGAACACGGCTTCGGCTGGTTCGCGGTATCGGCGGCCCCGGGCTCGTTCGACGGCGTGGTGTCGTTGGTGCGCCGCAACGCCACGGAGTCGGGCTTGGGCTTCCCGGCGGTGGAGATGGGCTGGTGGATCGGCCCCTCGGGCTGGGGCCGCGGGTATGCGACGGAAGCAACGACGGCGGTGCGGGACAAGGCTTTCGAGTCGGGGTGGGCTGAGCGGTTGCTGGCGGTGTACGAGCCGGTCAACAAGCCGTCGGCACGGGTGGTCGAGAAGCTGGGGTTCGCTTTGCACAGCAAGTTCGTTCTGGAGGGGCGGGTGGAGCAGCGGGCGGTGTTGGAACGGCCGCGTTGAGGGACCTGTCCACAACCTGAAGGGGCTCAGGCAATTGCCGGCACCGGCACATCCCCCACCCACCGCCGCACCGCCTCCGCCAGCCCGGCATCACCCGACCCGCACCTGCCCACCCAGGCCACGTGCCCGTCCGGCCGCAGCAGCACCGCCTCGATGTCCGAAGTGGACGGAGAATCCGCCGCGACCACCGTCACCCCAGCCGACCACGCGGCGAACGACCCCGAAGCCGTCAGGTCCAGCAGCACCGGCCGCCCCTCGTGCAGCAGTGCCGCCAAGTGCGTCTCCGCTCCCGAAACCCGTAGCGGCACGTCCGGCGCCAGCCGTCCCAGCCACTCGTGTCCACCAGGCTCGTAACACGCGTCCAACCCCGTGATGATCTCCGCCAGCGCGCGGTTCCCCGCCGGGTGCGCGGCCACGCGCCGCAGCAAGTCCGCCCACGGCTCCTCGGTCGCCTCCTCCAGCGCCACCTGGGCTCGCGTGTTCGCCAGGATCCGCGCCCCCGCCGCGTGGCGCTCGTCGTGGTAGGTGTCCAGCAGGCCCTCCGGTGCCGTCCCGCGCACCGTTGCCGCCAGCTTCCAGCCCAGGTTGAACGCGTCGTCGAGGGCGACGTTCACGCCGATCGCCCCCGCCGGTGGGTGGATGTGGGCCGCGTCGCCCGCCAGGAGGACCCGGCCCTCGCGGTAGGTCGACGCCAGCCGCGCCGCGTCGCCGAAACGGCTCAGCCAGCGGGGTGCGCGCAGCTCGACGTGCCTGCCGAGAACCGCGTCCACCTGGGCCTGCAGCTTCTCCAGCGTGACCGGCGTGTCCTTGTCCGACGGCGGGTCGTCCTCGCGCACCACGATCCGGACGTACCCCGGCCGCGGGATCACGAACAAGCTCCGCCCGTCCGGCCCGGCCGAAGGCCCGTACGGCAGCTCGCATTCGACGTCGCCGAGCAGCGCGTACCAGCGCGCGTCCACGCCCGGGAAACCGATGCCCGCCTGCTTGCGCACCGTGCTGCGGCCGCCGTCGCAGCCGACCAGGTAGCGGGACCGGATGGTCCGGCCGAAGCGTCCATTGTGGACCACCGTGGCGACCTCGTCCGCGGACTGGGTGAACGAGCGCAACTCGTGGCCGCGCAGGATTTCGACGCCCAGTTCGACTGCCCGAGCCTCCAGGACCTCTTCGACACGCGTCTGCGGGATGCCCAGCGAGAACGGGTGATCCGTCGCCGCGCCGTCGAGCAGGAGCGGGCCGGGCAGGCCGGTCGCCGGCGCGTGCGGCACCCGGTGCCCCTCCGCCACCAGGCCGTCGGCCAAGCCTCGGCGGGCCAGCAGGTCCAGCGCCCGCGCGTTCAGGTTGAAGCCGCGGCAGTACGGCGGCCGCTCCGGCAGCCGCTCGACGATCGTGGTGCGGACGCCGGCCAGCGCGAGCTCCGCGGCGAGCAGCAGCCCGGCCGGACCGGCGCCGGCGATCAGGACATCGGGATCGGACACGGTTTCCCCTCAGAAGTTCTCGGGCCACGGCAGCGAGCCGGACCGGATTTCGGCGGCCGTGCGGCGCGCCCAGTCGAGCTCCGCGCGCCACGCGTGCCGGACGAATTCGACCTCGATCATGAACAGCCGCGGCGCGCCCTTGCCGACGGTTTCGGCCAGCGCCGCCTCGGCGCCGTCGATGCGCTCGGCGAGGTGGCGGGCGCGTTCCTCCAGCGCGTCGGCCGCCCGCTCCGGACCCAGCGCGCCGAGGTAGCTCACCGCCGCGACGAACTTCGGGTACTCGGCGACCGGTTCGCGGACCAGCTCGTCGAGCCAGGCGACGAACTCCTGGCGGCCGAGTTCGGTGTGCGCGTAGACGGTCCGCTCCGGCCGGTTGCCCTCCCGGACCGTCTCGACGGGCTCGATCCAGCGGTGCTTCGCCAGCGACTCCACGGTGTCGTAGAGCGAGCCCGGGTTGATCTTGAACGTCGAGCCCTTGTGGCGTTCGCGCAGCGTGGCGGCCATCTCGTACGGGTGCATCGGCCGTTCCAGCAGCAGGCCGAGCAGAGCCAGCGCGAGGGTGTTGCGGATCTTGCGTGGCGGCACTAGTCGCTCCCTATTAGTCGGAACCGACTATACGACCGCCGTCAAGGTCTAGAAGCGCGTGTTCGCCAGCCAGTGCCGGAACAGTGCCGCGTCCCCGGTCACGGCGAGCCGCGGGTCGTCCGCGGGAAGACGTCCGTTCAGGGCGAGCAGCAGATCGGCCGCGCGGCCCTCGACCACGACATCGGCTCCGGCGGTTTCCTCGCTCACCTCGACCCCCGACGGCGTCCGCCGGACGAGCCAGCCGGTTGCGGGTTCGGTGGCGTGGAAAGCCAGCGTCTCGCCGGTGCCGTGCAGGGAAGTACGGTCCAGCGCCGGGTGCGGCCGGCGCGAGAAGACGGCCACCAGGTCCAGTCCTTCGGAAATCCCGTCCGCGGCCAGATCGGCGTCGACGTCGTACGCCTTGCCCGTCGCGAAGGCGGCGTCCGCGCGGTGGACGACCGTCTCGTGGGTCAGCCGTCGCGTCCAGAACCCGGCGCGCCGATCGGGCGTCCACGTCGACGTCGGCGTCTCGGGGCCGACCTCGGCCACCGCGGCGACGAGCCGTTCCGCGCCCTCGCGGAGCCAGCCGCCGAGGGCCTCGAACGCGGGCGGCTCGTCGATCGTGACAGCTTCGAACGGCACGTAACCCGTGGGCCGGCTCGCGATGATCGCGGCGGATTTGTGGTAGGCGGCCCCGACGTGACAGGTCAGGTCCCGCAGTGTCCACTCCGGACACGTCGGGACGCGCGTCTCCCCGTCGGCGCCCGCTATCGCCGTCCCGAACCGGTCCGCTTCGGTGACGAGGGCGCCGGCCAGCCGGTCGTGGCTCAAGGATTTCACCTTGCCACCGTAGGCCGGGCGACCGCGGCCGTGGGGTCGTGATGGCCTGCCCCGGAGTCCACCTCCGTGGACCTGGACAGCCGGTTCGCCGCGGGCCAGGATCGTGGTGGTGACGGGGGAGCTGAAACGCGCTCGGCTGGGGGTTTCCGTCGTGTTCGCGGTGTGCGGTGCCGCGTTCGCGACCTGGCTGGCCCGGGTGCCCGCCGTGCAGGGGCGGCTCGGGCTGAGCACCGGTGAGCTGGCGACCGGGCTGTTCGGCCTCGCCGCCGGATCGGTGCTCGCCCTGCTCGGCGCGGGCGCGCTGCTCACCCGGATCGGCAGCCGGGCGGCCGTCGTGCTCGGCGCGACGGTGCTGTGCGCAGGGCTGCCGCTGGTCGCGCTCGCGTGGTCGGCGCCGGTGTTCTTCGCCGCGCTGGTCGTGCTCGGCGTGGGCAACAGCCTGCTCGACGTCGCGATGAACGCGCACGCGGCCCGCGTCGAGGAGGGCTACGGGCGCCCGATCTTCGCCGGCTTCCACGCCTTCTGGAACATCGGCGGCCTCGCGGGCTCGGGCGTCGACGCGCTGATGGAAGCCGCGCACGTCCCGGTGACGGCGCACTTCCCGGTCGCCGGCGCGGTACTGCTCGCGCTCGCGCTGTGGGCGGCCCGCACCCGCTTCCTCGGCGGCGCCGACCGCGGCCAGGGCGGCGCGGCGTTCGCGTGGCCGAGCCGGGCGCTGGTGCCGCTGGGCGTGATCGCCTTCTGCGGGTTCGTCGCCGAGGGCGCGGTCAACAGCTGGAGCGCGGTGTACCTCGCCGACGTCACCGGCGCGACGCCCGCGCTCGCGTCGCTCGGCTACTTCGCCTTCTCCGCGACGATGATCGCGGTCCGGCTGGTCGCCGACCGCGTGGTGGCGCGGACGGGCGCAGTCCGCTTCGTCCGCGTCGCGGCCACGGTCGCGGTGCTGGGCTTCGCCGTGGTCCTCGCGGCGCCGTGGCCGGTCGCGGTGGTGTCCGGCTTCGCCGTCGTCGGGCTCGGGGTGGCCGGGATCGTGCCGATCGCGTGGAGCGTGGCGAGCCGCAAGCAGGCGGACGCGCCGGGCCGGGCGGTCGCCGCCGTCGCGGCCTGCGGCTATCTGGGTTTCCTGGTGGAGCCGGTGCTGGTCGGCGCGCTCGCGACCCGCGTCGGCCTGCACTGGGCGCTGTCGTCGGCCGTGGCGGTCACGATGGGGATCGTCTTCCTCGCTCCCTCGCTGCGAGTCCCGGCGGCGAGCTCCCTGGACGCGGGAAGGGGATGACCGTGCCGGAAAAAGCCATTTCGTTCGATCAGGTGTTGGGTCACGCGCCCGGAGTGGACGGTGTGATCACCCTCGAGCAGCTGGCCTTCGGCTTGCTGACCGCGGGACCGAGCGTCGCCCTGCGGGGTGCTGTCGGAGCTGGGGGTGGACCCGGCCGAGCTGGCGGCCCGCTTCCGGCTGCCCACCCCGCCCGACACGGAAACCGTCACCGCCGAGTCCTTCATCGAGGCGCTGGAGGAGCGGCACCGCGTGGAGCTGGCCCCGGAGGTCGAAGCCCTGATCGACCGCGTCCGCGGCGAAGGGGACTGCACCCCGTCGCTCCTCCTGGGGCTCGCCGAGGCTGGTGTGGTGCCGGTCTCGCCGGAGAAGATCCGCGACCACTTCGAGAAGTGGGGCGTGGAACCCGAGCCGCTGTTTCCCTCGGAAATCCGGAAGGTGAACACCTACATCGCGTGGGCGCGGAAGCTGAAGCGGGAAGCCGTCGATGCGGAACGCTACTTCCGGGCGTCCGCCGTCCGCGACCGCGAGAAGGCGGCGATGAATCGTCGCGCGAAGCTGCTGACGGAGTGGGCGGGCGAAGCCGAACTCACGGCCATGGTGGAAGAGATCGAAAGTCTCCGCGCCACGGTCCGCCGTCTCCGCGGTGACGATCAGCGTGCCCCCTGAACATCGGCGCGGCACGCCTCGAGGAACCGGTCCCCGGCGTCGCTGATCCCGGTCAGCACCCGGTCGAGGCTTTCCCGGGGCACCTTCGCAGCCCCGGCGTCCAGCTCGGCGAAGATGGCGTTGACGCCGTTGCGGGCCGCCTTCCACAGCTCCTTGCCGCGCTGCCGCGGCTCGTCGGTGCCGAACAACGCCACCTGGTTGTGCGCCTTGCGCAGCTCCGCACGCCGTTCGCGCCAGCGGGTCTCGATGCCCTCGCGGTTGTCCGTCGCCAATTTGACGAATTCCGACCGGATCAGCTGGAACGCCTCTTCGCTCGCCGTCGACAGGCTCGCGTAGGCCTTGACGCGCTCGTCGCGCAGCCAGCTGGCGTGCTCCGCCGCCCGCTTCTGCGCTTCGGCGCGTTGCGTCGCCTTCAGCTTGCGGCCCTCGACGAACGTGTTGGTCAGCAACGTGAGCACGACCCCGCCGAGGGTGGCGCCCACGGTGATCAGCTGCGTGGTGGTCCCCGAGTCCATCACGGGATTATCCCCGGATGCGGCCGGCGTGGCCTCGACGCCGGCCGCACGGCATCACCGGAGAGGTGAACCGAACCAGCGGGCGAGGTGGTCGTCGAGGTCCCGTTGGTCGGCGCCGGCCCAGGCGACGTGCCCGTCGGGGCGCAGCAGGACGGCGGGGACCTCCAGGGCCGCGCCCGGGTCCGCGAGGAGGTCGACCCGGTCCGACCAGCCGCCGGTCGTCAGGTGTCCGGTACGGTCCAGCACCAGTCCGCGGCCGCGGTGCAGCCGGTCGTAGAGGCGGCCCTGGGCCACGTCGATGTCACGCTGCCGGCGGCCGAGCAGGTCGGGGCCCTCGCCGAAGTCGTACCGCAGGTCGATCGCGGTGATCTTGCCGATCAGCCGGCGGTTCACCTCGTCGATGTCCATCAGATCGACGAGCAGCCGCCGCAGGGCCTTCGCGCCCGGTTCGCGCGAGAACAGCGCCATCTGCGCCCGGGTGTTGTCCAGGACGGCCTCGGCGACCGGCCGCCGTTCGGTGTCGTAGGTGTCCAGCAGCGGGTCCGGCGCCCAGCCGCGGATCCGCGCGGCCAGTTTCCAGCCGAGGTTGAAGGCGTCTTGGACGCCCAGGTTGAGGCCCTGGCCGCCGGTGGGCGGGTGGATGTGCGCCGCGTCGCCGGCCAGCAGCACCCGCCCGGTCCGGTACCGCTCGGCGAGGCGGGTGGCGTCCCCGAACCGGGACAGCCAGCGCGGGGAGTGCACCCCGAAGTCGGTGCCGGCGATGCTCCGGAGCTGTTGCCGGAAATCGTCCAGGGTGGGTGGCACCGCGCGATCGCCGACGCCCGCGGCGGGGACGACGACGCTGTGGACGCTTCCGCCGAAGGGCCGGAGCCAGAACGGCCGGTGGGTCTCGCCGACCTCCCGCACCTTGGCGGCGATCTCCGCCGGCGGCGCGTCGACCTCCATCTCGCCCATCAACGTCTCCGTCCGCGACGGCTCGCCCGGGAAGCCGATGCCGCTCAGCTTCCGGACCGCGCTGCGCCCGCCGTCGCAGCCGACGAGGTACCGCGCCCGCAGCCGTTCGCCGCCGGCCAGCTCGACGGTCACGCCCTCGTCGTCTTGCTCGAAATCGACCAGAGCCGCGCCGTGCCGGATCTGCGCACCCAGGCCGGCTGCGTGTTCTTCGAGGAGCCGGACGACGACCGGTTGCGGAATGCCCAGCAGGAAGGCGTGCGCGGAGCCGAGGTCCCGGGGCGGCGGCGCGGGGATGGCGGCGAAGAACCCGCCGGCCGGACGTTGCCGTCCGTGGGCGAGGAGTCGGTCGAGCAGGCCGCGCATGGCCATCAGCTCGAGGCTGCGGACGTGCAGCCCGACGATGCGGACGAACGACGCGGGCTCGGTGTCCTGTTCGAGGACGAGGACGCGCACGTCGTGCAGCCGCAGCTCGGCGGCCAGCGTCGCACCGGTCGGCCCGCAGCCGGCGATGATCACGTCGAACGGAGGGGGCGAAGAGTCCATCGGTGGTGCCTTTCGGGAGTGCCTTGAGGTGGCGGCGCTCCCGGCGGCACCTACGTCATCCGCCCGGCCGTGACTGGAGGGGGAGCACCCACGTCGATCCTGCGTTCATGGGGCTCACCTCCTCGGGCGTGTCACGGGTCCCGCGCAAGGTACAAGCCCCGGCGTGACGTCGTCCACTCCTTTTGTCGTCCGCGCGACCACAAACGCCCTCACTCGGCGTCGGCCTGGTCGTCGCTGAGCACGTTGGCGCGGTCGACCTCGGCCATGTGCTCCTCGGCCCAGGCGCGCAGCGCCGCCAGCGGGACCTCGAGCGACGAGCCCAGCTCGGTGAGCCGGTAGTGCACGCGCGGCGGCACGGTGGGCTCGACCCGGCGGGCGGAGAGGCCGTCGCGGACCAGGCTGCGCAAGGTGATCGACAGCATTTTCTGCGACACCCCGGGCATCCGGCGGCGCAGCTCGGCGAACCGCACCTCGTGCGGAGCCGCCTCCGCGAGAACCTTCACGGCCATGGACGTCCATTTGGTGCCGATCCGGTCCAGGAGCTGCCGGGTCGGGCACCGGGGATCGAACAGGTCACCGCGCCCGCCGCGGGCCGAGGGCGCCGGCTGGGAGGTCACCTGGAGCTCACCACCTGTCGTGAAAGTGCCGTCTTGGCAGCTTCGTGGAAGTTACCTAGCGTTTCCAAGTAACCAATGGTAACCAGCTTGGAGGCGTCGTGCCCGCAACCCCTTCTCCCCGGCTGCGCCGGATCACCACCAACGGCATCGAGGTCAACGTCGCCGTCGCGGGTTCGGGTCCGGCGGTCCTGCTGCTGCACGGCTTCCCGCACACCTGGCGGCTGTGGACCGAGATCATCGGCCCGCTGGCCGAGCACCACCGGGTCATCGCCCCGGACCTGCGCGGGCTCGGCGCCAGCACCCGCGCGGCGGACGGCTACGACGCGGGCACGCTGGCCGCCGACGCCGAAGGTCTCCTCGACGCCCTCGCGGAACCGACCGCGTCGGTGGTCGCCATCGACGCCGGCACCCCGGTCGCCTTCCTGCTCGCCATGCGGCGCCCGGACCGGGTGCGGCGGCTGGTCCTGATGGAGTCGCTGCTGGGTGCCCTGCCCGGCGCCGAGGGCTTCCTGGCCGGCGGCCCGCCGTGGTGGTTCGGGTTCCACGCCGTTCCCGGCCTGGCCGAAACGGTCCTGGCCGGGCACGAAGCGGAGTACCTCGACTGGTTCCTCGCCACAGGCACCCGCGGCCGCGGCGTACCGCCGGAGATCCGCGACGCCTTCGTCGCCGCCTACACCGGAGCGGACGCCCTGCGCTGTGCCTTCTCCTACTACCGCGCCCTGCCGGCCGGCGCGCGCCAGATCGACGAGGCGGTGGCCGCCGGACGGCTCACCGTGCCCACCATGGCGATCGGCGCCCACCCGGTCGGCCGCGCACTGGAACAGCAGCTGCGCCCGGTCGCCGACGACCTCACCGGGCACCTGGTCCCGGACTGCGGCCACATCATCCCGCTGGACCGGCCCCGGGAACTGCTCCGCCTCCTGGCGCCGTTCCTCGCCGGCTCGGACCCGGATCGTCGCGAAACGACCAAGCCCGCTCAGGCCGTCGGACGGCCCGCGCCCGCGTAGTCGTCGCCGTCCCGGCGGTACGAGTGGACCTGGACCGCCTGGCCGGTCTGCGGCGCGTCGATCATCTGCTGGTTGCCGATGTAGAGCCCGACGTGGTGGATCTTGGTCGCCGGCTCGCCGTAGAAGATCAGGTCGCCCAGCTGCGGGTCTGTCACGTGCGGGACGCTGCGGAACTGCGTGTCGGCCGTGCGCATCAGCTTGATCCCCGCGCTCGCGTACGCCGCCGTCGTCAGGCCCGAGCAGTCGAAGCCCGGGTCGTTGCCGCCGGTGCCGTTGCCGCCCCAGATGTACGGGAGGCCGATCTTGTCGATCGCGAAGTTCACCGCGCTCAGCACCGCCGGGTTCGGCGGCGCCGCGCCCTGGCCCACCGTGCCGTAGACGTTCACCGTCGCCAGCGTCCGGTGCAGGAACAGCGGCGCCGCCTGCAGCGTGCTGACCGAGTTCCACCACGTCTGGCCCTGGGACAGGTCGTGGCCGTCGGCACACAGCGCGCGGGCCGTGGTCAAAGCGGCGTCGTCGATGTTTTGGACATCGGGTTTCCCGCCGGACGCGCTCGCCTGGTACTTGCCCCAGATCGCCGGGGCCAGCTGCATCGGCCCGGCGGCGTTCGGCGTCGAGACGATCTTGTTGTAGAAGTCGCGCACCTCGATCGTGCCGAGCGGCTTGTCCAGCACGCCGGTGGTGCCGAACTGGCCGCCGCGCACCCGGCCGTGGTCCGTGGTCACTTTTCCGACCGCGGCCAGCGTGACCCAGGAAAGGTGACAGCCGGGGACGTCCTTGCTCAGTTTCGTCGTCGCCTTCGCGTAGCCGACCATCGCGCGCAGCGGGACGTCGAGCCACTGGCTGGTCTTGGACGCCCAGGCGTCGAACTCGCTGGCTTCAGGCACCTTCGGCGGCGTCGATGTCTGCGGGGGCGCGGCCGGCGACGCGGTCGTCGGCGGCCGGGACGTCGTCGGCTCGGCCGTCGACGACGTGGCCGCGGCGTTCGTGGTCTCCTGCTGCGACGGCGCCAGGGAGATGCCGGCCACCAGCGCGGCCGCGACGACGACCACCGCCGCGATCACGACCACCGGCTTCCGGCGGCGAGGCGGACCTGGTTCGGCTGGCTCGGCGTCGACGACTTTGGGCTCTTCGCTCACCGCGCGGCCCCCGTGAGCCGGTCGAGGACGAAGCCGCGCAGGCCGTCGAGGTCGGTGTCCAGCGCGACCTCGATCGGGCGGCCGGGGGAGAACTGCGGATCGTCCTCGCCGAGCCGCCGCCGGTCGACCAGTGTCTGGCCGCGCGCCGGCCCAAGGCCGCAGTCGACGTCGACCCGGTAGGTCTCGGTGTGCAGGATGCCCGGCGAAATCGCCTCGGCGACCGCGACCGCGTCGTGCATGACCATCCGGTCCTCGCCGAACACGCGCGTGTAGTGCTGCCGGTAGGTCGACGTCAGCCCTTCGAGGGTGGCGCCGACGGGCCCCGAAGACGCGAGCTTCGCCAGCCATTCGGCGTCGACGGCGCAGCGGTGGGTGAGGTCCAGCGGGACCAGCACCACCGGGACGTCCTCCTCGACCAGCACCCGCCGGGCCGCCTCGGGGTCGCTCCAGATGTTGAACTCGGCGGCGGTCGTGCTGTTGCCGAACGTCACGCCGCCGCCCATGATCACCAGCCGCGCGATCTTCGCCGCGGCGCCCGGGTGGGCCGCGAGCAGCGCGGCGATGTTGGTCAGCGGCCCGATCGGGGCGATCGTCACCGGTTCGCCGGCGGACTCCAGCAGGTCCAGCATCAGCTGGACGGCGTCCCGTTCCTCCAGGGGACGGCTCGCCTCGGGGAGCGTGTAGGAGTGGCCCGACAGGCCGTCGCCGCCGTGGACCTCTTTCGCGTCACGCGGCTTGGAGTAGACGAGCGGCCGCGCAGCGCCCGCGGCGACGGGCACGTCGGTGCGGCCGAGGAGCTCCAGCAGGCGGCGCGCGTTCGACGTCGTGCGGTCGAGGGGGACGTTGCCGAAAACCGACGTCACCCCGAGCAGGTCGACGTCCGGGGACAGCGCCGCCAGCGCGATGGCCAGCGCGTCGTCGACGCCCGGGTCGGTGTCGATGATCAGCTTCGTGCCCATCCCGCTCCCCTTGCCTGCGAACCCGTCCCGCACACAGGTTACGGTCACTTGCATGACGTCGATGTGGGGTGCGCCCGCGCTGTCGCGGGTGCGGGCCTGGCGCCGCGCGCGGCGCGACCCGCGGCAGGCGAAGTTCCTGACCGCCGACTCGCTGCGCTGGGTGCTGCGCAACCGCGCGTACACGCCGTGGTACCTGGTCCGGTACTACCGGCTGCTCAAGTTCCGGCTCGCCAACCCGCACATCATCCTGCGGGGGATGCTCTTCCTCGGGAAGGACGTCGAGATCCACTGCCGCCCCGGCTACGGGCGACTGGAGATCGGCCGCTGGGTCCACATCGGGGACGGCAACGCCATCCGCTGCCACGAGGGTTCGCTGCGGATCGGCGACAAGTCCGTGTTCGGCCGCCAGAACGTGATCAACTGCTACCTCGACATCGAGCTCGGCGCGGCCACGCTGGTCGCCGACTGGGTTTACATCTGTGACTTCGATCACGTCATTTCGGACATCCATGTCCCGATCAAGGACCAGGGCATCGTGAAGTCCCCGGTGCGGATCGGCCCGGACACCTGGCTCGGCACCAAGGTCAGCGTCCTGAAGGGCACCCGCATCGGCCGCGGCAGCGTGCTCGGCGCGCACGCGGTCGTCCGTGGTGACATCCCGGACTACTCGATTGCGGTCGGCGCGCCGGCCCGCGTGGTCCGTAACCGCGAAGACGACTACGCGGCCGACGCCGCCCGTCGCGAGGCCGTCGCGGACATGGCCCGCAAGGCGAACAAGGCCCTGCAGAAGACCCTCGGCGAGCAGTAGGACCCCTCAGGCGGCGCGGTCGTTTTCGCGACATAGTGGTCGCATGGGGGAGTATCGCCAGGTCGTGGTGTCCACCCTGCTCGCGCTCGTGGCGGTGGGGTGGCTGCTCGTGGTCCCGTACCTGGTGCTGCTGGGCGCGCTGGGGAACATGCCGGCGTTCGGCACGAGCACCCGCGGCGGCGACGGCTACCTGACCTGGGCGGCCTGGCTCGGCGCCGGGCTGCCGCTCGCGGGTCTGGTCGTTTCGGCGACCACGCGGCGCCGCGGGTGGACGTGGTTCTTCGGGATCTGCTTCACGCTGGCCGCGGCCGTCGCGGCGCTGAAGTGGGCGGACGACATCCGGCATGCGCCGCCGCCACCGCCGGGGCCCCGGCACTGCGTCGAGCGCAGCGGCGGCGGCAACGACTGCCCGGGCGACTGACCTGCGGTTTCCTCCGGTGGTCGAAAATCGCCGACGGCCGTTTCCCGGCCGCTCGGCGGTGATCACCGGCTGATCGGCCGATCTCGGACACCCCCGGCCCCGCAGCCTGGGCCCATGTCGATCACCCGGTTCGCCGTGGTCACTTTCTTCGACACGGGCGCGACGACGTCAGCGTCGTGCGCGGGGACGCCGGTCCTGGCGCCGTGAGTCAGACGCGGGCGCGCAGCTGGTCGCGGACCTCCATCAGCGCGAAGCCGAGCAGGTTCAGCCCGCGCCAGTAGTCCGGCTTGGTCGCGTTCTTCTCCTCGCGCGCGAGGCCGGTGCCCCAGACGAGGTCCTTCTTGGACGCCTCGACGAGCACCTTGTCCTCGGTCCCGAGCAGGAACCGGCGCAGGTCGCGGTGGGCGCGGAACTTGGCCAGGTTGCCGTCGACGACGATGTCGAACCGGTGCCGCTCCCAGGTGGCGGCGTCGAAGCCCTCGACTTCGCGGCCGAGCACCTTCGCCGTCTTCGGGTCGGGCGTCGAGCGGATCAGCTCGGCCTTCTCGACGTCGCCGAACAACAGCGCCTTGCCGGCCATCATGTAGTGCTCGGCGGTCGGGTACAGCACGCCGTCGGCCTCGAACGGGTCGAGCCACCACTGGCTGAGGCAGCTCGCCGTCACCCGGCCGGACGTCGAGGGCGTGTGCCCGTAGAACAGCAGGTACTCGGGCTCCGCACCCTCGTGGACTTTTTCGCGCAACGCCTCGACACTGCGGACACCGTCGACCTTCACCATCCGCCTAGTGGACCACGTCCTCAGAGCAGGAAGTGGAACAGGGGGCTGCCCGGCTCGATCCGCTCGACCTGCAGGGGGCTCGCGGCCATCCGCGCCAGCAGCCCGGCCAGGTCGGCCGGCCGCGCGATTTCGATGCCGACCAGCGCGGGACCCATCTCGCGGTTCGTGCGCTTGACGTACTCGAAGCGCGTGATGTCGTCCTCCGGCCCGAGCACCTGCTCGAGGAACCGCCGCAGCGCGCCCGGCTCCTGCGGGAAGCCGACGAGGAAGTAGTGCTTCAGCCCTTCGTGCATCAGCGAGCGTTCGAGGATCTCGCTGTAGCGGCTGACGTCGTTGTTGCCGCCGGAGACCAGGCAGACGACGGTCTGCCCGGGCTCGACCGCGACGACCGTGCCGAGCGACGCCGCCGCGAGCGCACCCGCGGGCTCGGCGATGATCCCGTCGGACTGGTACATCGCGAGCATCTCGGTGCACACCGCGCCCTCGGCGACCGCGGTCAGCTCGGCGCCGCTCTCGCGGATCAGGGGGTAGGTGACGGCGCCGGCCTCGCGGACGGCGGCGCCGTCGACGAACGAGTCGAGCTCCGGCAGCCGCACCGGGTGCCCGGCGTCGAGGGCCGCGGCCATGCACGCTGCGCCCGCGGGCTCGACGCCGACGATCCGGACCTCCGGGTGCCGCTCGCGCAGCCAGCTGCCGACCCCGGCGAGCAGCCCGCCGCCGCCGACCGGGACGACCACGACATCGGGGACGAAGCCGAGCTGCTCGACGACCTCGAGGGCGACCGTGCCCTGGCCGGCGACCGTGCGGACGTCGTCGAACGCGGGCACCAGCGTCGCCCCGGTCCGCTGGGCGTCCTCGTTCGCCGCGGCGAAGGCGTCTTCGTACGTTTCTCCGACAACGATGACTTCGATGTGCGCGCCGCCGAGCGTCGCGATGCGCTCGCGCTTCTGCCGCGGCGTCGTCCCCGGGACGTACACGCGGCCGGTGGCGCCCAGCCGGCGGCACGCGTAGGCGACGCCCTGGGCGTGGTTGCCGGCGCTGGCGCAGACGACCCCTCGCGCGCGGACGTCCTCGTCGAGCTGGACGATGAAGTTGTAGGCGCCGCGGATCTTGTACGACCGGACGGTCTGCAGGTCCTCGCGCTTCACCCAGACCTGCGCGTCCACCCGGGACGACAGCCGGGCGCTCGGCTCCAGCGGCGTCCGGGTCACCACCCCGGCCAGCCGCTCGGCGGCCTTTTCGATGGTCGCCGCGGTCACCGTGTCGATGTCGTGCACCCCGGTGAATCTACGACTCGCGCGTGTAGGGCAACCGCCCGGGCCTCCGGGCGCATCAGAGGGGTGTCGACCGAGATGGGGGGCGCCGATGGACGCCGGATTCACCGAGTACGTGACCGCGCGGGCGGGGTGGCTGCGCAAAGTCGCGTACTTGCTCTGCGGCGACTGGCACCGGGCCGACGACCTGGTCCAGTCGGCGGTCACCCGGCTCTACACGAACTGGCCGAGGGCGTCCCGCGCGGACAACGTCGACGGTTACGCCCGCCGCACGCTGGTCAACACCTACCTGGCCGAACAGCGCACGTCGTGGTGGCGCCGGGTGGATTTGCGCGAAAAGGACCACGACCCGCCCAGGCCGGGCCCGGACGTCGAACTGGCCCTCGACCTGCGGGCGGCCCTCGAACGACTGCCGCCCCGCCAGCGCGCGACCGTCGTCCTGCGCTACTTCTGCGACCTCCCGGTCGCGGAGACCTCGCGGGCGCTCGGCTGTTCCGAAGGAACCGTCAAGAGCCAGACCGCGAAGGCCGTGGACGCGCTTCGCGAGCTGTTGCGCGAACCGATCCGGGAGGGACGACCGTGACCGACCACGAGCTGGCCACCAAGCTGAAGGAACTGGCCGAGACGCCCGCCCCGCCGCCCCGGATCGACCTCGACCGCGCGCGCCGGATCGGGCGGCGCCGTCGTCGCGTGCGGACCACAGTCCTGGTCCTGGGCTGTGCCGCGGTCGTGACGGCCGGCGGCGTGACGGCGGCTTCGCTGTCCCGGCCGGTCCCGCCACCGGCGACCCCGCCGACGGCCACCGCACCCACGCCCAGGTCCGTCACGCCGGTGCCCACCGACAACCCGATGGTGGCGAAGGCAACCTTCGGCTGGGTGCCCGAACAGATCAAGGGCATCGAGTACGCCGTGGGCGAGCACGGCGACACCGCGCTGGCCGTCGGCCAGGGTGAGCTGGCGCCGATGATCTGGTTGTCGGTTTACGACCAGGATCCGCCCGTCCCGCCCAACCTGCGCGGACAGCAGCCGACCCGGATCCCGGTCCGGATCGGCGACCGCGACGGCTACTGGCTCACGACCGACCCGGACGACCCCCTGAACCACGGGGACGCCTACCTGCAGTGGCAGGCCCCGGACGGCCGGTGGGCCCGGTTGGGCGCCTACTACCTCACGGGCCCGGACCTGCAGCAGGTGCTGATGCGGGTCGCCGGCGACGTCAGGTTCGGCACCCGGGCGGTGCCGCTGCCGCTGCACATCACCAGCCTGCCGGACGCGTTCCGCCTCAGCGACGGCGACTTGCGGCGCCGCGGCGACCGGGACGGCGTCCCGTGGCACCTGGTGCTGCAGTACAAGTCGGACGGCGGGCTGGTGACGATCAACGTCTCACCGCCCGGCGGCGTCCCCGACGGCCTCGGCGAACCGCAGTGCGTGACGAAGAACGGGCTGAAGGCCTGCGTCTCGTTCAACCAGCCGAAGATCGGCGGCATCACCGCGAAGGAACTCCTGAGCCGGATCACCGTGCTCGGCCCGGACGAGGCGAAGTGGACCACGCACGTGATCGGGTGATCAGCGCGGTGGCGCCTGCGTGTGCTCGGTCCAGCGGGTGCCGTCCCACCAGCGCAGGACGCCGGGGGCGCCGGGGTGGGCGTACCAGCCGGGCGGCGGCCCCTGGCCCGCCGACGGCCGGGCGGTCACCGGCGCGGGGTAGGCGTTGCCGAGGCTTTCGCCGCCGCGGTCGTGGAGGCTCAGCTTGTGCCCGCACGCCCGGCAGTTCGGGGTGAAGGCCTGCACGACCGCGACCCCGCCCGCCGTCGCGACGTTGGCCCAGAGCTTGCCCTGCCGGCGCCCGAATTCGGCGACCGCCGAGTTGGTGCACCGCTTGCAGTTGTGGCAGCCCGTCCTGACCCGTTCGGCCATGGCACCTCCCGCCGGGTGACTCGCCGGTGCCCGGCACCTCGTTACCGGGTGCTCAGCCCTTGGGCACCGCCGGGTACGGGACGAAGGTGCTGGTGTTCTCGTCCACGGTGAGCTGCTTGCCGATCGTCGGGAACGCGCGCTGCGAGCAGGCCGGCCGTTCGCAGACTTTGCAGCCCATCCCGATCGGCGTCGCGGCGGCGGGCTCGTCGAGGTCGAGGCCGGTCGAGTAGACCAGCCGCCCGGCGTGGCGCAGTTCGCAGCCGAGGCCGACGGTGAACGTCTTGCCGGGGCTGCCGTAGCCGCCGATGTTGCGCGACACCGTGCGCGCGATCCAGAAGTAGCTCTTGCCGTCGGGCAGGGTGGCGATCTGGGTGAGGATCTTGCCCGGCTGGGTGAACGCCTCGTAGATGTTCCAGAGCGGACAGGCCCCGCCGACCCGGGAGAAGTGGAACCCGGCGGCGGACTGCCGCTTCGACATGTTCCCGGCCCGGTCCACCCGCACGAAGGAGAACGGCACGCCCCGCTGCTTCGGTCGCTGCAGGGTCGACAACCGGTGGCACACGGTCTCGAAGCCGACGCCGTAGTGGTCGCAGAGCCGCTCGATGTCGTAGCGGAACCGCTCGGCCGTGGCCAGGAACGGCCCGTAGGGCAGGATCAGCGCCCCGGCGAAGTAGTTCGCCAGGCCGACGCGGGCGAGCGACCGGGCGGCCGGGCCGGAAAACGCCCACGAGTCGGCCAGTTCGGTGATGAGGTCGTCGTACTCGAGCAGCGCGATCTGCGAAGCCATCCGGAACGCCTGCTGCCCGACGCGCAGGCTCGGCGCCAGCCGCAGCACGCGCGTTACCGGCTCGTAGCGGTGCTGCTGGCCGGCGGCTTCGTCGATGCCCTCGCTGGTCACCTCGACGCCGTAGCGCTGCGAAAGGCGTTCCTTCAGCGCGCCGAGGACCTGCCCGCGCTGGAGCGGGATGTCGGCGGCCATCTTCTCGGCGCGGTCGTCCAGCTCGGCGACGTAGTTCTCGCGCTCGTAGAAGAAGTCGCGGACTTCCTCGTGCGGCAGCGGCGCGGCGGCGCTGCCGTGCAGGCCCAGCCCGTTTTCCGTGGTCAGCACGGCGGTGTTCTCGACGGCGTTGCGGTAGCTGCGGTGCAGCTTGACCAGGGCCTGGGCGATCGCCGGGAGGTTCGTGGCCAGCTCGTTGAGCTCGCTCGTGGTCACGTCGACGCCGAGGACCTCGTCGAGCAGGGCTTCCTTGACGTCGGCGACCAGCCGGGACGTGTCGTTGTTGGCGAAGAACTCCGTGTCGACGCCGAACGCCTGGGTGATCCGAAGCAGCACTGGGACGGTCAGCGGGCGCGAGTTGTGCTCGATCTGGTTGAGGTAGCTGGGTGAGATCTCCAGCACACGAGCGAGGTCGGCCTGGCTCATCGAGCGGCTTTCGCGGAGGTGCCGCAGCCGCGCGCCGGCGAAAGTCTTCTCCATTCGTGCCCTCCTTTCCGGAAGGTTTCCGGTCCTGAACGGTTACGTGAACGGTCAAGAACGCGGATTTTCGATCACTTGCGAACCAGCCGATTCGCAACCTTTGCAAAGAGCGTACGGACCCTTCGCACAAATTGGCAAATTGGCCAACTAGACCTCGTTTTCGCTGGCGTGTCAGGGTCATGGCAAGCAAGGCGAGCAATCGCAAACTTCGCAACACCGGGAGTACCGATGACGGAACAGGCCAAGCAGGCGGCCGCGGAGCTGGCCGCGCAGTGGGCGAACGACCCCCGCTGGGCGGGCGTGCAGCGCTCCTACTCGGCCGAAGACGTGATCAAGCTGCGCGGCAGCGTGGTCGAGGAGCACACCCTGGCCCGCCGCGGCGCGGAGAAGCTGTGGGACCTGCTGCACACCGAGGACTACGTCCACGCGCTCGGCGCCCTGACCGGTAACCAGGCCGTCCAGCAGGTCCGTGCGGGCCTGCAGGCCATCTACCTGTCGGGCTGGCAGGTCGCGGCCGACGCCAACCTGTCGGGCCAGACCTACCCGGACCAGAGCCTCTACCCGGCCAACTCGGTGCCGGCCGTGGTCCGCCGCATCAACAACGCGCTGGGCCGCGCGGACCAGATCAACTGGGCCGAGGGCAACACCGACATCGACTGGTACGCCCCGATCGTCGCCGACGCCGAGGCGGGCTTCGGTGGCCCGCTCAACGCGTTCGAGCTGATGAAGGGCATGATCGCCGCCGGCGCCGCGGGCGTGCACTGGGAAGACCAGCTCGCGTCCGAGAAGAAGTGCGGTCACCTCGGCGGCAAGGTCCTCATCCCGACCAAGCAGCACGAGCGCACGCTGAACGCCGCGCGTCTCGCGTCCGACGTGCTGAACGTGCCGACCCTGGTCGTCGCCCGCACCGACGCGCAGGCCGCGACGCTGCTGACCAGCGACGTCGACGAGCGTGACCAGCAGTTCCTCACCGGCGGCCGCACCGCCGAGGGCTTCTACGAGGTCCGCAACGGCATCGAGCCCTGCATCGAGCGCGGCCTTGCCTACGCCCAGTACGCCGACCTGCTCTGGATGGAGACCTCCGAGCCGGACCTCGAGGTGGCGCGCAAGTACGCCGAGGCGATCAAGGCGAAGTTCCCGGACCAGATGCTGGCCTACAACTGCTCGCCGTCGTTCAACTGGAAGAAGCACCTGGACGACGCCACGATCGCGAAGTTCCAGCGCGAGCTCGGCTACATGGGCTACAAGTTCCAGTTCATCACGTTGGCCGGCTTCCACGCGCTGAACTACTCGATGTTCGACCTGGCGCACGGCTACGCCCGCGAGGGCATGACCGCCTACGTCGACCTGCAGGAGCGCGAGTTCGCCTCGGAGAGCCGCGGCTACACCGCCACCAAGCACCAGCGCGAGGTCGGCACCGGCTACTTCGACAACGTCGCGACGGCGCTGAACCCGGAGAGCTCGACCACCGCGCTCAAGGGCTCCACCGAAGAAGCCCAGTTCCACTGATCCCGGCCGCGGCCTGACGACGGCACCCCCCACCGTCGTCAGGCCGCGACCCTCCCCCTTCTTTCCTTCCCCTGCCCACAGCTCGCGGAGGCACCCCATGGTTGATCGGCTGAACTACCGCATCGAGGTCACCGGCCCGGTCGAGGGCCGGTTCGCGGAGATCCTGACCCCGGCGGCACTCGACTTCCTGGCCAAGCTGGACAACACGTTCGCCGGCCGCCGACGCGAGCTGCTCGACGCCCGCCGCACGCGGCGCGAGGAACTGCAGTCCGGGGAGAAGCCGCTCGGCTTCCTGCCCGAGACCCGCCGGATCCGCGAGGACGAGTCGTGGCACGTGGCCCCGACCGCGCCGGGCCTGGAGGACCGCCGCGTCGAGATCACCGGCCCGACCGACCGCAAGATGACGGTCAACGCGCTGAACTCCGGCGCCAAGGTCTGGCTGGCGGACTTCGAGGACGCGACGTCGCCGACGTGGCACAACGTCATCGACGGCCAGATCAACCTCTACGACGCGATCCGCCGCAACATCGACTTCACCACCGAAGCCGGGAAGCGCTACACGATCGGCGACGAGCCCGCGACGATCGTCGCGCGCCCCCGCGGTTGGCACCTGGTCGAGAAGCACATCCGCATCGACGGCCGTCCGGTGTCGGCGAGCCTGGTCGACTTCGGCCTGTACTTCTTCCACAACGCGCGCCAGCTGCTCGCCCGCGGCGTCGGCCCGTACTTCTACCTGCCGAAGCTGGAGAACCACCTCGAAGCGCGTCTCTGGAACGACGTCTTCCTGCTGGCCCAGCGCGAACTCGGCATCCCGCGCGGCACGATCCGCGCCACCGTGCTGATCGAGACGATCACCGCCGCGTTCGAGATGGACGAGATCCTCTACGAGCTGCGCGAGCACGCCGCGGGCCTCAACGCCGGCCGCTGGGACTACATCTTCAGCCTCATCAAGAACTTCGCCGCGCACGGCGCCGACTTCGTCCTGCCGGACCGCGCGCAGGTCACGATGACCGTGCCGTTCATGCGGGCCTACACCGAACTGCTGGTGAGCACCTGCCACAAGCGTGGCGCGCACGCCATCGGCGGCATGGCCGCGTTCATCCCGAGCAAGGACCCTGCGGTCAACGAGATCGCCGTCGAGAAGGTCCGCGCGGACAAAGAACGCGAGGCCGGCGACGGTTTCGACGGCTCCTGGGTCGCGCACCCCGGCCTGGTCCCGATCTGCCGCGAGGTCTTCGACGGCGTCCTCGGCGGCTGGCCCAACCAGCTCGGCAAGCTCCGGGACGACGTCCACGTCACCGCCGAGGACCTGCTCGACGTGGCCAGCGCCGGCGGCGAGGTCACCGAGGCGGGCGTGCGCGCGAACATCAACGTCGCGCTGCGGTACGTCGACGCGTGGCTGCGCGGCACCGGCGCGGCGGCGATCCACAACCTGATGGAGGACGCGGCCACCGCGGAGATCGCGCGCTGCCAGGTGTGGCAGTGGATCCGCAACGGCACGAAGCTCGAGGACGGCACGGCGCTGACCCGCGAGCTGGCGGTCGAGTTCCTGCACGACGAGCTCGCCTCGGTCCGGGCCGAGCTGGGCGAGGGCAACCGCCTCGACGACGCGTACGAGATCTTCACCGAAACCGCGCTGGGCGAGAAGCTGCCGAGCTTCCTCACCACGGGTGCCTACGCGCGGTACCTCACGGACGCCCGGTAGCAGGGGCCCCGGCCTCCCCTACCTGACGGGGGGAGGCCGGATTCCACACTGGTTGGGATGGTGTGGGTCCGGACCGGTCCCGGTGGCGGCGGCTCCCCACCACCGGGACCGGTTCATTTTTCGTTCAAAGCAGGAAGACCCGCCGCGTCACGACGGCCGCCGGCGGTTCGCAGCAGGTGAACCCGGTGATGCCGGGGAGCGCGGTGCCGGTGGCCGGCACGGTGAGCAGCCAGTGGATCGTCCGGACGGCGTAGGCCGCGACCAGCAGCGCCATCACCGCCAGCAGGATCGTGGCGAGGACCTGGTAGTCCCGGATGGCGCCGATCGCGCCGTACTGCAGGACGAAGACGACCGAGCCGAGTGACGAAAAAACCGACCACAGCGTGAGGAACGCGGCGCCGACGAGACCGCCCCGGCTGCCTTCGAGCCCAGCGGACTTGCCCCGCGGCCTCGCGACCTGGCCGACGGTGTAGGCGATCGGCGCGCAGGCGGCGATGGCGACGTAGAGCGCCGACGCGACCGCGAAGGCCGCCGACGCCCCCGGCGCGATCGCCGTGTCGAGCTTGCCGGAGAAGGCGGCCAGCAACGCGGCGAAGGCGGCGGTCAACGCCGTGAGGTTGCTGGCCCAGCTGTCGGTGAACTTCCACTGGGCGCCGCCGGGCAGTTCGACGCGACGCTCCTTGAACGCGAGCAGCGCAAGGACAGCGGTGACGGCGACGGCCGCGATGAGCCCGGCGACCAGCCCGTGGCCGAAAACGCGCCAATCGGGCACCACCGGATCCGCGGCCGCCGCGACGAAGATCTTCATGGGGCCCGGCTCCTCTGCGCAGTCGCTGCTGGTGGCCGGTAGTCGGCGCCCGGCGGCAGCTCGTTACGCAGAGTCGTCTCTCACACGAGGGCTTTCAGGAGCACCTTCGCCGCTTCGCCTGCCGTGTCCGCTTCGCGCGGGTCGCCGGTGATGGCGGCGAGCACGGTCGCGCCCTCGACCAGGGCGAACAGCTGGTCCGCGGTGCCCTGGTCGGAAACCAGACCACGCAGGTAGCCCCGGACCTCGTCCTTGTGCTTGCGGATCGCGGCGGCGATGCCGGGGGTGGGTTCGCCGAACTCGCCGAAGGAGTTGACGAACGCGCAGCCCCGGAAGCCCGGCTCGGCGAACCAGTTCTTCAGCCAGCCGAAGACGGCCAGCGGGTCGTCGCCGCGGGCGTGGACGAATTCGCGCAACGACCTCCGCCAGCGTTCGTCGCGGCGGAGCAGGTAGGCCTCGACCAGGTCGTTCTTCGCCGGGAAACACTGGTAAAGCCGCTTGAGCGAGACGCCGGACCGTGCGCGGACGGCGTCCATCCCGACCGCCTGCACGCCGTGGGCGTAGAAGAGGTCCTCGGCGGCCTCCAGCAGCCGGTCGGTCGCCTCCGTGGAATCCATGTCACCTGTCCCTGGCGCTGAGAATGATCGTTCTCTAGTCTAGCGGGAGCAGTGGAGAACGCACGTTCTCTACGTCCGGAAGGAGCTCCCATGACCCCGCGTCCGCCGTTCCCGCCGTTCGACGAGGACACCGCCCGCCAGAAGGTCCAGGCCGCCGAGGACGCGTGGAACACCCGCGACCCGGAGCGCGTCTCGCTGGCCTATACCGAGGACTCGGTCTGGCGCAATCGCGACCAATACGTCGTCGGCCGCGCGCAGATCGTCGAGTTCCTGACCGCGAAGTGGGCCCGCGAGCTGGACTACGCCCTGCGCAAGGAGCTGTGGGGCTTTCGCGGCAACCGCATCGCCGTCCGGTTCCAGTACGAGTCCCGCACCGCCGAGGGCCAGTGGTTCCGCAGCTACGGCAACGAGCTCTGGGAGTTCAGTGACGAAGGCCTGATGCGCCGCCGCGAAGCGAGCATCAACGACGTCCCGATCGCCGAAGCCGACCGCCGCATCTTCGGCCCGCGACCGGAGTCCGAGCACGGGGTGCTGCTGCCGGTCTTCTGAGTCCGCCGTCGGCGGAACGGCGCCCGGCCGGCCTTGGCCCTGGGCATGCTCGAAAAATGACCACGTCGACGTTCGGCGGCGAAGTGAGCGAGTACTACCAGCGCTTCCGCCGCGGCTATCCATCCGAGGTGGCGGACGTGCCGGCCACGGCGTTCGCGCTGAGCGGCGACGACCTCGTCGTGGACCTCGGCTGCGGCACCGGCCAGCTCACCCGGGCCCTGGCGCCCCGGGTCGGCGCCGTGCTGGGCATGGACCCGGAGCCGGCGATGCTGGCCCAGGCCCGGCGGGCGACGGCGGAGCCGAACGTCGGCTGGCTGCTGGGCGCGGACTCGGACGTCGGTGCGCTGCAGGCCGTCCTCGGTCCGCGGCGCCTGGCCGCGGTGACGGTCGCGCAGGCGTTGCACTGGATGGACCACCCGCGGCTGTTCGCGGCGGTTCGCCCGCTGCTGCGTCCGGGCGGCGGAGTCGCGGTGGTGACCAACGGCGAGCCGCTGTGGCTGCAGGACACGCCGTGGTGGGCGGCGCTGCGGGACGTCGTCTCCGCCTACCTCGGTACGCCGGTCCACCGGACCTGCGGCACCGACGACGCGAGCCAGGAGCGGTACGCGAAGGCCCTGGCAGCCGCCGGGTACGCCGTGAGCTCGACGGTCGTCGAGTACTCCGCACCGCTCAGCGTCGACGAATTGGCCGGTGGCGTTTTTTCGGCAATGAGCCCCGACCAGCTGCCCGCCCCGGATGCGCGGCCGGCGTTCACCGAGCGCATCCGGGCGGCGGTCGCCCCGCACGGCCCGCTGTGGGAACACGTCCGGGTCCGGTTGCTGACCGGAAGCCGGTGAACCGGACGAACCGATCACGGAAGGCGAATACGTATCGGCCCGTGCTGTTCCGCTTATTGTTTCGCGGGGTGGTGACGCGGATGCTCGCTGCGAGGCGCCGATCGCGCCGCCGTTCCCCGAGGAGTCCCCATGACCAGCAGGTTGAGAGCTGCCGTCGCCGTTTTCTTCGTCGTGTTGTCGCTCGCGTCCACCGTGGACGGAATCACGACAACGCCCGTCCAGGCCCGTCCGGACTGCTTCCGGCCCTGCCGGTTCTGAGTCCGCGGCTACCTAGACTTCCGGGATCCCGGCCGGCACCGGCTCGAAGGCGTTGCCGGTCGCGATCTTGGGCCGCGGCAGCTCGACCGGTTCGCCCGGCTTCGCTCGCCGGTAGACCTCGGCCGTCGCTTCGGCGATCCGGCCCCAGTCGAAGTCCGCGGCCAGCCGGGACTGCGCGGCCTGCGCCCGCTCGGCCGCCGCGTCGGCGTCGGAGAGCACGGTTGTCACCGCGGCGGCCAGCGCGGCGACGTCGCCGGGGCTGAACGCCAGGCCGGTCTCACCGTGGACGACGACTTCGCCGAGCCCGCCGGCCGTCGACGCGACCAGCGGCGCCTTCGCGGCCGCGGCCTCCAGGGCGACGATGCCGAACGGCTCGTACCGGCTGGGCAGCACCACGGCGTCGGCTGCGGCCAGCGCCGCGCGGAGGTCGCGGTCCGAGAGGTGCCCGACGAAGTCGACCGCCCGCCGCACCCGCAGTTTCCGCGCCTGTTCGACCAGCTCGTCGAAGTGTCGTCCTTTTCCGGCAACGACCACGCGGGTGCCCGGGTGGCGGCGCCGGATGCGGGGGAGGGCGGCCAGCAGGTCCTGCACGCCCTTCTCCCACTCGAGTCGTCCGAAAAAGAGCAACAGCGGCGCACCGGCCGGGCTGTAGACCTCGCGGGCGCGGGCGATCTCGTCCGCGGGCACCTGCCAGCCACGCTCCTCGATCCCGTTGTGGATCACCGTGACGTCGTCCGCCTCGACCTCGAAAAGGTACGCGACCTCGCGCCGCATCGCCTGCGAGCAGGTGATCAGCGCGTCGGCGCGGTTCGCCAGCCACCACTCCACCGAGTGGACCTGCTGGTTCAGCGGGTGCGACAGCCACCCGGAGTGCCGCCCCGCTTCGGTCGCGTGGATGGTGCCGACCAGCGGCACCCGCGCGGCCTCGGCGATCGCGATGGCCGGGTGGGCGACCAGCCAGTCGTGCGCGTGGACGACGTCGGGCTGCCAGGTCCGCAGCAGGTCCTGCGCAGCGCGGATCATGGCGTGGCCCATGGCCAGCGTCCAGGCGACGAGGTCCCGTTCGAAGGTCACGTGCATCGGGTCCTCGGCGACCCGGATGATCCGCACGCCCTCGACGACGCGGTCGGTGCGGGGATGCGTCCCGGCGTCGGTGCCCGCGGCGTGCCGGCAGAGCACCACGACCTCGTGGCCCTGGCGGGCGAGGTGCGTCGCGAGCGCGTGGACGTGCCGGGCCAGGCCCCCGATGGCCACGGGCGGGTACTCCCAGGACAGCATCAGCACTCGCATGGGCAGAGGTTACTCGCGAGTCAGGAGGCGTCGACGCGCCCGTGCTCGCGAAGTGTTCACATGTGATCCCGATCACTGGCGGTGGTGACGATCTCTGCCACCATCGACCGGGATGACTTCTCCCGAGGACCCCGGCTGGCGCCGGCTCGAGCCGCCCCTGCCGACCCCGTGGAGCGCCGACGTCGCTCCGGACAACGCCCTGCCCGAGTACCCGCGACCGCAGCTGACGCGGCCCCGCTGGCTGAACCTCAACGGCGTCTGGGAGTACGCGGGCTGGCCGTCGTCGCCGGACGAACCACGGCCGTCCGGCTACGCCGAGCGCATCCTGGTCCCGTTCCCGCCGGAATCGGCGTTGTCCGGAATTCGACGACGCGACGAAGTCCTCTAGTACCGGCGCCTCTTCGAGGTCCCGGCCGACTGGCGCGGCTCACGGGTGCTCCTGCACTTCGGCGCGGTCGACCAGACGGCGAAGGTCTGGGTCAACAACCAGCTCGTCGCCACTCACGAAGGCGGCTACACAGCGTTCAGCGCCGACGTGACCGACGTCCTGCGCGCTACGGGACCGCAGGAACTGACCGTCCGCGCCGAGGACCGCACGGACATCGAGACCTTCCCGGTCGGGAAGCAGCGCAACGAGCCCGGCGGAATCTGCTACACGCCGTCGTCCGGAATCTGGCAAACGGTGTGGCTGGAGCCGGTCCCCGAGGTCCGGATCGACCGGCTCGACCTCACTCCGGACCTGACCGGCGTGACGGTGTTCCCGCAGGTCACCGGCGGCGCCGAGGTCGTTGTCATCATTTCGGCAAACGACGTCGAGGTCGCACGGGCGTCCGGCGCGGCCGGGACCGCGGTGCGCGTGGAAGTGCCCTCGCCGCGGCTCTGGACTCCCGACGACCCGCACCTGTATTCGCTGCGCGTCCAGCTGCTCGATGAGCGTGGTTCGATTTCGGACGAGGTCAGCAGCTACGCCGGGCTGCGGACGATCGGCCTGGTCCCGGACGAGCGGGGACGCCCGCGGATCGCCCTCAACGGCCGTGTCACTTTTCTGCACGGACCGCTCGACCAGGGCTACTGGCCGGACGGGATCTCGACCGCGCCCACCGACGAGGCCCTGCGGTTCGACCTCGAAAAGACGAAGGAACTGGGCTTCAACTTCGTCCGCAAGCACGTCAAGGTCGAGCCGGCCCGCTGGTACTTCTGGGCCGACACGCTGGGCTTGGTCGTCTGGCAGGACATGCCGTCGCTGACCGTGTCGTTCGACGGCCCGCCCGGGATCGCGCCGGACCCGGTCCCGCGGGCGCGCGAGCGGTTCGAGACGGAGCTCGCCGAAATGGTGGCGCAGCTGCAGGCGGTCCCGTCGATCGTCGGCTGGGTCCCGTTCAACGAGGGTTGGGGTGAGTTCGACACCGCGCGTGTCGCGGAATCGGTCAAAGCCCTGGACCCCTCCCGGCTGGTGATCGCGAACAGCGGCGTCAACTGCTGTTTTTCGCGGCCGGACAGCGGCGCGGGCGACGTCTACGACGACCACACGTACGTGGGCCCGGGGACGCCGTCGGTGCGCGACGGCCGCGCGATCGTCGACGGCGAGTACGGCGGCCTTGGTCTGGTTTTGGACGACCACCGCTGGCCCGGCCCGCCCAACGCGTACGAGATGACGCCGACCCGGGAGCGGCTCACCGAGCGCTACGCCCAGGTCAGCGCGGCCCTCGAGCGGGTGGTCGCGGAACGCGGCTTGTCCGGGGCCGTCTACACCCAGACCACGGATGTCGAAAACGAGGTCAACGGGCTGCTCACCTACGACCGCCGCGTGGTCAAGGTGGATCCGGCGGTGGTCGCCAAATGCGTGCGGGCGGTGATCGAGGCTGGTTCGTCCTGATCCCGGCCACGGCGGGGGACCGGCGTCCCCCGCCGTGGGGATCAAGCCGGCAGCGCGGCCTCGATGGCCTTGACGACCGTCTCGTCCTCCGGCTCGGTGCGCGGCCGGAACCGCGCCAGGACCTCGCCGTCGGCGCCGATCAGGAACTTCTCGAAGTTCCACTGGACGTCGCCCGCGGTGCCCTCGGCGTCCGCGGTCTCGGTCAGCTCGGCGTAGAGCGGGTGCCGGTCTTCGCCGTTGACGTCGATCTTCTCGAACAGCGGGAACGTGACGCCGTAGGTCGTCGAGCAGAACGTCTGGATCTCCTCCGCGCTGCCCGGTTCCTGGCCGGCGAACTGGTTGCACGGAAAACCGACAACGGAGAAGCCCTGCCCGTCGAAGCGTTCCTGCAGCCGCTCGAGACCCGAGTACTGCGGGGTCAGGCCGCACTTCGACGCGACGTTGACCACGAGCAGCGCCTTGCCGGCGTACTCGCCCAGCGAGCTGTCCCGCCCGTCGAGGGTCTTGAGCGGAATTTCGTGGATCCCCATGGAGGTGCGTCCCTTTCAGTCGTGCTTCAGCGCCCGGGCGTCGAGGTGCCCGAACGGTCCGTCGTCGGCCCGGTAGGCCGCGGCGAGCTCCTCTGCCCGCGCGCGGTCGCCGCGGCGCAGCAGCCCGGCCAGCGTGTCGAAGCGCTCGGTGTGGACCGCCGCGCGACGACGGGCGTAGTCCGCGGCCGAATCCTTGGTGACCATGAACGCCCAGTCGCTCTCCAGCGCCAGCATCGCCTCGGCGACGGCCTGGTCGGCGACCACGTCCCGCGCCGTCCGGTCCAGCCCCCGGACCAGGTCGAGCAGCCGCTCCTGCAGCGCGCTGTTGGCCGTGACCATGTCCTTGACCTGTTCGCCGTCCCAGACGCGCCAGTCCTTGCCCGACCCCCACGAGGACGCGGGCAGGTCGATGGGCGCGCCGACGTGGCCGGCTTCCATCGCGCCCTTCAGCGTCGTCACCCGCACGCCGGCCTCCGGCAGCGCGCGCAGCACGCCCTCCAGCCAGGCCGGTCCCTCGTGCCACCAGTGCCCGAACAGCTCCGTGTCGTACGCGGCGACCACGAGCGCCTCCCGCCCGTGTTGCCGCTTCAGTGACCGCAGCCGCGTCACGACGGTGTCGACGAAGTCCTTGACGTGCGTCCCCAGCACATCGGCGGCGAGCGACGGGTCGTACGGCGCCTTGTCCTGCGGCTCGACCGTCTTCCCGGTGACGCGCGCGGCCTTGAGCCCGACCTCGTGCTGCCAGGTGTGGAAGTCGCGATAGGCGGCGTGGCCGGGGTAGCCGGCCTTCGGCGACCAGACGCGGTAGGTGACTTCGAGGTCCCGGCCGAAGGCGAGGACGTCGGTGTCGCCGACGGGCCTCGCCGCCCAGGTCTCGCCGCGCAGCGACGGGCCGTCGACCAGGAACCGCCGGACGCCCGCGGCCGCGTAGTCGTTTTCCATACCAGGCGCGTAGCCGCACTCGGGGGCCCAGATTCCCTCGGGTCGTGTCCCCAGCCGCAGGGCCGTGTCGGCGAGCCCGCCGTTGAGCGCGAAGTCCCGGACCCGCGGGTCCAGCAGCGGCTGGAACGGGTGCGCGAGGGGCCCGCCGAGCAGCTCGATCGTCGAATTGTCGACCAATGAACGAAGGAGGGGGGAGAACCCGTGCCGCCACCGGCTCCCGAGTTCTTCGGCCGCGCGGACGGCGGTCCGGTACTCGGCCGCGGCGAGCTCGCGCAGCAGCGGATCGCCGCGCCACAGCATCGCCGCGTGCTGGGCGCGCAGCTGCCAGTGGCCGAGCCAGTCGTGGAACGCCCGGATGCTGTACGGGTCGTCGAGCTGGGCGGCGAGCACCGGCGTCACGCCGAGCGTCAGCACGTCCCGGCGGCCTTCGGCGGCGAAGCGCTCCAGGAGCTCGACCATCGGCAGGTAGGAGTGCGCCCACGCCTGGTAGAGCCACTCCTCGCCGACCGGCCAGCTCCCGTGGTGCGGCAGCCACGGCAGGTGGCTGTGCACGACGAGGCAGAAGGTGCCCTCGCTCATCGGCGCACCGCCACGGCGATCAGGTCGAGGCTCGCGTCGAGGTCCTCGCCGTGGATGTCGAAGCCGGTGGCCTCGATCGCGGCGACGTCGGCGAGCAGGGCGTCCGGCCACTCGGCCTGGCCCGGCAGCTTGCCCATGACCACGTCCAGCTGGGCGTCGATGATCGAGCCGCCGTACCGCTCGTCGAGGGCCCGCACAGCCTCGCCGTGGTGCAGCCCGTGCAGGGTCTCGACCTCGAAGCCGGCGTCGGTGAGCAGCCCGGCCAGCTCGGACGGCGCCAGCTCGCGGGTGTGGAACGGGTTCAGCGGTGTGTCGCTGTCCGGGGTGAAGGTCAGCCGGTTCGGCGTCGTGACCAGCAGTTTGCCGTTTTCCGGCAACACCCGACGGCACTCGGCGAGGAAGCCGGCCTGGTCCCACAGGTGCTCGATGACCTGGAAGTTGGCGACGACGTCGACCGCGCCGTCCCGGACCGGGAGGAACGCCAGGTTCGCCCGCGCCACGGCGACCTCGCGGTAGCGGCGGGCGACGTGTTCGGTCGTCGGGACGTCGTAGTCCAGGGCGAGCACCCGGCGGGCCGTGGTCGCGAGGAGGCTCGCGCCGTAGCCCTCGCCGCAGCCGGCCTCGAGCACTGTCGCGTCCGCGCAGTGGGGGAGCAGGGCGGCATATGCGGCTTCGTGGCGCCGGAACCAGTAATTCTCCTCGGCGATGCCGGGGACGGTCCGTTCGCCGGTGAGGTGCAGCGCCTCGGCCCGGGTGGCTGGGGTGGTCACCTTCGCGACCATAGCGGGTGTCACGTCCGGCCCGGCCGTCTCGTTCCGTGGTCATGCAACGGACCATCACCCGCGCACTGCTCGTCGTCTTCGGCCTGGTCGAAGCCGTGGTCGGAATCTGGCCACTGGTCTCGCCGACCGGCTTCTACCAGGACTTTCCCGGCTTCCGCGCGGGCTGGGTGGCGATGGACGGCGCCTTCAACGAGCACCTCCTGCGCGACTTCGGCGGCCTCAACCTGGCGCTCGCGGCCCTGCTGATCGGAGCCGCCGTGATCGGCACCACAGCGGTCGCGCGGCTCGCGTCCGTCGCGGCGTTGCTGTTCGGCGTCCCGCACTTCCTCTACCACCTCGGCCACATCGCGCATTTCCCGCGAATCGACCAGGTGCTGATCGTCGGGACGACCGGGCTCGGCGTTCTCCTGCCGCTCGTGGTCCTGCTGATCCCGGCGCGGCGGGTCAGCCGACCGGCGACACCGTGATGCCGAGCGCACCGGGGCCGAGGTGGGCGCCGATGACCGTGCTCGCTTCGACGACCATGCTCTCGACCATCGCCGGCACCCGGCGTTCGATCTGCCTGCCGATCTCCAGCTCGTGGTCGCTGGCGCCGAACCGGGTGACGGCGATGTCGGCGCGGAAGCCGCCGGACTTCTTCACCGCGAGGTCCACCATCTTGGCCAGCGCGCGCCGGGTGCCCGGCACCCTGGCGAGGGGTGCGACCTCGCCGTCCTTGACCGTGAGCAGCGGTTTGATCGAAAACGCACTACCGAGCATGGCCTGCGCGGCGCCGATGCGCCCCCCGCGGCGGAGGTACTCGAGCGTGTCGACGTAGATGAACTCGGTGCTGGTGAGGCAGCGGCGTTCGGCGGCTTCGATGACCCGGGCCGCGTCCGCGCCGGCCGCGGCCGCCCGCGCGGCGGACACGGCGGCGAAGCCGAGGCTCATGCCGGTGGTCCGGCTGTCCAGGATGTGCACCGGGACGCGGACCTGCTGGGCGGCCTCGCGCGCCGCGCGGACGGTGTCGGACATGCGGCCGGAGATGTGGATGCTGACGATGGCGGTCGCGCCGGCGGTGGCCGCCTCCTGGTACGCCCAGAAGAACGCCCCCGGGTCCGGGGGCGCTGTGGTGATCACCTGCCCGGCTCTCATGGCGTCGATCACCTCGCCGCGGTCGAAGCGGTTCTCGTCGTCGTAGTGGCCGCCCAGGCTCAGCTGGATCTGGACGACGCCGATCGCCCAGCGAGAAGCGATGAGATCGGGCAGGCAGGAGCTCGAGTCGGTGATGACGGCGATGCGCGAGGGCATGGTGGGGGAGGTTAATGCCTGACACCCACCGGCAGTAGGCCGTGGTTGGTCCGATCGGACGAACGGTGGTTCGGGTGGGGTAACCGGTCGACTACCGGGACGATCGTCCCACTAAATTGCGCATCCAGGTGAATGGCGTCACCTCGACGGGTCCTCGGCGCCGATTGGCCCTAATCTACCGGCCAGTAGAGCACTGTCCCGTGGTCCGTCCGCGGGCCACGAACCGGGAGGTCGAAGCAGACCCATGACCAACATCGTCGTCCTGGTCAAGCAGGTACCGGACACCTACTCGGAGCGGAAGCTCAACGGGTCCGACAACACCCTTGACCGCGAATTCGCCGACGCCGTGCTCGACGAGATCAACGAGAAGGCCGTCGAAGAAGCGCTGAAGATCAAGGAAGCCGGCGAGGGCGAGGTC
Source organism: Amycolatopsis sp. NPDC004169 (assembly GCF_040610315.1). NCBI lineage: Bacteria > Bacillati > Actinomycetota > Actinomycetes > Pseudonocardiales > Pseudonocardiaceae > Amycolatopsis > Amycolatopsis sp. NPDC004169. The sequence continues at coordinate 141,510 of NZ_JBEXMD010000016.1, forward strand.
ACCGTGATCTCGGTGGGCCCGGACCGCGCGACCGACGCCATCCGCAAGGCCCTGTCCATGGGCGCCGACAAGGCCATCCACGTCTCCGACGAGGCCCTGCACGGCTCCGACGCGATCGCCACCGCCAAGGTGCTCGCCGCCGCGATCGGCAAGGTCGAGGGCTTCGACCTGGTCATCGCCGGCAACGAGTCCTCCGACGGCCGCGGCGGCGCCATCCCGGCGATCCTCGCCGAGCTGCTGGGCCTGCCGCAGGTCACCTACGTGCGTGAGGTCACCGTCGACGGCTCGACGATCAAGGCCACCCGCGAGACCGAGGACGGCCTGACCCACCTCGAGGCGAGCCTGCCCGCGATCGTGAGCGTCGGCGAGAAGATCAACGAGCCGCGCTACCCGTCCTTCAAGGGCATCATGGCCGCGAAGAAGAAGCCGGTCGAGACGTTCACCATCGCCGACCTGGGCATCGACGCGGGCGAGGTCGGTCTCGCCAACGCGTGGTCGCAGGTGACCGAGTCCGCGCCGAAGCCGCCGCGCACCGCCGGCGAGAAGGTCGAGGACGAGGGCGACGGCGGCACCAAGGTCGCCGAGTACCTCGTCGGCCAGAAGCTCATCTGACAACGGTCTTCGAGGAGGAACTAGAACCATGGCTGAAGTACTCGTCCTCGTCGACCACGTCGACGGTGAGGTCAAGAAGGTCACGCTCGAGCTGCTGACCGCCGCCCGCGCGCTCGGTGAGCCGTCGGCCGTCGTCGTCGGCCCGACCGGGACCGCCGCCAAGGCGAAGCAGGCGCTGGCCTCGCACGGCGCCGCCAAGGTGTATGTCGCGGAAGGCGACGACGCCGCGAACTACCTGGTCACGCCCAAGGTGGACGTGCTCGCCGCGCTCGCGCAGTCGGCGTCCCCGGCCGCCGTGCTCGTCACCGCCAGCGGTGAGGGCAAGGAGGTCGCCGCCCGCCTGGCCGTGCGCCTGGGCTCCGGCCTGATCTACGACGCCGTGGGCGTCAACGGCGACGGCGTCATCGACCAGTCCATCTTCGGTGGCGCGTTCTCGGTCAAGTCCAAGTCCGCGAAGGGCGCACCGGTCGTCTCGATCCGCCCGGGCGCGGTCGAGGCCGAGCCCGCCGAGGGCGCGGCGGCCGAGGAGACCGTCGAGCTGCCCGCCGTCGACGCGGCTAAGGCGACGAAGATCACCGGCGTCGAGCCGGTCACCGGCGGCGACCGGCCGGAGCTGACCGAGGCCTCGATCGTGGTCTCCGGTGGCCGCGGCGTCGGCTCGGCGGAGAAGTTCGACGTCGTCGAGAAGCTGGCCGACTCGCTCGGCGCGGCTGTCGGCGCCTCGCGTGCCGCCGTCGACTCCGGCTACTACCCGGCGCAGTTCCAGGTCGGCCAGACCGGCAAGACGGTCTCGCCGCAGCTGTACATCGCGCTCGGCATCTCCGGCGCGATCCAGCACCGCGCCGGCATGCAGACGTCGAAGACGATCATCGCCGTCAACAAGGACCCGGAGGCGCCGATCTTCGAGATCGCCGACTTCGGCATCGTCGGCGACCTGTTCAACGTCGCGCCGCAGCTGACCGAAGCGGTCGACAAGCGCAAGGGCTGAGCCTCGTTCGAAGGGCCCTCCGGGAACTCCCGGAGGGCCCTTCGCGCGTTTCCGGGACCTGAGAGGAGCCTGAGAACCCGCCATTCACCGAACATGCACTGATCGGTCACCGGATGGCACTCTCCGCGGCTGCCAACGCGCAGGTACACCTTGACCATGACGACGTCACAGCTCCTCGTCAGCACTGATCAGGCGGGTGTCCAGCTCCCCGCCGACGCCCCTAGGTACTCGCTTCTCGTCGCGCACGCCAACGACGAAGTGGTCGCTGCGCAAAAACTCCGGTACCGGGTTTTCGCCGAGGAAATGGGTGCGCACCTCCACTCCCTGCGGCCCGGTCTCGACGTCGACGAGTTCGACGAGTTCTGCGACCACCTCGTCGTCCGCGACGACAACACGGGCGAGATCGTCGGCTGCTACCGCATGATGCCGCCGGAGCGCGCCGCCCAGGCGGGGAAGCTGTACGCCGACAGCGAGTTCGACCTGGCGGCGATCGAGGGCCTGCGCCCGTCGCTGGTCGAAACCGGCCGGTCGTGCGTGCACCCGGATCACCGCAGCGGCGCCGTCGTCAGCCTGGTCTGGGCCGGGATCGCCCGCTACATGCTGCTGTCCGGCCACCGGTACCTCGCCGGCTGCGCCTCCGTCCCGCTGGCGGACGGCGGCTCCTCCGCCGCCGGCGTGTGGGACATCCTGCGCACCAAGCACTACTCCGCCGAGGACGCACGCGTCACGCCGCTGATCCCGTGGGACACCTCGGGCATCGAGCGACCGGCGCGGCCCACGCTGCCGCCGCTGATCAAGGGCTACATCCGGCTCGGCGCCAAGGCCTACGGACCGCCCGCGCTGGACGCCGACTTCGGCGTCGCGGACTTCTTCGTGGTCCTGGACCTGCAGAACGTCGACGAGCGGTACCTCAAGTTCTTCCTCGGGGCCCAGGGATGAGCCACGCCTGGATGCCGGCTTCGCCCTGCGGCGACGGCTGCCTCACCGCCGACGACCCGGTCGTCGGCCTCCCGCGCCGGGTCCTGCGTTTCGCGGCGGCGATCTTGGTGGTCGTCGCCGCGCTGGTGTCCGCGCCCCTGCTGCTGGTCGCCCCGGGCCGCGAGCGCCTGCTCCGGCTGATCTTCCGCGGCGTGCTGCGGGCGTTCGGCGTCCGCCTCGACATCCGGGGCGGCGCCGACTTCCTGACCGCGCCCGCCGGCCGGGGTGCACTGGTGGTCAACAACCACATCTCGTGGCTGGACATCGTCGCGGTCAACGCGCTGCGGCCGATGCGCGCGCTGGCCAAGAAGGAGATCGCGGGCTGGCCGGTGCTGGGCGGCCTGGTCCGCCGCGGCGGCAGCATCTTCCTCGACCGCGAGCGGCTGACGACGTTGCCGGCCACGATGGCGTCGCTGGCCGAGGCGCTCCGGACGGGCTCGTTGGTGAGCGTGACCCCGGAGGGCACGACGTGGTGCGGCCTGGCCTCGGGCCGCTTCACGACGGCGACGTTCCAGGCGGCCATCGACGGCGGCGTCCCGGTGCGCCCGATCGCGTTGCGCTACCGCCTCGCCGACGGCCGTGAGACCAGCCGCCCGGCGTTCATCGGGCCGGAGTCGCTGATCGCGTCGCTGCGCCGGGTCGCGGCCCTGCGCGGTCTGGTGCTCGAAATCCACGTCTGCCCCGAGATCGCCCCCGGCCGTGCGGAGACCCGTCGCGAGCTGGCCGACCTCGCCGAGGCGGCGGTCCATTCCGCGTTGGGCACGGTGCAGATCCCGGCCCAGCAGCGCCGCCGGGCCTCGCGCCGTCAGGCGGCCCCACTGGCTTCGCCTCCCGCGAAGTGATCCGGGCCCTGTCGCCGCGATCCGGCGACAGGCCCGGATTGGGCTCGGTCTTCGGTCAGCCGACGGTGATGGTCAGTTTTCCGCCAGGGTGCCCGTCCTCGCTTTCGACCTGCGCCGCGGCCGCCTCGGCCAGCGGATAGCTCTTGCCCTGCGCGATGCCGACCCCGCGGTCGGTCACCCAGCCGGCGATCCCGGTGAGGACCTCACGGCTCTGCTTGCCCCCGCTGGAGAACGGGATCCCCAGTTCGAACGCGGCCGGGTCGGCGATGGTGATGATCCGGTCCTTGCCGCCCCGCAGCTCGACGGACCCCGGCAGCACCCCGTGCCCGGCAGCGTCGAACACGGCGTCCACCTTCCCGGACGTGGCCTCCCGCACCCGCTCGACCCACCCGTCGCCGTAAAGGACCGGCACCACACCCAGCGACTTGAGGTCGTCGAGACTCCGGCTGCCCCCGGTCCCGACGACGGTCACCCCTTGCGCGACGGCGACCTGGGCGGCAAACCGCCCGACCGTCCCGCTGGCGCCGAGAAGGACGAGCGTCTCACCCTCGCGGACCCCGAGCTGCCCGAGGACGCGGAGCGCGGTCTCGCCGGCGACCGGCAACGCGGCGGCGTCCGCCCACGAAATGCTCGCGGGCTTCGGCGCGATCGCCTTCGCGAGCGCGTACTCGGCGTAGGCGCCGGTCTCCGACCAGCCGAAGACCTCGTCACCCACGGCGAAGTCCGCGCCCTCCCCGACGGCGTCGACGACCCCGGCGACCTCGGCACCCGGGATGTGCGGAAACGCGATCGGGAAGTTCTGCTGCATGGCGCCGTTGCGGATCTTCCAGTCGATCGGGTTGACCCCGGCGACCCGCACGGCCAGCCGCACCTGTCCGGGACCTGGCTCCGGCACCGGGACGTCGGACAGCTGCAGGACTTCCGGTCCGCCGTATGCGGAGAAGGTGATCGCTCTCATGATGGTGTCTCGCTCCTTGGTCCGTGACCTTCGGTTCGAATGTCCTCCCCTGGAAGTCAACTCGCGCGGCGGAGTCGCCGAACCGCCCGGACGAGCAGTGTTCACTAGCCGGACGAGCAGGTCGCCGGATCCCGGACGGGCCTACCTTGGGAGCCATGGACGCATCCTGGTCGGATCCGCGGCACGTGCTGGACGTCGTCGAGCGGCTCCTGTCGGCCCCGCGGCCCCACCTGCTCAGCCGGTACACCGCCGAGCTGGCCCGGCTGATCCCCCACCGCGCGGCGGCGATGCAGACCGCCGACTGCCCCCGGAGCCCGCTCAAGGCCATCGGCGACGAAGCGATCACGCAGACCGTGACGAGCGTCGAGCTGCAGCGGCTGGTCGAGCGCAGCGAGCCGGGCAAGGCGTTGGTGATTGATGGCGTGCTCGGCGGCATCGAGCGCCGCCTGATCCTGCTCGCATCGACTCCGGCAGTCGGCCGCGGCGCGGTGCTCGCCGTCGTGCCGGAGGAAGCGGACCCGCCGACCGCGGAGCTGGAGCTGGCGGCCCGGCTGTGGCACATCGTGAGCACCGACGCCGGCCAGCGGGCGACGGACCCGGGACCGGACGTCCTGGCCAGCAGCCTCGCCGCGACCTCGGCACGCGCCCAGGTGATCACCGACCTCGGCCAGACACACGCGGCCACCCTGATGACGCTCCTGTCGGTCCTCCGCTCCGGCCGGCTCTCCGACACCGTCGCCCGCCGCACCGCGGTCGACCTCGCCGCCGACGCGCTGCTGGAGCTCAAAGGCGTCATCGACCGCGACCAGGCCATGTCCGCGGAGCAGGTGGACGCGGCCTTCGTGGTCCTCAAGACCCAGCTGGCCGACCTGGTCCGGCACACGGAGGTCGACGTCGACCTCGCCGACCCGATCGGCGACGCCGCCCTCCCGCAGGACATCGCCCACACGGCGCGCACCCTGACCCGTGGCCTGGTGCTCGCCGCCCTGGACCGCCCCGCGACCACCCGGCTGCGGGCGTCCTGGCGCGTGGACGGCCCGGTGCTGCGGATCACCGTCCGCGACGACTGTCCCGAAGTCGCCGACGCGATCCCACCCCGAGGCCTGACCGAGCGGCTCACGGCCCTCGGCGGCCACTGGGAGATCGACGCCGTACCGAACTGGGGGACGACGGTCACCGCGTCCCTCCCGCTCGGCGTGGCCGAGCCGCCGGAGCTGCGTCCGCTCGATCGGCTCAACCCGCGCGAGCTGGAGGTCCTGTCGGGCATCTCCCAGGGGCTGCGCAACCGGCAGATCGCCGGACAACTGCAGCTCAGCGAGCACACGGTGAAGTTCCACGTCCGCAACATCCTGGACAAGCTGGACGTGAGTTCCCGCGGCGAAGCGGCCGCCCTGGCCCGTGACCTGCCGCTGGAACCGGTCGTGCACCGCTCCGCCTGACCGCCTTGACCTCCAGCGAGCTGGAGGTTGCACGCTGCTGATCATGGCCTCGACGATCGACTCCGCACCTCGCCGCCGCAGTGTGCTCTGGAGCGCGGAACACCGGCTGACCACGATCGCGCTGCTGCTGGTGGTCACCTTGGTCGCGTTCGAGAGCATGGGTGTGGCGACGGCGATGCCCACGCTGGTCGCCGACCTCCGCGGGCTGTCCCTCTATTCGTGGCCGTTCACGATCTTCCTGATTTCCAGCGTGGTCGCCACCGTGCTGTCGGGCCGGCTGGGCGACCGCCGCGGACCGGCGCCGGCGCTGCTCGCCGGTCCCTTGCTGTTCGCGGCCGGCCTGGTGGTCGCGGGGACGGCGAGCGGCATGCCGATGCTCCTGCTCGGCCGGGCGCTGCAGGGCTTCGGCTCGGGATTGCTCCTGGTTTCGGTCTCCCTGCTGATCGCCCTGACCTTCACCGACCACGAACGCCCGGTCATCTACGCCGCGAATGCCGCGGCCTGGGTCCTGCCGGCGGTCATCGGACCGTCGGTGGCCGGAGTCGTGACGGTCAGCGTCGGCTGGCGCTGGGTCTTCCTCGGCTTGGTCCCGCTCGTCGCGATCGGCGTCCTCATGCTGGTGGTGGTCGTCCGACGCCTGCCGGCGCACGAACCTGCCACGGGCGGGCGGCGGGCGAGCGTCCCGCAGGCGATCATCGCCGCGCTCGGCGTCGCGGCGTTGACCTGGGCCGCTCAGCACCAGTCGCTGGTCGCGCTCGGCTACGGCACGGTGGGGCTGATCGCCCTGGGCTACGCGCTCCGGACCCTGCTGCCGGCCGGGACGTTGACATCGCGCCCCGGTCTGCCGACGGTCGTCGCCTCCCGCGCCCTGATCGCCGGGGCCTACGCGGGCATGGAGGCGTATCTCCCGCTGACCATGACGGCGGTCCACGGTTACGGCCCTGCCCTCGCCGGCCTGCCGCTGACGATCACGGCTTTGGGCTGGTCCGCGGCGTCGGCGGCCCAGGGCCGGTACCTCGGCTGGTCGAGGGAGGCGTCGCTACGCACCGGGTTCCTGCTGGTGGCGGCGGGGCTGGTCTGCTTCGGTCTGGTTTCGCAGCCGTGGTGCCCCGGCTGGGTCGCATTCGTGGCGTGCGCGGTCGGTGGCGCAGGCATGGGGATCGCGATGCCCGCGATTTCCGTCCTCCTGCTCCGCTACTCACCCGAAGGCGAGCGCGGATTCAACACCTCGGCGGTTCAGCTCGCGGACTGGGTCGGTTCCGCGCTGCTCATCGGCCTGGGCGGGGTTCTGCTCGGTGTGGTGGGCTCGGTGCTCGACCCGTCGCCGGCGATGGCCCTGCTCACCGTGGCCTTGGTCGGGCTGGCGATGGTGGGGGTCCGGCTGACCGGGCGGTGGCCGTCAAAGGTGTGACAGCCCACTTCGAGAGCCAGGGTGGACTTGGTCACGCGCTGGAGCGGACTACCCTGGAACAGCGATGACCTATCTCGACCACGCGGCAACCACGCCGATGTTGCCCGAAGCCATAGCGGCGATGACCGAGGCGCTGTCCACCGTGGGCAACGCCTCGGCGCTGCACTCTTCGGGCCGCCGGGCCCGCCGGATGGTCGAAGAAGCCCGGGAGACAATCGCCGAGGCGCTGGGCGCCCGTCCCTCCGAAGTGATCTTCACCGGCGGAGGCACCGAGAGCGACAACCTCGCGATCAAGGGCATCTACTGGGCTCGCCGTGGCGAGCAGGCGCAGCGGCGTCGCATCCTGTGCGGTGCCGCGGAGCACCACGCCGTGCTCGACACCGTGGAGTGGCTCGAGGCCCACTGCGGCGCCGAGGTGACGCTCCTCGACGTGGACAGCCAGGGGCGAGTGTCGCCTGACGTCCTCCGGGCAGCCATCGCCGCGGAGCCCGAGGACGTGGCGTTGACCACCGTGATGTGGGCGAACAACGAGGTCGGCACGATCAACCCGATCGCCGAGCTGGCAGCAGTGTGCGCCGAGTTCGACATCCCCTTCCACACCGACGCGGTCCAGGCCGTCGGGGCGGTTTCGGTCGACTTCGCCGCCAGCGGCGCCGCTGCGCTCACGCTGACCGGCCACAAGCTCGGCGGCCCGATCGGCGTAGGAGCGCTTCTGCTCGGCCGTGACGTACCGTGCTCGCCCCTGCTGCACGGCGGAGGTCAGGAGCGCAATGTCCGCTCCGGCACCCTGGACGTCCCGGCGATCCTGGGATTCGCGGCTGCTGTCCGAATCAGCGTCGCCACCCGAGCCGAGTACGCGAAGCGCGTCGAGGAGCTTCGAGACGGGCTCGTCGAGGCCGTCCAACGCGAGGTACCCGACGCAGTCCTCAACGGTGGAGAAGGCGAAAGGCTGCCCAGCCATGCCCACTTCACTTTCCCCGGGTGCGCCGGCGACAGCCTGTTGATGCTGCTCGACGCCAAGGGCATCGAGTGCTCGACGGGATCCGCGTGCACAGCAGGTGTCGCCCAGCCGAGTCACGTGCTGCTCGCCATGGGGGCCGACCCGGCGGCGGCCCGCGGTTCGCTCCGTTTCTCTCTCGGCCACACATCCACCGCCGCGGACGTCGAGGCTGTGGCCGCGGAGATCGGTGGCGTCGTCATGCGCGCCCGGCAGGCCGGCCTCGCCGGAATGCGCAAGCAGACCCAGAAGCAAGAGGTGTAAGGCAATGCGGGTTTTGGCCGCGATGAGCGGAGGAGTGGACTCGGCGGTCGCCGCGGCGCGCGCGGTCGACGCCGGGCACGACGTCGTCGGCGTGCACCTGGCCCTGTCCGCCAAACCGGGAACTCTGCGGACCGGCTCGCGCGGGTGCTGCACTATTGAGGACTCGCACGACGCCCGGCGGGCCGCCGACATCCTCGGCATCCCGTTCTACATTTGGGACTTCGCGGAGCGCTTCACCGAAGAGGTCGTCGAAACCTTCGTCGGCGAATACGCCGCCGGGCGCACCCCGAATCCCTGCGTCACCTGCAACGAGAAGATCAAGTTCGAAGCGCTTCTCGAGAAGGCGATGGCGTTGGGATTCGACGCGGTCGCGACGGGCCACTACGCGCGCCTCTCCATGGTCGACGGTGTGCCCGAGTTGCGTCGTAGCGCGGACAGCGGCAAGGACCAGTCGTACGTGCTTGCCTCGCTGACGCCCGAGCAGCTCAGCCACGCCATGTTCCCGTTGGGTGACTCCTGGAAGACCGACGTGCGTGCCGAAGCGGAGCGCCGGGGGCTGTCCGTCGCCAACAAGCCGGACAGCCACGACATCTGTTTCATCCCGGATGGCGACACCAAGAAGTTCCTGGAGAACCGGCTGGGGCAGCGTCCCGGCGAGCTCGTCGACGCGGAAACAGGTGCGGTGCTCGGCCGGCACACCGGGGTGCACGGATTCACGGTCGGCCAGCGCAAGGGCCTGGGAATCGACGCTCCGGCGCCCGACGGCCGTCCTCGGTACGTCCTTTCACTCGAACCGGTGTCGGGCTCCGTCAAGGTCGGCTCCGCGGCCGGGCTCGGCGTCAAGGTGATCGAGGCTGACCGCGCGATCTGGCCCAGCGGCCGGCCGCTGGCCGAGCCCACCGAATGCGTCGTCCAGGTCAGAGCTCACGGAGGCATCGTCGATGCGGTCGCCGACGTGGACAACGACACCATGACGGTGCACTTGCGCGAGCCGCTGCGTGGCGTCGCTCCGGGCCAGGTCGTCGTTCTCTACCGCCCCGATCCCGAAGGCGGGGATGTCGTCCTCGGCAGCGCGAAAATCTCGGGTACCCGCTGAGCTCGTCACTTCCGCGACTTCCTGCGTAGCCGGTTCGCTCGTTTGCGGCCGGGGTGCATCGACGGCGGCCTTGTCGAATGCACCTCTCCTATCGGTGTCGTGACGTTGACGGCACCTTCCGGCGTGACTTCGTAGTCCCAGTCCGGCAGTCCCTTCAGCTTGCCGTGCCGCGAGCAGAAGGTGACGGCCTGGTCCGCAACGCCTTCTGCCTCGCCCTTCGTGCGAGTCGCCTTGACGCCGCAGTTCTGCGCGGGACGCGTGCAGCCAGGATGCCGGCACTCTTGGTCGCGAACCCGGATGAACTCGTCCCGCTCGAGCGAGTAGCGCGTCGGTGACAGCTCGACCGCGTGACCGGTTCGTGGGTCGGTGAGCACCCGGCGCAGGGTCGTATCGGGCCCGCCGATGATGTGGCGGGCCAGCGCGGCCGAAATCGGCCCGCGGCCGGACAGCGTTGCCGGAGTCTGATTCAGGCCAAGGTAGGTGGCGAGGTCGATGTGCAGGAAGACCTCGGTGCGCTCGTTCGGGCCCCCGCTGCCGCTGAGCAGCAGATCGATGGCCACGTCCGCCCGCAGCTGATCCAGCGTTCGCGGTTCGTCCGGCTTCTTCAACGCCCGGGCAGCCTGGTCGACGCGGGCGTAAGCGGCGCTTGCCTTCTCAGCCGGCGCGTTGTTCACCGACAGATGGGCTACCCCGGTGTCGTGGTGGCGCAAGAGGAGCCGCCGCTCGGTGAGCTTTCGTTCGGTGCGGAGCGCAGCGCCCTCGGGATCGGCCTGTGCGGCTGCGTAGGTCGCGGCTCGGCGGACTTGGGTGGCGTTTCGTCCCGGGACCCGATGCTCGAGCGTCGCGTCGACAACTCGTACGTGTTCTCCCGACAGCCATGCGGTCGCGTCAGTGACCTTCATGGCGCGATGCAGGTCGAGCCGGCCGTCGTCCATCAGGTTCAGCATGCGAGGAAGGCGGGCAATCAGTGCGTTGGCCGCGGAAACGATCGCACTGGCGCGGTGTTCCGTTATGGACAAAGCCAGCGCGACTTCCGATGACGCGCTGGGCGCCCGTCTCCGGCGCACGCTCAGGTCTGCTATCGCTCTCAGCTGCAGTGCTTGCAGCCTCGAGACTTCCGCGTCGGTGTCGCGGATCAGAGCGACAATTTGCTCGTCTTCCATGCGCTGCAACGTGTTCGGGTCGTTGCGAACCGCTTGCAGCACAAATGGAAGGTTGCCGCCGGCGCCCTGGGCGAGCGTGGGGACGATGTTGCGGATCGGCTGTGAAGACGTCATGAGTCCGACGGTACGACGGCTTGCGAGGAAAGTCATCAAAACGTCACGAACGGGCCGTTCGCGCCCTTCACGGCTTGACGAATCGCAATTCATTGGGCATCGTTCGCGGGCGTGACGCGCGCGTCGCGAGTGGGGGGAGTAGCTATGTCCAAAATAGACAATAGTGGTCTTGGTGTGTGCGGCAGCCGTCGCGGCTCAGAGCTTGAGCTTGAAACCTGTATGGCTGGCCACGAATCCGAGGCGCTCGTAGAACCGGTGCGCTTCCGTCCTGGAGGTGTCCGACGTGAGTTGCACGAGGGCGCACCCGCGCCGCCGCGACTCGTCGATCGCCCATCGGACGAGGTCGGCGCCCAGTCCAGTGCCCCGATGTTCGGCGTGGATCCGCACGGCCTCGATCTGACCTCTGAGCGCGCCACGCCTGGCGAGGCCCGGAATGATCGTCAGCTGCAAGGTGCCGACAGGTCTGTCCTCGAAAGCGACGACCACCAGAAGCTGATTCGGATCCGCGTCGATCTCGTCAAAAGCACGCAGGTACGGCTCGAGATCGCCGGGGTCGTCGCGAGTGGCGCCGAGCTGGTCGTCCGCCAGCATTCGCACGATCGCATCGATGTCTTCCCGTCGTGCCCTGCGGATGGTGTAGTCGGCCACGGCTTCAGTATCACAGGACGCGGGTGAATCCTTGGTAGCTGTACTCGAAGCCGAAGCGCGCATAGAAGTCTCGCAGGTCGCCGCGGTTCAGCCCCGAATCGAGGTGGACGCGCGTGCAGCCGCGCCGGCGCGCTTCGTCGATCCCCCAGGTTAGGAGTGCGCTGGTCACACCGCGCCGAGCGGCGCGAATGCCCTCGAGCAGGCCGCGGGAGGCGCCATCCCAGGCGAGACCTCTGAGCAGGGTCAGCTGCGCGGTGCCGGCGACGCCGTTGTCGTCCTCGGCGACGACCAGCGTGACGTTGGGCGTGTTCATGAGTTCCCGGAGTGCGGCTGCCAGCGGTTCGCCTCGTGCGCCGAACAGGCGCACGAGCGCCTCGATGTCCGTTGCCCGGGCGCGTCGGATGACTTCCATTTCACCCAGTATGCAGGAGGCCGGTCGGCGGCCCAACTGCTACGAGGTGGCTACCCATAGTGTCGGCTGCGCAGGTTCAGGTCAGCGCGTAACGACGAACACCGTCGACGACGTGGGCGCTCAGTTTTCCTTGCGAGGCCAGAAGATCGAGATGTGCTGCGGTTTCCAGGACAGCGAGCATCTGATTGAAGGAGTCCATTTCGGACAGTTTGCGGTTGCGGCGGGTCCAGTCGATGCGAAGCGCGGCCTCGTACGCGCAGGTCGCACCCGCCTCGATCTGCGACGCGATCGTTTCGAGCCGCTGCCGATGGTGTTCCAGCAGCTCGTCGACCCGGGTGTGCACGCTTTCGGACACTGGGCCGTGCGCGGGAAGCATCCGGCGGTCGGGCATGGCGCGAACCAGGCGCAGGGAGTCGATGAAGTCGTTGAGCGGCAACTCGGCCGGTACCGGCTGGAAGCCGATGGAGGGCGTGATGTGCGGTAGCACGTGGTCGCCGGAGAACAGCAGGTCGGCGGTGTCGTCGACGAAGACGACATGGCCGGACGTGTGTCCCGGAGTGGCGACGACCTCGAACTCGCGCCCGGGCAGGATCGGCCGCGGGCCCGGGGTCAGCCATTCGTCGGGTGCTTCCCAGAGGTCGGCTTCCGTGTGCCGCCGGCTGGTGCCGAACTGCTTGGCCAGCGCTTCCACGACCTCGCCGGCTCCGGCCTGGAACAACAGGTCGACCTGGGCTTCCATCGGCAGGCGGTCGGGATTGCCGGATGCCTTGAGTGAAGGCTCTTCGTCCTGGCCGAGGGCGATCTTCGAACCGAAGTCACGACGGAGGACCACTGCCTGCGAATAGTGGTCCCGGTGCACGTGGGTGACGAGGAACTCGCTCACGTCGGCGAGCTCGGCGCCGATCCCGCTCAGAGCGTCGGCGAGCTGTTGCCGGGCCACGGTCAGCGCCCATCCGGAATCGACCAGGACCAGCTTCTCGCCGTCGGTGACCGCGTAGACGTTGACCGCGCGGAGAGCGTCGTTGGGCAGCGGCAACGGGATCCGGTAGACGCCGGATGAGACCTGGTAGATCCCGGGCTCGGTCCAGTTCCTGTCGCTGCTTTCCGGCAACGGTTCCACGGTGACCTCCGTCCCGGCGAGACTGCGGCGTCCCGGCCTCTTGTTCACCCTGAGCCGTGCCGGGCCCGCTGTCCACCGGGAGGAGATGAGACGCCGGTCACTCGATCAGTCCGTGTCCTGCTTCAGCGCGGTGTCGATCGTCAACGCCGCGGCGACGACCATGCTGGCGAGCGGATCCGGGAGCGGGTGAGGGATCTCGACGACGTAGTTGTCGGCCGTGGTGAAGGCGGCTTTGAGGAACCCGCCCCAGGTCTTGGTCACCCGGGCGACCTCGGTGCCGGCGTGGTCGCGAATCGAGAAGTTCCAGGCACGCCAGTTCTCGGCGAAGATCCCGCCGATCGACCGGCCGTCGACGAGGAAACCGAACCGGATCTTGCCGAAGACGTTTTCCTGGACGATCTCGCCGATCGGCGTCTCGTCGGCTCTGGTGACCAGGAACCGGGACTTGAACACCTTCGCCGGCCGCGTCACCTTGAGGACGGTGCTGTGGTTGGCGTCGCGGACCTCGAACTTGTGCGTCAGGAACTGGTCGTAGTTGGTCAGCAGCCGGATCGCCTTCTTCAGCGTGCTCTGCCCCACCTCGACGACGCCGCCGAGCTGGTTGCCGTGCTGGTCGAAGACGCCGAACTCGTTGGCCATCTCGATCAGCTTGGCTCGCTGGTTGACCACGAGGACGGGTTCGGTGAACAGAGTCCCGCCGCCGGCGCGTGCTCCGCCGCGGCCGCGTGTCGCGCGATTGACCTGGTTCTGGATCCGGGCCGGGTCGTGGGCCCGTTCGATGTCCAGCTCGATCGGCGCGGAGTCGCTCGGCGGTGCCGATGGGTACGCCGGCCGGGTGTCGGCGGTCCAAGCCTGGCCGTCCCACCACCGGTGCAGACGGGGGTCCCGCGCGTCCGGGTACCAGCCCGGCTGCGGTGGCGAACTCGTCATGGCCGGTCAGCCTAACGTCGCGGACGCGCTCATGGTGCCAGTCAAGGGAAATGCGGTGAATGTCCGCATCCCGGCGCCCCGGCCGGTGCCGGGACGCGGCGGTCGACCAGAATCAGTGTTCGTGAGTGAGCGAATCTGGCCCAGCGGGGCTGCGACGGCGATCGGCTCGATGCCGGGCACCGATCCGGTCGAGGCGGCTGCGGTCGTGTTCGGCGAGTTGCCCGACTTCCCGCACCTGCCCGAGCTGCCGGCCCGCGGCGTCGGCGCGGACATGCTCGGCCGGACCGCCGCGCTGCTCGTCGACCTGGCCGTCGAGGTCGTGCCGAGTGGCTACCGGGTGGCGTCCCGACCTGGGCACGAGCATCGCCGGGCCGTCGATCTGCTCCGCTGGGACCTCGACGCCGTCCAAGAGGCGCGCGAGAAGGCCGGGGTCACTCCACCCGTCTTCAAGATCCAGCTTGCCGGGCCGTGGACCCTCGGCGCGGGGATCGAACTGCCCCGCGGGCATCGGGTCCTGACCGATCGCGGGGCCTTGCGGGACTTCACGTCGTCCCTGCTGGACGGCCTCACCGAACATGTCGCGGAAGTGCAGGCCAGGACCGGTGCACCGGTGGTCGTCCAGTTCGACGAGCCGTCGTTGCCCGCGGTGCTGGCCGGGGGCCTGTCGACGCCGTCCGGCTACGGGAGCGTCCCCGCGGTGCCGGCGCCCGAGGCCCGTGAGCTGCTCACGACCGTCATCGACGGCGCCCGGCGGATCACCGACCGTCCGGTGATCCTGCACTGCTGCGCCGCGAAACCACCCCTCGGCCTGCTGCGGGAGGCCGGTGCCGACGCCCTGGCCTTCGACCTCGCCGCGCTCGACGGTGCCTCCGCAGCGTTCCTCGACGAGATCGGCGAAGTGTGGGACGGCGGGGCCACGCTGTTCCTCGGCGCGGTTCCGGCAACGGTGTCCGGCGCTTCGCCGAGCCTGAAGGACGTCGGCGAGCCGGCGTTCCGGCTGGCCGACCGGCTCGGGTTCAACCGCAGCGTCCTCGCCGAACGAGCGGTGCCGACGCCCGCCTGCGGCCTTGCCGGCGCGACGCCGGAATGGATGCGCCGAGCCCTGTCGCTCACCCGAGACCTCGGCAAAGCCTTCGTCGAGCCGCCCGAGGGCTGGTGACGGAATCCGGCAACTCGCCGACGTCCGCCCCGGTGGGCAAGTAGCGTTGGCGAGGTAGCCGACCGAACGAGGACCACCCGAAACCATGCGTCTGCTCCGCCGCAAGAACGCCGCCGCCGATCCGCCCGACCCGCGTACCGCGTGGCCCGAGCAGCCCGTGCCGGACGATCCGGCGGCCGCTGCCGAAGCGTTCTGGCGCGGCTGGTTCGAGCTGCTCCCGATGGTCAGCGCGGCACTCGGCGAGGGCGAGCCGCACCGCGTCGAGCACGAGCTCTGCCAGCTGGTCGAGGCGCTGCACCCGCGGCTGCACTTCTCGCTCGAGCGTGGTCGCCAGGCGATCTACGCCCTGGTCGTCACCGGCCAGGAGGATCCCGAAGTGCGGCCGTTCACCGACGCGTGGCGCGCTGCCGCGCCGCCGGACGACGCGATCTGGGAGTACCACGACTCGGTGCCGCCGGTGCCCGATCCGACCGAGGTGACCGTGAATCTCGGCGAGCACCGGATCGCGCTGGCCGACGTCCGGGTCGTCGCTCAGGTGGACGACGACGAGCACGTCGTCGACGTCGCCGTCTTCCACCCGCGCTTCGGCGACCTCGACGCCGCGACCCGCCGGACCATGACCTTCCTGCCGCTCGATGCGACATTGGGTGAACGCCTGGCCGCCGAACGGTTACGGCGCGTCGAGACCGCGGAGGCCGAGCCGGCCGGCTCGATCACCCTTCTGGAGTTCCGTGAACTGGTCCGTGGACTGGACGGCGGACCGCACGAAAATGTCGGTACCGCCGACTAGGGTTACCACCCGTGAGCAGCACCGACCTTCCCCAGGACCAGAGCGCCGAGGACGTGACCGACGTCCCGGCCGACGTGCGTGAGCGGCACGGCGCCCTCGCAGAGGAACTACGCAACCACCAATTCCGCTACTACGTCCTGGACTCGCCGATCATCTCCGACGGGCAGTTCGACGAGCTGCTGGGCGAACTGCAGCAGCTCGAGGACCAGTACCCCGGGCTGGTAACGCCCGATTCGCCGAGCCAGCGGGTCGGAGGCACGTTCTCGACCGAGTTCACCGCGTACGACCACCTCGAGCGCATGCTCAGCCTGGACAACGTGTTCGACCAGGACGAATTCCTGGCTTGGGTGGAACGTGTCGAGAAGGAGGTCGGGCAGACCGAGTTCCTGGCCGAGCTGAAGATCGACGGGTTGGCGATCAACCTCCTGTACGAAAACGGCCACCTGACCCGGGCCCTCACCCGCGGTGACGGCCGGACCGGCGAGGACGTCACGCTCAATGTCCGCACGCTCGACCAGGTCCCGGAGACGCTGACCGGCACCGACCAGTTCCCGGTACCCGCGCTGGTCGAGGTGCGTGGCGAGGTGTACTTCCGCGTCGAGGACTTCCTCGAGCTGAACGCGAAGATGGTCGAAGCGGGGAAGCCGCCGTACGCGAACCCGCGCAACACAGCGGCCGGCTCGCTGCGGCAGAAGGATCCGAAGATCACGCGTGAGCGGCGGCTGCGGTTGATCTGCCACGGGATCGGCAAGCGCGAAGGTTTCGAGCCCCAGCGTCAGTCGGAGGCGTACGACGCTCTGGCGGCGTGGGGGCTGCCGGTGTCGCCGCACAGCAAGGTGCTTACGTCGGCCGACGAACTCACCGCGCACATCACCTACTGGGGTGAACACCGGCACGACGCCGAGCATGAGATCGACGGCGTGGTCATCAAGGTCGACAGGGTGGCGCTGCAACGGCGGCTCGGCACGACGTCGCGCGCGCCGCGGTGGGCGATCGCGTACAAGTACCCGCCCGAAGAAGCCATCACGACGCTGCTGGACATCCAGGTCAACGTCGGGCGGACCGGGCGGGTGACCCCGTTCGCCGTCACCGAGCCGGTCAAGGTCGCCGGGTCGACCGTCGCGCGCGCCACCCTGCACAACCAGGAAGAGGTCAAGCGCAAGGGCGTGCTGATCGGCGACCGGATCGTCATCCGCAAGGCCGGTGACGTCATCCCCGAGGTCCTCGGGCCGGTGGTGGACGCGCGGACCGGTGACGAGCGCGAGTTCGTCATGCCCACTCACTGCCCGGCTTGCGGTACCGAACTCGCCTACCAGAAGGAAGGCGACAAGGACATCCGCTGCCCGAACAGCCGCTTCTGCCCGGCGCAGCTGCGGGAACGCCTGTTCAGCCTGGCCGGCCGCGGTGCCTTCGACATCGAGGTCCTCGGGTACGAGGCGGCGGCCGCGCTGCTCGACGCGCGGGTGATCGCCGACGAAGGCGATGTCTTCGACCTCGACGAGGACAACCTCGCCGAGGTCGAACTCTTCCGCACCAAGGCCGGCGAGCTCTCGGCGAACGCGCGGAAGCTGCTCGCCAACCTGGAGGTGGCGAAGGACCGGCCGCTGTGGAAGGTGCTGGTCGCTTTGTCGATCCGGCACGTCGGGCCGACCGCGGCGCAGGCGCTGGCGCGCGAGTTCGGCTCGATCGAGCGCATCGAGGAGGCGACCGAGGAGGAGCTCGCGGACGTCGACGGCGTCGGCCCGACCATCGCCCGTGCCACTCGGGAGTGGTTCGAGGTCGGCTGGCACCGGGAGATCGTCGAAAAGTGGCGACGCGCCGGGGTGCGGATGGAGGAGGAGCGCGACGACTCCATCCCGCGCAACCTCGAGGGGCTGTCGATCGTGGTGACGGGCTCGCTCGACGGGTTCTCGCGCGACGAGGCCAAGGAGGTCATCATGGCCCGCGGCGGCAAGGCCGCCGGGTCGGTCTCGAAGAAGACCGCGTTCGTCGTCGTCGGGGACTCGCCTGGTTCGAAATACGACAAGGCGATCCAGCTCAAGGTGCCCGTGCTCGACGAAGCCGGCTTCCGCGTCCTGCTGGAGCAGGGCCCCGACGCGGCGCGGGAGGTGGCGCTGCCGGCCGGCGACGAAACCGCCGAAGAAGAGACTGGGGGAGAGGATGAGTGACGTCGAGATCCGCCCACCACGGCCCGAGGAATACGCCCTCGCGGGGGAGGTCACGGTGCTGGCGTATGAGGCCGATGGTCACTTGGCCGACGACGTCGGCTACGACGCGACGCTCCGCGACGTCGCGCGGCGGGCCGAGGAGGCCGAGGTCCTCGTCGCCGTGGACGGCACGGGGAAGGTGGTCGGCACCGTGACCATCGTGCTCCCGGGCTCCGAGTTCGCGGAGATCTCGCGCCCGGGCGAGCTGGAGTTCCGGATGCTGGCGGTGGCTCCGTCGGCGCGTGGTCGCGGAATCGGCGAGGCGCTGATCAACGCCGTGTTCGAGCGGGCGCGCGCGCTGGGACTCCGGAAAGTGGTGCTGAGTAGCCTCGAGCGGATGCGCAGCGCGCATCGGCTCTACGAGCGCCTCGGGTTCACGCGCCTGGCCGAGCGGGACTGGCGGCCGTTTCCGCACATCACGCTCATCGCCTACCAGATCGACGTCTGACCTGGGCTTTGCCGAGAAAGGGACGGACCCCGAGGGGCCCGTCCCTTTCGGCGACGAGTGAGTGTCAGCCGTCCAGGACGACCGCGACGATGCCGGCGAGGTGGGTGAGCCGGGCGACCTCGGCGGCGCGGAAGTTCGGGCCGCCGGGGCGGGCGACGAGCAGCGCTTTGCCCGGCTTGCCGAGCGGGGTCGCGGCGAGCTCGGTGCCGAGCTCCTTCCAGGTCTCCGGGATCCACGCCTCTTCGCTGTCGAGGACCGTCGCGCGCTCGAGCGGCAGCCACGGCAGGTCGGTGATCGGCGTCTCCGGGGCCGCGCTGGACGACGCCAGCCGGATCGCGCCGGTCTCCGAATGCTCGACGATCATCGCCCAGCCGGCGCGCACGATGCGGGGGACACCCTCGGCGAGGATGTCGAGGCCGGACTTCGGCTGCGCGGCGATCTCCTCGACGAGCTCGAGCTCCCGGTGCGTGTCCAGGACGCCCGCGTAGGGACGGACCGCGTCCACTTCGACGCCTTCGACGCTCTCGGCTGCCGTGATCAGCGCGTCGGGCAGGCGGCCCGACGGGAGCTCGACGACCAGGTCGTCGACGGCGGTCCCGTTGCCGCGTTCGACGACGTCCACGCTGAGGATGTCGGCGCCTACCGTGCCGAGCGCCGTGGCGACCGCGCCGAGGGTCCCCGGGCTGTCCGGAAGGAGGACCCGGATCAGGAACGACACCACGCGCCCCTCTCACCTCTGGCGTCCCAGCCTTGCCGTGGGACGCTCGATGCCGGTCGCCGATTGTGACAGACCCACCCGGCTCGCGGGACCTGCTGTCCGCCGGGCGGGATGTGAGCGTCGCCGGACGGCAGCCGGCCTGCGCCGGGCGTAACCCAGTCGAGTCCGCCCGCGCCGCCACCATAGACTTGCAGCTTCCGAGACAACCCGCACAGCACAACCCGGGAGTCACCCGCGTGCCCAACATTTCCCGAGACGAGGTCGCGCACCTCGCGAAGCTGGCCAGGCTGGCCGTGACCGACGACGAAATCGACGTCTTCGCCGGCCAGCTCGACCAGATCCTGGACTCGGTGGCCAAGGTGAGCGAGGTCGCCGCCGCCGACGTGCCGCCCACGTCGCACGCCGTGCCGCTGACGAACGTTTTCCGACAGGACGTCGTCGTCCCCGGGCTCACGCAGCAGCAGGCGCTGGCCGGTGCGCCGGCCGCCGAAGACGGCCGGTTCCGGGTGCCGCGGATTCTGGGGGAAGAGCAGTGAGCGAGCTCATCAAGCTGACCGCCGCGGAGCTGGCGGGGAAGATTCACTCGCGCGAGGTGTCCGCGGTCGAGGTCACCCAGGCCCACCTGGACCGGATCGCCGAGGTCGACGACCACATCCACGCGTTCCTGCACGTCGACACCGAGGGCGCGCTGGCCGCGGCCAAGAAGGTCGACGAGGGCCTCGCCGAGGGCCAGGCGCCCGCGTCGCCGCTGGCCGGCGTGCCGCTCGCGCTCAAGGACGTGCTGACCACCGAGGGCGTCCCGACCACCTGTGGTTCGAAAACGCTCGAAGGCTGGCTGCCGCCGTACGACGCGACCGTGACGCGCAAGCTGCGCGAGGCCGGTGTCGTCATCCTCGGCAAGACGAACATGGACGAGTTCGCCATGGGGTCGTCGACCGAGAACTCCGCGTACGGTCCGACGCACAACCCGTGGGACCACGCCCGCATCCCGGGCGGGTCGGGCGGTGGCTCGTCGGCGTCGATCGCGGCGTTCGAGGCCGCCATCGCCATCGGCACCGACACCGGTGGGTCGATCCGGCAGCCGGGGGCCGTCACCGGGACCGTCGGGGTCAAGCCGACCTACGGCGGGGTGTCGCGGTACGGGCTGGTCGCTTTTTCGTCCTCGCTCGACCAGGCCGGGCCGTGCGCGCGGACGGTGCTTGACGCCGCCCTGCTGCACGAGGTCATCGCCGGGTACGACCCGCGGGACTCGACGTCGATCGACGCGCCGGTGCCGCCCGTTGTCGCCGCGGCGCGTCAGGGCGCGACCGGTGACCTGAAGGGCGTCAAGGTCGGCGTCGTGAAGGAGTTCGGCGGCGACGGTTACCAGGCCGGCGTGCTGCGGTCGTTCCAGGCCGCGGTGGAGCAGCTGCGTGCGCTCGGCGCCGACGTCGTCGAGGTGTCTTGTCCGAATTTCGTCTACGCGCTGCCCGCCTACTACCTGATCGCGCCGAGCGAGTGCTCGTCGAACCTGGCGCGGTTCGACGCCATGCGCTACGGCCTGCGCGTCGCCGACGACGGCACGCACAGCGCCGAAGAGGTCATGTCGCTCACCCGTGAAAAGGGCTTCGGCGCCGAGGTCAAGCGGCGGATCATGCTGGGCACCTACGCGTTGTCGTCCGGCTACTACGACGCCTACTACGGCTCGGCGCAGAAGGTGCGCACGCTCATCACGCGTGACTTCGACGCCGCCTTCGAGCAGGTCGATGTCCTCGTTTCGCCCACGACGCCGACCACGGCGTTCAAGATCGGCGAGCGGGTCGACGACCCGATGGCGATGTACCTCGCCGACCTGTGCACGATCCCGTCGAACCTGGCCGGCAACGCCGCGATGAGCGTGCCGAGCGGGCTGTCGGACGAGGACGGGCTGCCGGTCGGGCTGCAGATCATGGCCCCGGCGCTCGCCGACGACCGGCTCTACCGGGTCGGCGCCGCCTACGAGGCCGCCCGCGACGCCGCCGCCGGCGGGGCGCTCATCCACAAGGTCCCGGAGCTGGGAGGAACGAAGTGACTGCCGTGGCCGAGTTGATGGACTACGCCGACGTCGTCGAGCGGTTCGACCCGGTGCTCGGGCTCGAGGTCCACGTCGAGCTGAACACGAACACGAAGATGTTCTGCGGCTGCCCGAACGAGTTCGGCGGCGAGCCGAACACGAAGGTCTGCCCGACCTGCCTCGGCCTCCCCGGGGCGCTGCCGGTCGTCAACGGCAAGGCCGTCGAGGGCGCGATCCGGATCGGCCTCGCGCTGAACTGCGAGATCGCCGAGTGGTGCCGGTTCGCGCGGAAGAACTACTTCTACCCGGACATGCCGAAGAACTTCCAGACCTCCCAGTACGACGAGCCGATCGCCTTCAACGGCTACCTCGACGTCACCCTCGACGACGGCGAGGTCGTGCGCGTGGAGATCGAGCGCGCGCACATGGAGGAGGACACCGGCAAGTCGCTGCACGTCGGCGGCGCCACCGGGCGGATCCACGGTGCCGAGCACTCGCTGCTCGACTACAACCGGGCCGGCGTACCTCTGATCGAAATCGTGACGAAGCCGATCGAAGGCACGGGTGAGCGGGCGCCCGAGGTCGCGCGGGCCTACGTGAGCGCGTTGCGCGACCTGCTTCGCGCGCTCGACGTCTCCGACGTCCGGATGGACCAGGGCTCGCTGCGGTGCGACGCGAACGTCTCGCTGATGGCGAAGGACGCGACCGAGTTCGGGACGCGCACCGAGACGAAGAACGTCAACTCGCTGCGCAGCGTCGAGCGCGCCGTCCGCTACGAGATGACGCGGCAGGCGGCGATCCTCGCCGAGGGCGGTTCGATCAAGCAGGAGACGCGGCACTTCCAGGAGGCCGACGGCACCACGTCGCCGGGCCGGACGAAGGAGACCGCCGAGGACTACCGGTACTTCCCGGAGCCCGACCTGGTCCCGATCGCGCCGTCGCGCGAGTGGGTCGAGGAGCTCCGCGGGACGCTGCCGGAGATGCCCTCGGAACGGCGGAAGCGGATCCAGCAGGAATGGTCGCTTTCCGACGAGGCCCTGCGTGACCTGCTGAACGTCGGTGCCGTCGACCTCGTCGCCGCTACCGTCGAGGCCGGCGCGACCCCGGACGAGGCGCGCGGCTGGTGGGTCAACACCCTCGCCCAGGAGGCGAACGCGCGCGAGGTCGAGCTGACCGACCTGGCGATCACGCCGAAGCAGGTCGCCGAGGTGATCGGGCTCGTGTCGTCCGGTGAGCTGACGAACAAGCTCGCCAAGGAGGTCGTCCAGGGCGTGCTCGCCGGCGAGGGCGAGCCGCGGGACGTCGTGGAGAAGCGTGGGCTGAAGGTCGTCTCGGACGACTCGGCGCTGCTCGCGGCGATCGACGAGGCCCTCGCGGCACAGCCGGACGTCGCGGACAAGATCCGCGGCGGCAAGGTCGCCGCGGCGGGTGCCATCGTCGGCGCGGTCATGAAGGCGACCAAGGGACAGGCCGATGCCAAGCGGGTCCGCGAGCTGATCATCGAGCGGGTCGGTTCCTGACCGTTTTCATGACAAAGCCGGGATTCGTTAAAAGCGTCACCTGGCGCGAGTGGCTCGGCCTGGCGGCCGGGCTGCTCGCGCTGGGCTCGACGTTCCTGCCGTGGACCACGCTGACCGCGACCAGGCCGGACATCGAGGACATCCTCGCGCAGCTGCCCCGGGGTGACGTCGTCCGCGACGCGTGGCACTCGAGCTTCTTCGCCTGGTGCCCGCCGCTGCCGTTGCTGCTGGCCGGGCTGGTCGTGGTCGTTTTCGGGCGAATCCGGACCCTGCGGGCCAGCGGCCTGCCGCAGCTGTGGCTGGTGGTCGCCGCCGCGTCGCTGCTGCTGATGGTGCTCGGGTGGGTCACCCTGGACTGGGAGTTCGACGCCGACCAGCGCGGGATCTTCGAGGCCGCCGGAGTTGCCATCCGGCCCGGCCTCGGCCGGTACCTGGGGCTGCTCGCGGCGCTGGTTTCGGGGGTTGCCGCTTTTCTGGACATGCGGGCGATGCGGGCCGAAAGCCGGCAGCCGCGGAAGGCTCGCAACAAGAGCGGCTGATCTCCCGGCCGCGCAGGGGGTCATCTCCGCGGACCTCGCCACGAAGTGATCAAGTGGCGCTTTCCTGAGGAGCTCACCGCGGGCGAACTGCGGCTGGGTTGAGCAGTCGTCCGACCGGTGGATCACGGTCGCTGACAACGTTGACATCGTGGTCGCCCGTTGCGTGAGAAAGCGCTTTCTGAGACGGTCGGGGAGGCGCGCAGCACTGCCGCGGACGGTGTCGTCGCCCGTGGGTTGGCGGGCCGTGTGGGCCGGTGTTGCGGGGGCGCCGGAACCGTGGAGGGAGACCCGGGTTGGCTCAGGGAAAGCGCTTACGGGTGGCCGTCGTCGGGACCTGGCCGTCCGTGGGTATTTGCCGCTGCGCGAGGCGATGGGGGACGGCGACTCCGGACCGCTGCGCGCGTTCCACCGGGCGGCCGTCGCGCTCGTCGCGCCGAAGGTCGCAGAGTGGGTACTGCGCTGGCGGGCCGGGGCGTTGCGGGCCGCCGAACTGACCGGTGCGCAGCTGAAGGCACTCGCCGACGGTGACGGGAGCCACCTCGAGGAGTCCGGCCTGCGGGTCGCGACGCCGTCGAACCCGGATGGCTACGGCATGTGCGGCCGCCGCACCGAATACGACATCCCGCTCGACCAGGAAGGCGTGCAGTGATGAACCAGTCCAGCATCGGAGTGCTGCTCAACGGGGTCACGGGCCGGATGGGCTACCGGCAGCACCTGCTCCGGTCGGTCCTGGCGATCCGCGAACAGGGCGGCGTCGCCCTGCCGGACGGCAGCCGCGTGCAGCTCGAGCCGGTCCTCGCCGGGCGCAACGCCGCGAAGCTCAAGGACCTCGCCGACCGGCACGGCCTGACCGCCTGGACCACCGACGCCGATTCCGCGCTGCAGGACGTCGACGTCTACTTCGACGCGCAGCTGACGTCGGCGCGCGAGCCGTCGGTGCGCGCGGCGATCGCCGCGGGCAAGCACGTCTACGCCGAGAAGCCCCTTGCCGAAAAACTGACATCGGCGCTGGAGCTGGCCGGGCTCGCCCGGGACGCCGGGATCTGCCACGGCGTCGTCCACGACAAGCTGTTCCTGCCGGGCCTGCTGAAGCTGCGCCGGCTGGTCGACGGCGGGTTCTTCGGGCGGGTCCTGTCGGTGCGCGGCGAGTTCGGCTACTGGGTGTTCGAGGGCGACTGGCAGGACGCGCAGCGCCCGAGCTGGAACTACCGCGCCGAGGACGGCGGCGGGATCGTGCTCGACATGTTCTGCCACTGGAACTACGTGCTCGAGAACCTCTTCGGCCGCGTCTCGGCGGTGACGGCGAAGGCGGTGACGCACATCCCGCGCCGTTGGAACGAGCAGGGCGAGGCATACGCGGCGACGGCGGACGACGCTGCGTACGGGATCTTCGAGCTCGAGTCGGGGGTCATCGCGCAGATCAATTCGTCGTGGTCGACGCGGGTCTTCCGCGACGAGCTGGTCGAATTCCAGGTCGACGGCACCGAGGGCAGCGCGGTCGCCGGGCTGCGGCGCTGCCGCGTCCAGCACCGCTCGGCGACGCCCAAGCCGGTGTGGAACCCGGACCTGCCGGCCACCGAACCCTTCCGCGACCAGTGGCAGGAGGTCCCGGACAACGCCGAGTTCGACAACGGCTTCAAGGCGCAGTGGGAGGAGTTCGTCCGGGACGTCGTCGCCGGGCGGCAGCACCGCTACGACTTCTTCTCCGCCGCCCGCGGGCTGCAGGTGGCCGAGGCCGGGCTGACGTCGTCGGCCGAGGGACGGCGGGTGGAGCTGAAGCCCCTCGCCTAGTCCCGGCCGTTGCCGCCGCCGGACGTGGCCGGGGTGATCAGCACGACGCGGTCGTCGCTGGAGACCGGGTGGCCGCCGTCCTTGTTGACCGTGCCCGCCACCGCCAGCTGCGGGTTGATCATGCTCATGCCGGCGAGCCGCCCGTACGTCACCGGCGGCTTGCCGGTCTTGCCGTCGAGGCTCACCGTCGGCTTGCCGCTGATCGCGCCGTCGGGGGTGACCGGCAGGTTCTGGAGGTTGCCGGCCAGCGACGTGCCGACCGAGAGCGAGCCGTTGGCGTCGACGAAGTCGGCGCAGCCCGCGACACCCGGCTTGTCCGGCCACGTCCACGCCGGCGTCGACAGCGGCTTCCCGGCCTGGACCCGGTAGAGGGCGTCCTTGTCGGCCAGGCGATCGGTGACCCAGACGCGGCCGCCGTCGGCCGACGCGCAGACCCCGCCCGGGGCATGCAGGCCGGCCGCCACCACGAGCGCGCCGTTCGGGTTGCCCGCCGCGGCCTTGCCGGAGGTGTCGATCCGCAGCAGCTTCCCGGCGAGGGAGCTCGGGTTGGCCGCGGCCCCCGGGTCGCCCGCGTCGCCGGTCGCCACGAGCAGGGCGCCCCGGTTGTCGGTGCCGATCGTGCCGCGGTTGCCGGACGCGCCCTTCGGGATGCCGGTGAGCACCGGCTTCGGCGCCTGGCCCTGGGCGAAGCGCACCACGCGGTTGTCGGTCGCGGTCGTGATGTAGGCGAAGACCAGCTGGTCCTCGACGTACGACGGCGACAGCGCCAGGCCGGTCAGGCCGCCGTCACCGGCCGCCTCGACGTCGAGCTTCGCGAAGTCCGTCGCGTCCTTGCCGCCGGTCGCGAGCAGGACGCGACCGCTCTTGCGCTCGCCGGCGAGCGCGCTCGGCGTGGAGCCGTCACCCGGCAGGCCGGCCACCGCGGCGACGGTGTCCTGGCACGTCGCGATCACCGACGGGTCGAAGTCCTTGCAGCCCTGCGGCGGCGGCACCGGCGCGGCCGTCCCGCCGGGGCGGACCTGCTTGCCGTCGCTGCCGGAGTCCGCGCCGGGGCCCTGGACCTCGGGTGGCGACTCGGGGCTGGGGACGGGCGCGGGGCTGAACGTCTGGCCCGCCGCGGTGTCGTCGAATCGCGCGCACCCGGCGGGCAGCAGGACGCCGCAGGCCACGATCGCGAGCAGGGCCGAGCGGTAGCGGGTGCGCATGATCCCCCAGCCTAGGTGCCGGTGCGTGAACCATGGGTGAGTACTCCTCGATTACGTTGGAGATCATGACGCTGACCGTGCTGGTGCCCGACGACGAGGGCATGACCGTGCTCGCCGAGGTCCCGCGGGTCCTGCCCGTGCGCTACCAGTGGGGCGAGCCGGTGCCGCCCGAAGCGGGGAAGGCCGAGGTGCTCATCCCCGGCAAGCACCCGCCCGGCGAGCAGCTGTGGCGCACGGTGCCGAACCTGAAGCTGATCCAGCTGCTGTCCGCCGGCGCCGAGGACTGGGTGGGCAAGGTGCCCGACGGCGTCCTGCTCTCCACCTGCCGCGGCGCGCACGGCGGGAGCTCGGCCGAGTGGGTCGTCGCCGCGCTGCTGTCGATGTACCGGAAGCTGGACGTCTTCGCCGCGGCGCAGCGCGAAGGCCGGTGGGAGCGGCAGACGGCGGACACGCTGCAGGGCAAGCGCGTGCTCGTCATCGGCGCCGGCGACCTCGGGCAGCACCTGCGGCGGCGGCTCGAGCCGTTCGACGCGCGCTGCACGATGGTCGGGATGACCGCGCGGCCGGGCGTGCACGGCGTGCGCGAGCTGCCCGGGCTCCTGGAACTGCACGACGTCGTGGTGCTGATGGTGCCGCTGACGTCGCGGACGCGCGGGATGGTCGACGCGGAGTTCCTGGCCCGGATGCGCGACGGAGCGGTCCTGGTCAACGTCGCGCGCGGCGCCGTCGTGGACACCGATGCCCTGGTCGCCGAATTGACCACGGGCCGGTTGCGGGCCGCCCTCGACGTGACCGATCCCGAGCCGCCGCCCGCCGGGCACCCGCTGTGGACGGCGCCGGGGCTGCTGCTGACGCCGCACGTCGGCGGGGCCGTGCGCGGGGTCCGGGGCCGTTCGTACGCCGTCGCCGCGGCCGAGATCGCCCGGTACGCCGGCGGGGAGCTGCCCGACAACCTCGTCCACGGCGAATACTGAGCTCGCCAGGCCCGCGGCGATCCCCTAACCTGCGCGGGTGAGCAGTGGAGACGACTTTTCGCAGCAGCCCACCAGCGTCCTGTCGGGCGTCGAGGACGACCGGTCGGACGACACGCCGCGCCAGGGCGGACTGGGCTTCGGCCTGCTGATCCTGCGGCTGGCGCTCGGCGTGACCATGGGCGCGCACGGGCTGCAGCACCTGTTCGGCCTGTTCGGCGGGCCGGGCATCGGCGGGTTCGCGCGGGTGCTGGAGACCTTCGGGTACCACAAGCAGACGACGCTGCTGGCGTGGATCACCGGCATCACCGAGGTGGGCGGCGGGGTGCTGGTGATCGTCGGGCTGTTCACACCGCTGGCCGCGGCGGGTCTGCTGGGGGTGGCGGCGAACGCGGTGTACGCGAAGTTCCACGGCGGGTTCTTCGAGGGGTCGGGGCAGGGGTTCGAGTTCGAGCTGCTGCTTGCGGCTTCGGCGTTGAGCCTGCTGTTCACCGGGGCGGGGCCGGTTTCGCTGGAGCGGAACACGCCCTGGCGGAAACGGCCGTTGCCGCTGGGGCTGGTTTCGCTGCTGCTGGCGGCCGCGGCGGCGGTGGTGGTCATCGTTTTGACGCGGTAGGGCTGGGGTGGCTCGATCGGGTGGCTCCGGGTTCCGTGGCGGCCGAAACTGTCGGTGGGCGCCGGTAATGTTGAAATCGGGGGTCCCCCGCCGGCTGTGGACAACTCGGCGGCTTGTGCCGGGGCTGTGGACAACTGCGGTGCGCGGGCCCGGATTTGTCGGTGGCCGCGAGTAACGTTGAATCCGGGGGTCCCCCAAGCGGCGGGGCCTGTTGTGGCATGGAAAAGGCCGCCCCGGGCGAGCCGGGGCGGCCTTCGGAAAACAGCCGACCTACTTGTTCACGTCCCGCACCGCACCAGTGTCCGCCGACGTCGCCATCCGGGCGTACGCACGCAGCGCCGCCGTCACCGGGCGCTGGCGCTCCTTCGGCTGCCACGGCCTCTCCGACGCCTCCATCTTCGCGCGGCGCTCGGCCAGCACCTCCGGGGCGACCAGCAGCTCCAGGCGCCTCTCGTGGACGTCCAGCAGGATTCGGTCGCCGTTCTCCACCAGGCCGATCAAGCCGCCCGCCGCGGCCTCCGGGCTGATGTGGCCCACCGAAATGCCCGATGATCCGCCCGAGAAACGGCCGTCCGTGATCAACGCGCACTTCTTGCCCAGGCCCGACCCCTTGAGGAATGCCGTCGGGTGGAGCATCTCCTGCATGCCCGGGCCGCCCGCCGGGCCCTCGTAGCGGATCACCAGGACCTCGCCCGGCTGGATCTCCTTCTTCAGGATCGCCGACACCGCCTCCTCCTGGCTCTCCAGGACCCGCGCCGGGCCCTCGAAGTGCCACAGGTCCTCGTCGATGCCCGCGGACTTGATCACCGCGCCGTTCTCCGCCAGGTTGCCGCGGAGGATCGCCAGGCCGCCGTCCTTCGTGTACGCGTGCTCGACGTCCCTGATGCAGCCCTCCGCCGCATCCGTGTCCAGGGACGACCAGCGGTTCGACGTCGAGAACGCCTGCGTCGTGCGGACCCCGCCCGGCGCCGCGTGGAAGAGCTCCACAGCCTCCGGAGAAGGCGACGATGCCCGGATGTCCCAGGCGGCAAGCCACGACGACAGATCCGGCGAGTGGACCGACCACACGTCCGTGTTCAGCAGGCCGCCGCGGTACAGCTCGCCCAGGATCGCCGGGATTCCGCCCGCGCGGTGGACGTCCTCCATGTGGTAGTCCGAGTTCGGCGCCACCTTCGACAGGCACGGCACGCGGCGGCCGATCGCGTCGATGTCGGCGATCGTGAAGTCGACCTCGCCCTCCTGGGCGGCCGCGAGGATGTGCAGCACCGTGTTCGTCGAGCCGCCCATCGCCATGTCGAGGGCCATCGCGTTCTCGAACGCCGCCTTCGACGCGATCGAACGCGGCAGCACCGACTCGTCGTCGTTTTCGTACCAGCGGCGGCACAGCTCGACGACCGTGCGGCCGGCCTGCTCGAACAGCGCTCGGCGCGCGGCGTGCGTCGCCAGCGTGGAGCCGTTGCCGGGAAGCGACAAACCGAGGGCCTCGGTGAGGCAGTTCATCGAGTTCGCGGTGAACATGCCGGAGCACGAACCGCACGTCGGGCAGGCCGAACGCTCGACGACGGCCAGCCCGTCCTCGTCGACCTCGGGGCTCGCCGACGCCGCGATCGCCGTGATCAGGTCGGTCGGGGCCTGCGCGACGCCGCCGACGACGACCGCCTTGCCTGCCTCCATCGGGCCGCCGGAGACGAACACCACCGGGATGTTCAGGCGCATCGCCGCGTTCAGCATGCCCGGGGTGATCTTGTCGCAGTTGGAGATGCACACCAGCGCGTCGGCCTGGTGCGCGTTGACCATGTACTCCACCGAGTCGGCGATGATCTCGCGCGAGGGCAGCGAGTAGAGCATCCCGGAGTGCCCCATGGCGATGCCGTCGTCGACGGCGATCGTGTGGAACTCGCGGGCGACGCCGCCGGCTTCCTTGACCGCCTCGGCGACGATCTCGCCGAGGTCCTTCAGGTGCACGTGGCCCGGCACGAACTGGGTGTAGGAGTTGGCGATCGCGACGATCGGCTTGCCGAAGTCGCTGTCGGTCATGCCCGTGGCGCGCCAGAGCGAGCGCGCGCCCGCCGCGTTGCGGCCGTGGGTGGTGGTCCGGGAACGGAGAGGCGGCACGGGAACTCCCAGGTCAAAGGGTGGCCGGCGAAACTGGTAGAACCAATTTACGCTGTCGGGCCAAGCCCGTCCGCCGAGGGTGGGGGACCGGGTTGCGCCGCCGGCCGCCGCGGGGTCACTCGCCGGTCGACGTGCCGGGCTTGATGTCCTCGGGGGCCAGCTGCCCGCTCGGGTCCGCGACCAGACCCTCGCTCACCAGCGACAGCACCGGCAGGTGCCGGGTCCGCACGGTCGGCAGCGGCACCTTCGTGTCGTCCTGCAGCACGGCCTGCACGCGGGACTTCTTCGTGATCGCCAGCCCCTTGAGCGCCGACCACGGGATGTCGCGGTGGCCGAACACCGTGCGGACGGCCAGCCCGGACCGCGTGGCGACCGTGCGGTGGCGGATCACGAACACCGCCAGCGCGATCGGGAAGACGTAGAGCCACTGCAGGTACGGGATCTCCCCGAGCGCGATCGGCGTCACGCAGATCGTCAGGAGAGCGATCGCCATGAAGGACGTGCGCGGGATCCGGAAGACGGCCTTCCGGCCTTCGTCCTGCTGTTTTTCGGCCACGCGGAAATGGTGCACCGCGCGCACGCGCGGCTCGAACCCGGGTCGCGCCGGTGTGACCCACGTCCACGATGCGGACACGTCATCCCGCAGAGTTGACACCCGCACGGCGTTCGGTCTAGCGTCATCGCCGTGACACCGCTGACCGGCCTCGTACTTCCCAAGCGCGTCGACGCTTAGGGAAGACTTTCCGCTGCGTCGACGCGCGAACCCTCGTGCGACCTTACGGTCGGCGAGGGTTTTTTGTTGCCCTAGGGAAGCAATTCCCGGCCCCACCGCACAGAACCGACCCGAACGAGTGACACCCGAGACCCACGAGGCAGATCCGATGACCAGTGCGACGTCGCGCAGCGACGCGAAGCCCGGGCCGACGCCCGGAACGCCCGGAGCACGTCCGAAGCCGGCCCCACCGGCGGGAACGCCGGTGCGCGTCACCGGCGCGCAGTCCCTCGTGCGCTCGCTCGAGGCCGTCGGCGCCGAGGTGGTCTTCGGGATCCCGGGCGGCACCATCCTGCCCGCCTACGACCCGCTGCTCGACTCGACGAAGGTCCGCCACGTCCTGGTCCGCCACGAGCAGGGCGCCGGGCACGCGGCCACCGGCTACGCGCAGGCCACCGGCAAGGTCGGCGTCTGCATGGCCACCTCGGGCCCGGGCGCGACCAACCTGGTCACCCCGCTCGCCGACGCGAACATGGACTCGGTCCCGGTCGTGGCCATCACCGGCCAGCAGTCCCGGGCGCTGATCGGCACCGACGCGTTCCAGGAAGCCGACATCTGCGGCATCACGATGCCGATCACCAAGCACAACTTCCTCGTCACCGACCCCGCGGACATCCCGCGGACCATCGCCGAGGCGTTCCACCTGGCCGCGACGGGCCGACCCGGCCCGGTCCTGGTGGACATCCCCAAGGACGTGCTGCAGGAGATGACCTCGTTCTCCTGGCCGACGGAGCTGCGGCTGCCGGGCTACCGCCCCACGCTGCGCCCGCACGGCAAGCAGGTCCGCGAAGCCGCGAAGCTGATCGCGAAGTCGCGGCGCCCGGTGCTCTACGTCGGCGGCGGCGTCATCAAGGCCGAGGCGCACGAGCAGCTGAAGCAGCTCGCCGAGCTGACCAACATCCCGGTCGTCACCACGCTGATGGCGCGCGGCGCGTTCCCCGACTCGCACCCGCAGCACCTGGGCATGCCGGGCATGCACGGCTCGGTCGCCGCGGTCGCCGCCATGCAGCGCGCCGACCTGCTGATCGCGCTCGGCGCCCGGTTCGACGACCGGGTCACCGGCCAGCTGTCCTCCTTCGCGCCGGACGCCGCGGTCGTGCACGCCGACATCGACCCGGCCGAGATCTCCAAGAACCGCAAGGCCGACGTGCCGATCGTGGGCGACTGCAAGGAGATCATCGGCGAGCTGATCACCGCGGTCACGACGGAGTTCGACCACAGCGGCAAGCCGGACCTGGCCGACTGGTGGACCCAGGCCGACGACTGGCGCAAGACCTACCCGGCCGGCTACGAGTGGCCGGACGACGGTTCGCTGTCGCCGCAGTACGTCATCGAGCGCATCGGCGAGATCGTCGGCCCGGACGCCGTCTACGCCGCCGGTGTCGGCCAGCACCAGATGTGGGCCGCGCAGTTCGTCAAGTACGAGAACCCGCGCACCTGGATCAACTCCGGCGGCCTCGGCACGATGGGCTACGCGGTGCCGGCCGCGATGGGCGCGCAGTTCGGCGTCCCGGACACGCAGGTGTGGGCGATCGACGGCGACGGCTGCTTCCAGATGACCAACCAGGAGCTGGCCACCTGCGCCATCGAAGGCGCGCCGATCAAGGTCGCCGTCATCAACAACGGCAACCTGGGCATGGTCCGGCAGTGGCAGAACCTCTTCTACTCGGAGCGGTACTCCAACACCGACCTCGGCACGCACAAGCACCGCATCCCGGACTTCGTGCTGCTGGCCGAGGCGCTGGGCTGCGCCGGCCTGCGGTGCGAGACGAAGGAAGACGTCGACGCCACCATCCGCCGCGCGATGGAAATCAACGACCGCCCCGTCGTGATCGACTTCGTCGTGGGGAAGGATGCCCAGGTGTGGCCGATGGTCGCGGCCGGCACCGGCAACGACGAGATCATGGCGGTCCGGGGCATCCGGCCGCTGTTCGACGACGACGAGGTTTCGGTCGAGACGACCGAGGCCGCCGCGGAAGCCGCCGGAGAGGGTGAGCGCTAGAGATGAGCGTCCACACGCTGAGTGTCCTGGTCGAGAACAAGCCGGGTGTGCTCGCGCGCGTCTCGGGCCTGTTCTCCCGCCGCGGGTTCAACATCGAGTCCCTCGCCGTCGGGCCCACGGAAAACCCCGAGGTGTCCCGCATGACGATCGTGGTCGCCGTGGAAGAGCTACCGCTCGAACAGGTGACGAAGCAGCTCAACAAGCTGGTCAACGTGATCAAGATCGTCGAGCTGGAGCAGTCGACCGCCGTGCAGCGTGAACTGCTGCTGGTGAAGGTGCGCGCCGACAACACCGTGCGCAGCCAGGTCCTCGAAACCGTCCAGCTCTTCCGGGCCAAGGTGGTGGACGTCTCTCCGGAGGCACTCACCGTCGAGGCCACCGGGACGTCCGACAAGATCGGTGCGTTGCTGCGGATGCTGGAGCCGTATGGCATCCGCGAACTCGTGCAGTCCGGCATGGTCGCGGTGGGTCGCGGCGCCCGTTCGATCACCGCCACATCACCGCGCTGAAGCAAGTAAGTCAGGAAAGGAAGCAGTACCCCCATGGCAGTGGAAATCTTCTACGACGACGACGCCGACCTCTCGATCATCCAGGGGCGCAAGGTCGCTGTCATCGGCTACGGCAGCCAGGGCCACGCCCACTCGCTGAGCCTGCGCGACTCCGGCGTCGACGTCCGCATCGGCCTGCCCGAGGGGTCCAAGTCGCGGGCGAAGGCCGAGGAGCAGGGCCTGCGCGTGCTCACCCCGGCCGAGGCGTCGGCCGAGGCCGACCTGATCATGATCCTGGCGCCGGACACCAAGCAGCGCTTCATCTACGAGCAGGACATCGCCCCGAACCTCAAGGACGGCGACGCCCTCTTCTTCGGGCACGGCTTCAACATCCGCTACGACCTGATCAAGCCGCCGTCGAACGTCGACGTCGCGATGGTCGCCCCCAAGGGCCCGGGCCACCTGGTCCGCCGCCAGTTCGTCGACGGCAAGGGCGTCCCGGCGCTCATCGCCGTGGAGCAGGACGCCACCGGCAACGCCCAGGCGCTCGCGCTCTCCTACGCGGCCGCCATCGGTGGTGCCCGCGCCGGCGTCATCAAGACGACGTTCACCGAGGAGACCGAGACCGACCTCTTCGGCGAGCAGGCCGTGCTCTGCGGCGGCGCGTCCGCGCTGGTGCAGACCGGGTTCGAGGTGCTCACCGAGGCCGGCTACGCCCCGGAGATCGCCTACTTCGAGGTGCTGCACGAGCTCAAGCTGATCGTCGACCTCATGTACGAGGGCGGCATCGCGCGCCAGCGCTACTCGATCTCCGACACCGCCGAGTACGGCGACCTGACCCGCGGCCCGCGCGTCATCTCGCCGGCGGTCAAGGAGGAGATGAAGAAGATCCTCGGCGAGATCCAGGACGGCACGTTCGCGCGTGAGTGGGTCGCCGAGGACGAGGCCGGCCGGCCGAACTTCACCAAGCTCGAGGAGCAGGGCAACCAGCACCCGATCGAGGAGACCGGCAAGAAGCTCCGCGGCCTGATGTCGTGGGTGGACCGGCCGATCACCGAAACCGCCTGATCTCTCCCGGCCAGACGCCGAAGGGGACGCCCGGTGCCGG
Source organism: Amycolatopsis sp. NPDC004169 (assembly GCF_040610315.1). Taxonomy (NCBI): domain Bacteria; kingdom Bacillati; phylum Actinomycetota; class Actinomycetes; order Pseudonocardiales; family Pseudonocardiaceae; genus Amycolatopsis; species Amycolatopsis sp. NPDC004169. Next base: position 175,963 of record NZ_JBEXMD010000016.1, read on the forward strand.
GCGTCCCCTTCGGTGCGTTCGGTGGCCGTTTCGCTACGCTGGCGACATGAGTGAGCAGCCGGTCGACGACAAGGCGCACATCCGGCACCACCTCGACTTCACGAAGGCCGAGTGGATCCGGGCCGAGCCGGAGGGCGAGACCCTCGACGACTGCGTCGAGTACGCCTTCATCGAGCACACCGACGGCGTCACCTACACAGCGATGCGGCAGTCGGCGAAGCCGGACGGCGTGATCCTCGTCTTCACGCCGGGGGAGTGGGACGCCTTCGTGAAGGGCGTCCGCGACGGCGAGTTCGACCTGCCCGAGGACCTGGCCGAGGCCTAAAGCTCCGCCGCCAGCTCCGGGATCCGGCCGAGCTCGCCGGCGATGCCGAGGTGGTCGCCGTAGTCGCGGGATTCGACGACCAGGCCGTCGCGGATGCGCATGGCGAAGATGTTGGCGATGCGGACCGGCCGCCCGCCGTAGCTGCCTTGGTAGGCGAACTCGGCGATCAGGATCTCCGGGTCGGTGCCCTCGTGGGTGACCAGGTCGGTCGCTTCGAAGTCGACACCCATGGTCGCGGCCTGCTTGAAGTGCGCGCGCAGCTCGTCGCGCGTCCGGACGACGGCCGAGCCCGGCTGGAACGGGTGCGTCACGTGGGTCTCCTCGGCGTACAGCTCCGCCAGCTCTTCGCCGCGTTTGTCGGACACGCCGTAGACGAGCTGCTCGAAGACCCCGCGCCGGCTGGCCGGGTCGCTCGACGTCCGTGGCCGAATCGGCGACAACTCGCGCGGCGGCGCCTGCTCGTAGGCCCGGATCAGCTGGTCGACGCCGTCGCGGACGGCCGCGAGCCGCAGGTAGTCGTGGTAGTCGCGGGAGTGGACGATCAGGCCGTCGCGGATGCGCAGGACCTGGATGTTGGCCGCCTCGATCGTCCGCCCGGTCTCGACCGACTCGGCGTCGTAGTCGTATTCGGCGACGATCACCTCGGGGTCGGTCGTCTCGTGGACGACGACGTTCTTGCGCGTGAGCCGCAGCGCCCCGGCGAGGACGCCGGTGAACCGTTCGTGGACGGCGTCGCGGCCGTGAAGGCGTGTCGGCCGCGGAACCGCTTGCGGGTGTTCGACGACGGTGCCCTCGGCGTACAGGGCGGAAAGCTCGCTGAAGCGGCCTTCGCCGATGCCGTCGGACAGCGCCGCGAAGACGTCGCGGGGTGCGTTCATGGGTCCTCCCAGTGGGCAAAACGGAGTCTGCAGTCCGTCTCCGACGATACGGACTACAGACTCCGGTTGTCTACCGGAGCAGGTCCCGTGCCGCCGGCTGCCCGCACACCTCCGCCCACTTCTCCGGGGTGCCGTCGAAGATCGCGTCGCGGGCGCCGGGGTCCGCGCCGTTTTCGACCAGGGCGCGGATGACGTCGAGGTGCCCGGACTGCGCGGCCAGGTGCAGGGCCGTGACGCCTTCGCCGTGGTTCGGGCCGCCGAACGTGCCGCGGAAGTTCACGTCGGCGCCGAGCTCGAGCAGCGCCCGGACGGCGTCGGGCTTGCCCGACGCCGCCGCCCAGGCCAGTGCCGTGCCGCGGTAGACGTCGGCGTCCACGGCGGCGCCCCGCGCGACGAGCGTCCTCATCGCGTCGACGCGGTTGTTGCGGGCCGCCCAGGAGAGGGCTTCGTTGATGACCTCCGCCGGGTCGTCCGTCGGCTGCCGGCGCGGGAAACCGCTGTGGGGGCGGTAGAAGCCGCGGTGTTCGCCGCCGCGGCCCGACGTCAGGAGTTCGTCGAGGGCGTCGAGATCGCCGAGCCCGGCCGCGACGCGCAGGTTGCCCGGTGCCCGGCTGTGGACGGCCAGTTTCTCCGCGGCTTCGCGGTGACCCCAGAACAGCGCGACGACCAGGGGAGTGCCGCCGTCGCCGCGAGCCGATACGTCGACGGGGGCACCGCGCTCCAGCAGGAGGTCGAGCAGGTGCGGCAGGTTGCTGTAGGCGGCCTGGTGCAGGGGTGTCCAGCCGTGGACGTTGCCGCGGGCCGGGTCGGCGCCGTGGTCGAGGAGGATCCGGCTGAGCCGCTCGTCGTGGGTGGCGCCCGCCATGCCGAGCAGGTCGTTGCCGTTGGTGCCGCGGGCGTCGACGAGCCCGGGGAACTCGTCGAGCAGCGTCTCGAGCCGTCCGGGATCGCGGGCCTCGATCGCCCGGTACGCGCGGGCGAAGGGCTCGCCACTGTCCACAAGGGACTTTACGTGGTCACGGAGTGCCTTCCAGGAACCGAAACCGTGCTCCCGGGCGACGACCACGCGGGCGCCGTCCCGGGTGCGCGGCTGGTGCCACCGCTCGAACGGTTCCGTCGCTCCAGGCGTGTCGTCCTCGGCCGAGGCGAGCAGCCCGAGCGCGCGTCCGGCGTAGTACCCGACGTCCTCGTGGTACGGGTGCTGCAGGGTCTCCCCGTGCTCGGTGACGCGCCTGAGGTACGCCTGCAGTTTCGGCCAGCTCGGGAAACCGTGCTCCCGCGCGATCCGGAACTGGGCTTCCGACAGCTTCACGCCTTCGGCCCGCGCGAGGTCCTTCGCGCGCTTGCGGAGCTGTTCGAGGTTGAGTCCACCGGGCACCGTCGTGCCTCCTTTCCTCTTCGCCCGTGGTCCGCCGGCACCGGGCAGGAAAGAAGGTGCGGAGCTGGTGGTGCGGTGAAGCGGGGTGGGCTCGGCCCTTTCCGCGGACGGGACGCGGCCCCCGCCGCGCCCCGCCAGCGTACCGCGGTCAGGTCAGGACGTCGGCCAGCCTGCGGTAGGACTTCTCCGTGCGGGCCAGCACCTGGACGCAGACGTGGTCGGCGCCCGCGTCGAGGTGGGCACGGACCCGGTCCGCGATCGCCTGTTCGCCGGTCGCGACGATGGCGTCGACCAGGCGGTCGCTGCCGCCGTCGGCCAGGTCGTCGTCGGTGAACCCGAGCCGGCGCAGGTTCTCCTGGTGGTGCCGGGCCAGCCGGACGTACATGCCGACGTGTTCGCGGGCGACGTCCGGGGCCGCGTCCAGGACGACCGCCTGCTCGACGGCGAGGTACTTGCCCGGCCCGAGCCGTTCGCGCGCCATCGCGGTGTGCTCCGGCGGGACGAAATACGGGTGGGCGCCGTCGGCGCGTTCGGCCGCCAGGTCCAGCAGCTTCGGGCCCAGTGCCGCGAGCACCCGGCGCGGCCGGGGCGACGGCTGGGGGAGGCCGGACAGCTCGGCCGCGTCCATCCCGTCGAGGAATTCGCGCAACGCCGTCAGCGGCCGCGCGCCCGGCCGGTGCCCGCCCAGGCCGGCGACGAACCGCCCCGGGTAGGCCTCGCCGAGGGCGCGGATGGCGCCTTCGGCGGCGAGCGGGGAGCGCTGGTCGAACCGCGCAACCCCGGTGGCGACGGTGAGTTTCGACGTCGCCGCCAGCAGCAGTGCCGCCTGCGTGAACGCCTCCCGGCCGGCGAACTCGCCGAACCAGACGGCGTCGAAGCCGAGTTCCTCCACTTCGGCGGCCGTTTCGCGCAGCTCGCCGATCGGGGCGCCGTCGAAGAACCGCCAGATCCCGACGCTCATCCCGTCACCGCCGGGGCCAGCTCGACCAGTGCGTCCAAGGTGGCCTCGAACGCCGGCGCGGACGGCGTGAGCAGCACGTGGTCGGCGCCCGCGTCGAGCACTTCGGCGACGCGCTTGCCGATCGTGGCCGCGTCGCCCCAGAGCACGAGGTCGTCGACGAACGCGTCGCTCGGCCCGGCGATGTCGGCCTCGGTGTAGCCGAGCCGTTTCCAGCCCGCGAGGTAGACGGTGACGGAGTACTCCCGCGACTGCGCCACCCGGCGCCGGACGCTCTCGCGGGCGTCTTCGCGGGTGCCGAGCAGGACGGTCTGCTGCGGGATCAGCAGCTTGTCCGGCCCGAGGATTTCGCGGGCGTACGGCGTGTGCGAGACCGGCTGGGCGAACGGGTGCGCACCGTCGGCGTGGTCGCGGGCGAGTTCCAGCATCTTCGGCCCGACGGCGGCCAGCACCCGCGGGAACGCCACAGGTGCGGGGGTTTCGGCCGCGGCTTCGTCCATTTCGGACAGATAGGCGCGCATCCGGTCGATCGGCCGGTAGTCCTCGCCGAGTTTCGTCGCCTGGAACGCGTGCCCGACGCCGACGCCGAGCACGAACCGGCCGGGGTGAAGCCGGGCCAGCGTCGCCCCGCCCTTGTACGCGGTCGTCCCGGCCCGCAGCCAGGTGTTCGCGATGCCGGTGCCGAGCACGACGTCCGGCACCGTGGCCAGGAGGTCGCCGAAGTGGGCGAACACCTCCCGGGTGCCGGGGCCTTCGCCGCTCCAGACCGAGCGGTAGCCGGCCTCGGCGAGCCGCCGCGTCCCTGCGCGTTCGACGTCCGGCGGTGGTTGCAGCGGTGCGCTCGGCAACCAGGCGCCGATCGCGCCGAGCCGGGCGCGGGTGTCTTCGATCAGGGTCATCCTCGTTCCCTCCAGTAAGCTGAGGCTGCCTCCGGTTAATATACGGAGGCAGCCTCCGATTGGCCAGCGGGTATGGTCGGGAGCGCGATGACCGACGTCAAACCGATGCGCGCGGACGCCCGCCGCAACTACGAGCGCCTCCTCGAGGAGGCACAGCGCGCCTTCGCCGAACACGGCGTCGAGGCGTCCCTGGAAGACATCGCGCGCCGCGCCGGCGTCGGCATCGGCACGCTGTACCGGCACTTCCCGACCCGGGACGCGCTGCTCGAGACGCTGCTGCGCGCCCGGTTCGACGCCCACGCCGAGCGGGCCCGCGAGCTGCTCACCCACCCCGAGCCGCTGAACGCCCTGCACACCTGGCTGACCGGGCTCGGCGACGCCACCGGCACCTTCCGCGGCCTGGTCGAGCTCACCGCCGACGCCCTGAACGACGAAACATCCCGGTTGTACGAGTCGTGCCACGCGATGCGCGAGCTCGGTTCCCAGCTGGTGGAACGCGCGAAGCGCGCGGGGGAGCTGCGCGAGGACGTCACGGCGCACGAGCTGCTTTTGTTGCTGCACGCGGCATCCTGGGCAGGGGGTCACCTGCCCGGCGAAGGGGGCATGCAGCGGCTGCTGGCTCTTGTTTTCGAGGGATTGCGGGCGAGTTAACACCAGACGACGCCACGGGCCCGGCCAGCGCGTTAAACTCCGCTCGACCGGGGCACAACGACGTGCTTTGACCGTTTGTCGACACAGAGCGTCCTGGAAGTGACCAGATAGTGGGAGCCGCATCGTGAGCAAGCCCGATAAACCCGTCGTTCTCATCGCGGAGAAGCTCGCCCCCTCCGTGCTGAGCGTCTTCGGTGACGAGGTGGAGGTCCGGCACGTCGACGGCACGGACCGGTCCGCGCTGCTCGAGGCGGTGAGGAGCGCCGACGCGCTCCTGGTCCGCTCCGCCACCCAGGTGAACGCCGAGGTCTTCGCGGCCACCACGCAGCTCAAGGTCGTCGCCCGCGCGGGTGTCGGCCTGGACAACGTCGAGGTGCCCGCCGCGACCGAGCGCGGCGTCCTGGTCGTCAACGCGCCGACGTCGAACATCGTCTCCGCCGCCGAGCACGCCGTCGCCCTGCTGCTGTCGGTCGCGCGCCGCGTCCCGGCCGCCGACCAGAGCCTCCGCGGCGGCGAGTGGAAGCGCAGCTCGTTCTCCGGCGTCGAGCTGCAGGGCAAGACCATCGGCGTGGTCGGCCTCGGCAAGATCGGGCAGCTGTTCTCGCAGCGCCTGGCCGCGTTCGACACGAAGCTCATCGCCTACGACCCCTACGTCTCGGCCGCCCGCGCCGCGCAGCTCGGCATCGAGCTCGTCACCCTCGACGAGCTGCTGACCCGCGCCGACGCGATCTCCATCCACCTGCCGAAGACGCCGGAGACCAAGGGCCTCATCGACGCCGAGGCGCTGAAGAAGACCAAGCCGGGCGTCATCATCGTCAACGCCGCCCGCGGCGGGCTGATCGTCGAGCAGGACCTGGCCGACGCGCTGCGCTCGGGCCACGTCGGCGGTGCCGGCATCGACGTGTTCGAGTCGGAGCCGACCACCTCGAGCCCGCTGTTCGAGCTGGAGAACGTCGTCGTGACGCCGCACCTGGGTGCTTCGACGGCCGAGGCGCAGGACCGCGCGGGCACCGACGTCGCGAAGTCGGTGCTGCTGGCCCTGCGCGGCGACTTCGTGCCGGACGCGGTGAACGTCACCGGCGGCGGCGCGGTCGGCGAGCACGTCCGCCCGTACCTGTCGCTGGTCCAGAAGCTCGGCCAGCTGCTCACGGCGCTGAACCCGACGTCGCCGACGTCGGTCACCGTGCAGGTCAAGGGCGAGATCTCGAACGAGGACACCAGCGTGCTGCAGCTGGCCGCGCTGCGCGGGGTGTTCACCGGCGTGGTCGAGGACCAGGTCACGTTCGTCAACGCGCCGCAGCTGGCGGAGAAGCTGGGCGTGCAGGTCGAGCTGGAGACCGAGCCGGAGAGCCCGAAGTTCCGCAGCCTGGTGACGGTGCGCGCGGTGCACGCGGACGGCGCGGTGCTGACCGTGTCGGGGTCGGTGACCGGCCTGGACGAGGTCGAGAAGCTGGTCGAGGTCAACGGCCGCGGCTTCGACCTGCGCGCGGAGGGCACGGTGCTGCTGGTCGAGTACCCGGACCGCCCGGGCGTGATGGGCCGCGTCGGCACGCTGCTCGGCGAGGCGGGCATCAACATCGAGGCCGCCCAGATCAGCCAGACCACGGACGGTTCGGACGCGGTGATGCTGCTGCGCGTGGACCGCCACATCGACGCGCACCTGCTGGAGCCGATCGGGGCTGCGGTCGGCGCGCACACGATCCGTGCGGTGGATTTCAACTGACGTAACACTTTAGAAGGCCCCCTGTCACCCGGCAGGGGGCCTTCGTGCGCAATCACATTCACGTAACGGAGTCCTTTGCCTACGTAAGTAGGTGTTTTGGGGCATTAAGTTCTCCCCGCGAGGTTGAACCACGCGTCGTCGAGGGCACGGCGCTGTGCCGCGCTTCACCGTCGGGGGTGTCAGGAGCGGCAGGCAGGTTCGGGTCCAGACCTCGGGTAAGGGGCCGACTCATGAGCAGATCCCGCCTCCCCGCGCGCGCCACGACGGCGGCCTTCGCCGTCGTTCTGGCGGCCGCGCTCGGGGCGCCGGTCGCGAGCGCAGCCGATGCGCCGCTCGCCGACGGCGTCGCACCGGCCAAGATCGACGACGCGAAGCTGCAGGGCAAGCTTTCGCCGCGTCTGGGGGCCGCGCAGGGCCGGGTCACCGCGTTCGTCGAGCTGGCGAAGAAGCCGGCCGTCGACGCGTTCACCGCCGCGGAGCCGCAGGGCAAGGAGCAGGCCAAGCGGGCCGCCAAGGCCGCGAAGGCCGACACCGCCGCCGCCGTCGACGCGGTTGTCGGGCAGCTGCGCGCGGCCGACGCCAAGCCGCAGGTCGTCACCCAGACCGCCAACGCCGTTCCCGGTGTGGTCGTCACCGCCGACGCCGCGAAGCTGCGTGAGGTCGCGAAGCGGGCCGACGTCGTCGCGGTGCGGACGGTCGTGCCGAAGACGCGCACCAACGCCAGCGCCGAGCAGCTGACCAACACCCTCGCCGCCTGGCAGCAGACCGGCAAGTTCGGGGACAACGTCCGCGTCGGCGTCATCGACGACGGCATCGACTACACCCACGCCGACTTCGGCGGCCCCGGCACGCAGGCCGCCTACAAGAGCGTCGATGCCACCAAGCCGACCCCGCTCTTCCCGAGCGCCAAGGTCGTCGGCGGCACCGACCTCGTCGGCGACGACTACGACGCCGCCACGGCCGGCAAGACCACCCCCAAGCCGGACCCGAACCCGCTCGCCTGCGGTGAACACGGCACGCACGTCGCCGGCACCATCGGCGGCTTCGGCGTCACCGCGGACGGCAAGACCTTCAAGGGCGACTACAAGAAGCTGGATGCCAAGAAGGTCGACGCGATGCAGATCGGCCCGGGCACCGCGCCGAAGTCGCTGCTCTACGCGATCAAGGTGTTCGGCTGCACGGGCTCGACGAACGTCACCTCGCAGGCCCTGGACTGGGCGCTCGACCCGGACGGCGACGGCGACTTCACCGACCACCTCGACATCGTCAACCTCTCCCTCGGCTCCGACTTCGGCGCCCCGGACGACCCGGACTCGCTGTTCGTGCGCAAGCTCGCCGCGAACAACGTCCTCCCGGTGATCTCCGCGGGCAACGGCGGCGACATCAACGACATCGCCGGCTCCCCGGGCAACACCCCCGAGGCGCTCACCGTCGCCAGCACGCGCGACGCGGGCATCCTGCGCGACGCCGCCGAGGTCAAAGCGCCTTCGACGGCCGCGGGCCAGAAGACCGGCCAGTACAGCCAGAACTACACCGGCTACGACACCCTGGACCTGACCGCGCCGGTGGTGGCCCTGTCGGCGGCGAACGCGGCAGGCTGCGCCCCGTACTCGGCCGAGGACAAGGCGAAGGCCGCCGGCAAGTTCGTCTTCCTCGAGTGGGACGACAACGACGCGACCCGCGCCTGCGGTTCGGCGGGCCGTTCCAACAACGCGCAGGCCGCCGGGGCCAAGGGCGCGCTGCTGTCGTCCACTTTGGAGCACTTCACCGCCGGCATCGCGGGCAACGCCGGGATCCCGGTGTTCCAGTTCACCGGCTCGGCCACGAAGACGGTGCGCCCGGCGCTGACCGCGGGCACGCTGCAGGTCCGGCTCTACGGCACCGGCCGCGCCTCGATCCAGACCTACGACAAGACGATCGTGGACACCCCGAGCTCGTTCACCTCGCGCGGCACCCGCGGCCCGGCCGTCAAGCCGGACGTCGCCGCCCCCGGTGACACGATCACCTCGGCCTTCCGCGGCAGCGGCAACGGCCGCACCGTGCTGAGCGGCACGTCGATGGCCGCCCCGCACACCGCGGGCATCACCGCCCTGGTCCGCCAGTCGCACCCCGACTGGTCGGTCGAGGAGGTCAAGGCGTCGGTCATCGACACCGCCGGCCACGACGTCTCCGACGGCGCGGGCCACACCTACGCGCCGCAGCGCGTCGGCAGCGGCCGGATCGACGCCAAGGCGGCGCTGGACAACCAGGTGCTCGCCTACGTCGTCGACGACCCGGGCGCGGTCAGCGTCAGCTTCGGCACGGTCGAGGCCTCCGGCCCGGTGACGCTGTCGAAGACGATCAAGCTGGTGAACAAGGGTGTCACGCCCGCCGAGTACACCGTCGCCTACCAGGCGGTCAACGCCCTGCCGGGTGTCGAGTACACAGTGGACAAGCAGTCGGTGAAGCTGACCGCGCGCGGCACGGCCAAGGTGAAGGTGACGCTGAAGATCACCGACCCCAAGGCGCTGCGCAAGGTGATGGACCCGACCATGTCGGCCACCCAGGCCGGCCTGGCCCGCCAGTTCGTCGCGGACGCCTCCGGGCGCGTCGCCTTCACGCCGGTCAGCGGGGCCAAGGTGCCGCTGCGGGTCTCGGTCTACTCCGCGCCGAAGCCGGTGTCGACGATTTCGACGCCGCCGTCGGTGAAGTTCGCGCCGGACGCCACCCAGGCCGTGCTCAACCTGACCGGCAAGGGCGTCGACCAGGGTGCCGGCGCGCAGCGGTACCGCTCCCTGATCAGCGTGTTCGAGCTGCAGGCGGAGTCCCCGCAGCTGCCCGAGTGCGACGCGAACGTGGTCACCGACTGCACGCTGAACAAGACGGCCAAGGGCGGCGACCTCCGCTACATCGGTGCGGCGTCGACCGCGCCGCTGGCGAAGGCCCAGGGCGAACCGGAGAACGCGATCCTCGCGTTCGGCCTGTCCACCTGGGGTGACTGGGCGAACATCGGCAGCAACACCTCGCCGTTCGTCGACATCGACACGACCGGGGACGGGCAGCCGGACTTCGAGACCTACGTGACCAAGGCGACGTCCACCGACGTCCTGCTGGCCACCACGGTCGCGCTGACCCCGGGCTTCCCGACCGTCGACGTCCAGGCGGTCAACGGCCAGCTCGGCGACGTCGACACCAACGTGTTCGACACGAACGTGATCACGCTGCCGGTTTCGCTGGCCGCGCTGGGCATCGACGCGAGCGCCGACAGCCACCGCATCTCCTACACGGTGGGCGTCAGCGGTTTCTACGTCGCGCCGGGCACCACGAACGGGCTGATCGACTACGTCGGCACGCCGCTTTCGTTCGACGCGCTCGCGCCGGGCTACGCGGTGCAGGGCGGCGGCGACGCCGCGCTGGGCTACGTCGCGAAGCCGGGCACGGCGCTGGTCGTGACCCGCAACGCGGCGTCGGCCGCGGCCGACAGCGCCCTCGGGCTGCTGGCCATCGAGCACCACAACGCCGCGGGCAACCGGGCGAACGTGGTCAAGGTGGACGCGGCGCAGGGCGCCCGGCCGGGGAACGAGCGTCAGCCGATCGGGGCTGGTCGCCGCTAGGCGGGCGCAAGATCGATTTGTGCAGCACCAGGGGCGTCTCCGGCGGTTTTCCGCCGGGGGCGCCCCGCTCGCATTCACCCGATTGGGTGTCTCACCCCGTGGGAGGATGCGGCATAAGGGTGGTGCGGCTACGGCGGTTTGTCTACGGCCGGTAACCTTCCGGCTGCTGGCGTTTTGTTGCGATGGACCATCGGTGCGGCCGGTGGTCCGGTCGACGGAGGTGTGTGGATGCGGCTCGCGGTGATCCCAGGAGACGGGATCGGGCCCGAGGTGGTCTCCGAGGCGCTGAAGGTGCTCGGCGAGGTAGTACCGACGGCGGAGATCACGAACTACGACCTCGGCGCCGCCCGATGGCACTCGACCGGCGAGCTGCTCCCGGAGTCGGTCCTCGGCGAGCTCCGCCAGCACGACGCGATCCTGCTGGGCGCGGTCGGCGACCCGACGGTGCCGAGCGGCATCCTCGAGCGCGGCCTGCTGCTGCGCCTGCGGTTCGAGATGGACCACCACGTCAACCTGCGCCCGGCGCGGCTCTACCCGGGCGTGCGAGGCCCGCTGGCCGACGCGGGCGACGTCGACATGGTCGTCGTGCGCGAAGGCACCGAAGGCCCGTACGCGGGTACCGGCGGCCTGATCCGCAAGGACACCGAGCACGAGATCGCGACCGAGGTCAGCGTCAACACCGCGTTCGGTGTCCGGCGCGTGGTCGCGGACGCGTTCAACCGCGCCGAGGCCCGCCCGCGCAAGCACCTGACGCTGGTGCACAAGACCAACGTGCTCTCGTTCGCGGGTTCGCTGTGGTCGCGGATCGTCGAAGAGGTCTCGCTGGAGCACCCGGAGGTGACGGTCGCGTACTCCCATGTGGACGCGGCGACCATCCACCTGGTCACGGACCCGTCGCGGTTCGACGTGATCGTCACCGACAACCTGTTCGGCGACATCATCACCGACCTCGCGGCCGCGGTCACCGGCGGCATCGGGCTGGCGGCCAGCGGCAACCTGGACATGACCCGCCGCAACCCGAGCATGTTCGAGCCGGTGCACGGCTCGGCGCCGGACATCGCGGGCCAGGGGCTGGCCGACCCGACGGCCGCGGTGCTGTCGGTGGCGCTGCTGCTGGACCACCTGGGGCAGAAGGAGGCCGCGCGGCGGATCGAGGCGTCGGTGGCGTTCGACCTGGCCACCCGCGACCAGTCCTCGCCGGGGGCCACGCAGGCGATCGGCGACCGGCTGGCGGCGCTCGTGTCTTCCAACGTGCGGACGGCCGGCTGAGTTTTCCCGGGAAAAGCCCCGCACCCTCGCCGGGTGCGGGGCTTTTTCGTCCACGGGGTGTTCCCGGATGGTGGAAGCCTGGCCCAGTTCCTGGACTCGTCCGCGAAACGTGTGGCATGATGCAACCGTGACCAGCTTCGCGATCATTATCGACGAGCGCGCCGGACGATAGCTCCACAAGAGCCCCCGGCGCGCAACCTCTCGCACCCTGCGGGAGGTTTTTTTGTTGCCTCGAAACGCCAGGAACACGCTAGGAGAAGACCGTGACCCGCCAGGAGCCCGCCGATACGCCGCTGGGCGATGCCTTCCACCTCTACGACACGACCTTGCGCGACGGCGCGCAGCGGGAGGGCATCACCTACTCGGTGCAGGACAAGCTGGCGGTCGCCCGGCTGCTGGACGAGCTCGGCGTCGGGTTCGTCGAAGGCGGCTGGCCCGGGGCGCTCCCCAAGGACACCGAGTTCTTCGCCCGCGCCGCCAAGGGCGAGCTGAAGCTCAAGCACGCCGCGCTCGTCGCGTTCGGCGCGACCCGCAAGGCCGGCACCACCGCCGAAGCCGATCCGCAGGTGCGGGCCCTGCTCGACAGCGAAGCCCCGGTCATCACCCTCGTCGCCAAGTCCGACCTGCGGCACATCGAGCGCGCTCTCCGCGTCGACGTCGACGAGGCCTGCGCCATGGTCAGGGACACCGTCGCATTCCTCACCGGGGAAGGCCGCCGGGTCTTCCTCGACGCCGAACACTTCTTCGACGGCTACGCGTTTTCGCCCGAAACCTCGCTCCGGGTGCTCGACGCCGCCGCGCACGCGGGGGCCGACGTCCTCGTGCTCTGCGACACCAACGGCGGGCAGCTGCCGCTCGGCCTGGCCGAAACCGTCCGCACCATCAAGGAAAAGACCGGATTCCGGCTCGGGATCCACTGTCAGGACGACACTTCCTGCGCCGTGGCGAACTCCGTCGCCGCGGTGCAGGCCGGCGCGACGCACGTCCAGTGCACCGCCAACGGTTACGGGGAGCGGGCCGGCAACGCCGACCTGTTCGCCGTGACGGGAAACCTGGTGACCAAGCTCGGCCTCGACGTCCTCCCGACCGGAGGCGCCGCCGAGCTCACCCGGGTCTCCCATGCCCTTGCCGAAATCGCGAACATCGCCCCCTACACCCACCAGGCCTACGTAGGGGCGTCGGCCTTCGCCCACAAGGCGGGACTGCACGCGAGCGCGATCAAGGTGGATCCGTTGCTGTACAACCACATCGATCCGTCTTCCGTCGGCAACGACATGCGGGTACTGGTCACCGAGATGGCCGGCAGGGCCAGCCTCGAGCTCAAGGGACGTGAGCTCGGGGTCGACCTTGCCGGCCGGCCCGAGGCGCTGACGAGCGCCATCACAAAGGTCAAGCGCCTGGAGGCGGAGGGCTGGTCGTTCGAGGCCGCCGACGCCTCCCTGGAACTCCTGCTGCGTCAGGAAACCGGCGTCCCCGCCGAAGCGCCGTTCGCGCTGGAGTCCTACCGGGTGGTGCTCGACCACCGCGCGGGCGGCGAGGTGATGGCCGAGGCCACGGTCAAGGTGCACGTCGGCGGCGAGCGCGTGATCGCCACCGCCGAGGGCATCGGGCCCGTGCACGCCCTCGACGCCGCCCTGCGGAAGGCGCTCTCCCCGCACCTGTCCTGGTTGGACAGTGTGGAGCTGTCCGACTACAAGGTGCGCATCCTGCAGGGCCACCCCGGCACCGACGCGGTGACGCGCGTGCTGGTCGAGAGCACCGACGGCGAACGCGAGTGGACCACGGTCGGGGTGCACGGCAACATCGTCGAGGCCAGCTGGCTGGCCCTGTGCGACGCGCTCGTGCACAAGAGCACCACCGTGGCCTAGGTCACGGGCTGGGCGCACGTAGAATGACGACGTGCGCCTAGCCCGTATTGCTCATCCCGGTGGTGTCGCGTTCGCCTCGATCGAAGGCGACGGCGACGACGCCCAGGTCCTCGAAATCGCCGAACACCCCTTCGGCCAGCCGAACTTCACCGGCAAGCGCTGGCCGCTGGCCGACGTCCGGCTGCTCGCGCCGATCCTGCCCTCGAAGGTGATCGCGGTCGGCCGCAACTACGCCAAGCACGCGGCCGAGTTCGGCAACGAGGTGCCCAGCGACCCGATGCTGTTCCTCAAGCCGTCGACCACGGTCATCGGGCCCAACGCGGCCATCCGCCGCCCGTCCGGCATCGGCCGCGTCGACTTCGAAGGCGAGCTGGCCATCGTCATCGGCCAGCCGGTGAAGAACGTGCCGGCCGCCCGCGCCGCGAGCGTCATCCTCGGCTACACGGTCGCCAACGACGTCAGCGCCCGCGACCTGCAGAAGTCCGACGGCCAGTGGGGCCGCGCCAAGGGCTTCGACACCTTCTGCCCGATCGGCCCGTGGATCGAGACGTCGATCGACGCCGCCGACCTGGCGCTGCGGAGCGAGGTCGACGGCGAGCTCAAGCAGGACGGCCGTACTTCGGACCTCGTCCACAAGATCCCCGAGCTGGTCGAGTTCGTCTCCGGCGTCATGACGCTGCTGCCCGGCGACGTCATCCTCACCGGCACCCCCGAGGGCGTCGGCCCGATCGAGGGTGGCCAGAGCGTCTCGATCACCATCGAAGGCATCGGCACCCTGACCAACCCGGTCGAGAACGTCTAAGCCCGGCTCGCCGGCTCCATCGGCCGCCGGGCGAACGCCGGAGCGTGCTCCGGCCGCAGCCCGAGGCCGAGGAGCCGGGCCGGGACGTACGACAGTCCCGGGAACCGCGCGAACGCCTTGATCATCGGCTCCGGCGGGCCGTTGCGCTTGCCGTTCATCACCCCGCGCACCACGGTCCGGTGCATCAGGCGCTGCAGCCCCTGCACCAGCAGCGTCGGCGCCAGGCGCCGCGCACGCACCTTCGCCAGCTCGGCCTCCGTCGGACGGCCCCGCCGCAGCGGCTCGGCCAGCAGCGTCGCCGCCGCGACCGCGTCCTGCACCGCCAGGTTGATGCCGACGCCGCCGATCGGCGACATCGCGTGCGCCGCGTCGCCGAGGCACAGCAGCCCGTCGACGTGCCACCTGCGCAGCAGGTTGAGCCGCACGTCGAGGAACTTGACGTCGTCCATCGTCGCCAGCTCGTGCACCCGGTCGGCGAACTCGGGGCAGATCTGCGTCACGTTCTCGCGGAACGCTTCGATGCCCTCGGCGCGCAGGTCCTCGCCCTTCGGCGCCAGGTAGGCGACCTGGTAGAAGTCCGGCCGGGGGAGCGGCACCGCGAAGCGGCGGTCGCGCATCTTGGGCAGCAGCATGCCGCCTTCCTCGGCTTCGCCGCGCGAGAGCCGGAACCACCAGACGTCGAACGGGCAGTCGTACTCCCGCGGCACCAAGCCGGCCTCGCGGCGGGCCAGCGACCAGCGGCCGTCGGCGGCGATCACCAGGTCGGCGCGGATTTCGCCGGTCTCACCGGCGCTCGTGCGGTAGGTGATGCCGTCGACGCGGCCGTGTTCGCGGACCAGGCCGGTGCACTCGGTCTCCATCCGCTGGACGAACGTCGGCTCCTTGCGCGCGCTTTCGGCGAGCAGGTCGAGGAAGTCCCACTGCGGGACCATCGCGATGTACGGGTGCGCGACCTTCAGCCGGGTGAAGTCGGCGAGCTTCATCAGGTCGCCGTTCTCCTGGGGGAAGCCGGCCGAGCGCAGCTCGCTGTGCGGCAGCGCGTGGAACTTCTCGCCGAGCCCCAGTTCGTCGAGCAGCGTCAGCGTCGACGGGTGGACCGTGTCCCCGCGGAAGTCCCGCAGGAAGTCGGCGTGCTTCTCCAGCACCGTCACCTCGACGCCGGCCCGGGCCAGCAGCAACCCCGTGACCATCCCGGCCGGCCCGCCACCGATGACGACGCAGGTCGTGCGCTCGGTCATCTCGACCATCTCCCTTATTCATCGCTTGTTGAATAAGTCGAGGATGCACCCGCCCGGCACCGGCGTCAAGGGGTGTGACCGGAGATACGCTGATCGGGCGACGGCCGTGCGCCCGCGCCGCGGTTGCCGGAAACCGTCCAAACGCGACAGTTGGTCGACGGTGTTCCGGTCGTGCCCCGCTTCGGCTGCGGGAAGCGGAGGTGCCCTTGTGGACGGTGCGGATTCCCAAGCGGCACAAGGGTTTCGGCTCGGGAATCGATTTCCGTTCCCCGGGTGCCGTCGCCGTCGGCGCGGGCCGCCGGGTAACCGAACGGGGACGGTTCGCCAACTGGGAGTAGAGCGGGTGCGCCGGAACAGGGGAGCCGCAATCACCTCTTTGGCAGCGTCGCGAACGCGGCGGTTGCCCTAGCCTCACTGGGTGGATTTCGCCCTGGCACCCCGGACCCCGTCGCGAACCGCCTCGCCCGCCGCGGCGGTGCCCGAGCCCTGGACTCCGCCCGAGCTCCGGCTGGTGTGCCTGGACATCGACGACACGCTCATCGACTGCACCGCCGCGATCCGCCGGAGCCTCCACATCCTCACCGGCCGGGGTGACCTGTGGCCGCTGTGGGACCTGATCACCGAAGAGCACGTCGCCCTCGTCGTGGCGGGCGAACTCGACTACGCGACGATGCACCAGCGGCGCACCGACTGCTTCCTCGCCGAAATCGGCATCCTCGCCGACGCCGAGCAGGTGAGCTCCTTCGAACGCCGTCGAAGAGAACTGCTCGACCACTCGTGGCAGCTGTTCGACGACGTCCTCGACTGCCTGGAGTGGCTGCGCGCGGCGGGCCTGATGCTGGCCGCGGTGACGAACGCCTCAGGCGGCCATCAGCGGAAGAAGATCGCCGACCTGGGCCTGGCGCCGTTCTTCGACCACGTCGCCATCGCCGGCGAGCTCGGCGTGGCCAAGCCCGACCCGGTGATGTTCCACACGGTGTGCCTCGGCCTGGGCTGCGCGCCCGCCCAGGCGGTCCACGTCGGCGACAAACTGGACACCGACGCGATCGGCGCCCGCGACGCGGGCCTGGGCGCGGTCTGGCTCGACCGCGACCGCATCGGCGAGCGGGCGCCGGAGGGCGTCCACACGGTGGCGGGTCTCGCGGAGCTGCCTGAGCTGCTGGTTTCGGAGTACGCCACGATCGGCGTCCCGGCCCAGCGCGGCAGTGGCACCCCCGCGTTCACGGTCCGGAACGGCGTGCTCTAGTATTTCTCCTCGTGCGGTGCTGAACCGGCCAAGCCGGAGCAGTACCTCACTGGGGTATGGTGTAATTGGCAGCACGACTGGTTCTGGTCCAGTTAGTCTAGGTTCGAGTCCTGGTACCCCAGCTGCGGAGAGTGGCCCCCCTGCGAAGCGGGAAATCGCTTCTGGTAGGTTCTCTCCAGCAAGAAAAACAGAAAAGCCCCTGGGAAACCAGGGAAGTTCCTAAGCCCCCGTCGTCTAGCGGCCTAGGACGCCGGCCTCTCACGCCGGTAGCGTGGGTTCGAATCCCATCGGGGGTACCAGCAGTAACCAAGCCCGTCTGACTCCAGTCAGGCGGGCTTTTGGTCTCCTGCGCCGAAGATCCTCTGTGGCTTGTGCTGCCTTCGAGAGATGATCCATCGGCAGTCTGGCTGTGATCGTCACCTCGTCGCCGCTGGACGGCGATGCGGAGCCGGGTGACCTCGAGCAGCTCGTGCAGCAGCTGTCGTGGCACCTCCGCCAGGTTCACCACGAGGTAGGGAAGCGCCTCGATCCGGCCGAGGTCGGCTGCCCTCGGCCCGATGGACCGTCAATGGGTCGTCGGGGTCCGCCTCGCGGGCCTGCTTCATGATCGAGTGCTGCTGACGCGCCACGGTGGTCAGAAGCTTCCGCTGGCGTATCTTCTCGGCCTCCCTCTCCTGGCCGGCGGTGTCGTCGACGCCGCCCAAGTCCCGTTCGATGGTCGCTCGCCGTTCGGTGCTGAATTGGCGGTCGGCGTAGAACCGGCAGATGGTTCCACGAGCTCGTCCTCGCCTACCCGGACCGACGTCGGGAGACTGTGGTTGACGTCGGCCTTGCCCTGAGTCTTCTTGTAGTTCAGTCGCCGAGTGCCTGTCGGTCGCAGCGGAGCGTCAGGAGCCGGCGGACTCGGTCGGCCCGTGGTCCTGCTTCGTCGACCTGGTGCGCATTCTCTTCCCGGCGGGTTTCACTGTGTTGTCCCAGAAGGACTTGACGTGAGGAGCGAGGTGAAGGGCAGCAACGACGACTCCGAGGGCTGCCAGCTCGGCCCAACCGGGTTGCGGATCGTCATCGCCACGGCCACCGCAGACGACGACGGAGTCGCTGTCCTTCTCGGCGAGCCTGTAAGCGTCAGGAGTTCCGTCCAGGTAGAGGCCACAGAGAACCCGCGGAAGATGTCGGATGCGGTCTCCCGGTGGTTGGCGAGTAACGCACCTTGCCGAACTTCAGGGACAGCGATCGGCGGCCATCGCGCTCCGGCGCTCCTCTTCGTCGCCGAGCGACGGCTGATCAGCGCTGCCGAGTGTCAGCACTGTCCCGCGATTGGCGTGAATTGGCTCGCGCACCAATCTCCGCGGCACGCAGGGCTTTCTTCTGGCTGGACACAAAGGTGACAGATTTGGGTCGATTCGGCGACGCTGCTTTGCTACATGTGCATTGGCATGTGCATTGTGGTGTGGCGACAACCGATCCGGAAGCTCGCGCAAAGCTTCGGGAATCAGGCTGCCGGACGGCTCCTGGAAACCGCTGCGCCCAAGTGGCCGACGAACAGCGACCAACCCGAACGGCTGATGCGCAGCTCGCCCGCTTGGAGTGACTTGGAGTCGCGGACGCGAACAACCCTTCTGGTCAGGGCTACTTCCACGCACTGCGGGTTGCCAGTCGGGCTGCATCGAGAACTTCGATGCCACCCGACCCCCTGGGCGTCGACGGCAATTACGGGTGCGACAATCCGTCCAGTCATCAGGCCCTCCCGACCCATGATCGGCCAGGAGATCGTCCGGCCGATGGACGTGCTTCGAGTTACCCGATGTTACCCTCTTTGTGTATGGAACACGGTTTCGCTTGTGAAACTACGCACTTCGGTGGCGAGCCGAACCGGGGACGTCCGCCGAGTCGTGCGCTATTTGCCGGCCGACCCGGCAAGGATACGGTCGATGGTCACTTCGAATTCGGCGGGCGATGAACTGTGTTTCGCGCTCGACAACCGGTCGAAGGCATCCAGGTAGCGGCCGACCTCGTCGGCGTCGGTCCGGGCCAGCACCAGTGAGCCGGGTTGGTCGAGGTACACGACGTGCTCTTGGTCGGGCACGTCGAAGATCGTGAACGAGTTCTGCATCCCGTCCGTCACGCCGCTGCTGAACAGGGCCACCTGGATCGTGACGTTCGGCAACCGGTTCAGCTCGACCAGGAAGCCGAGCTGCTCGCGCATGACGTCCTCTGACCCGACCACCCGGGAGAGCATCGCCTGATCCAGTACGAACCTGGCCTCCATGGGATCGTCGCCGGTCAGCAGGTCCTGACGTTTCGTGCGCATGAAGACCGCACGGTCGGTGGCTTCATCCGTGGCGTCGAAGGCGGCGCAGATGGCGCGGATGTACGCCTTGGTCTGCAGGATGCCGGGCACGGCGAACGACTGGTACTCGTACATGGCGGTGGCCGCCGCCTCGACTGCGATGAAGTTGATCAGCTCCGGGGCGACGTGCGGCCGGAAAGCGTCCCACCAGGCCTTCTCCCGTGAGGTGCGTGCGGCTTCGGCGAGCCGCTCCACGGACTCGGGTTCGACGACGCCGTAGAGGGCGAGCATCGCCTTCAGGTCGGTGATCGACAACCCGACAGTGCCGCTCTCAATGCGGATCACCTTGGAGATCGACCACTCGAGTCCGGCGGCGACCTGCTTCTGCGTCAACCCGGCCGCACTGCGCAGCCGGCGCAGCTCGGCCAGGAGAATCCGCTGGGCGGCAACCGGATTGCGTCCCCCGAACATGGTCACCCGCTTCTCCACTAGTCTGGGCCCGTCAACGCCTGCTAGCTTCTTGAGCTGTCAGCCAGTTGCCAGTGTCAAATCGGCCAGGTGGCGATCTGCTATCTAGTAGTACCATCTGCTACCCGGAGTAGCAATAGTTGATCTCATCAACACGATCGGGGCATGGTGAGTGACTGCTCGGCAGACGACAGTGACTATCGAACGCTGCTGTCGCCGTTTTCGCTGCTCGTGGTGATCAGGACGTTCACGGAGCTCGACCGGGTGGACACGTTGCTGGAGGCCCTGCACCCCGAGAGCCCGCACATCAAGTTCGTCGTCGAGCCGGGGTCCAAATTCGCCCGTGGCCTGGGGGCGCACATCGAGGAACTCGGTCATCACGTTTTGACCTGGGCGGAAGCGCAGGCCAAGCGGTTCGACGTGATCTTGGCTGCCCACGCGACCCCCGCCCTCGGCGACCTGCACGGGCCGGTCGTCGTCGTTCCTCACGGGGCTGGCTACCACCGGATCGTGGAGTGGTCGACCGGCAGCGCCAGGTACCCGACCGGGTTGGTCAAGAGCCAGCTCACCAAGCCGTCCGGGGAGGTGATCCCGAGCGCGATCTGCATGTCCCACGAAGACCAGATCGGCCAGCTGGCGGAAAGCGCTCCTGACGCAGTCGACCGGGCGGTGGTGATTGGCGACCTGGTGTTCGACCGGATCGTCGCGTCGCGCACGAGGCGTGAAGAGTTCCGAGATCGGTTCGGGGTCCTGCCCGGGCAAAAGCTCGTCGCCGTCACGTCGACGTGGGGTGAGTACGCCACCATGAGGACCGCGAAGCGGCTGGTGCGGAACCTGCTCGGTCAGCTGCCGATGGATCACTACCGGGTCTTGCTCATCATGCACCCGAACGTGTGGTCCGCGGACTCACAGGCCGCGATCATGGACCAACTCCGGGACGCCAGGGACAGCGGCCTGGTGATCGTCCCGCAGCGAACACCGTGGGAAGCGGGTTTGATCGCTGCTGACGTCGTCTTGGGCGATCACTCGTCCCTGTCGATCTACGCTGCAGCGATCGGGTGCCGGTTCCTGCTCGCTTCCGACGGCAGCAAGGAGCTCGTGCCGGACTCACCCCTGGCGCGGCTTTGCGCGCAGGCCACCCGGCTCGATGTCGACGGAGACCTCCGCCGGCAGATCGAGGACCACGTCGGCTCTCCCCCTCGGTTCTCCGCCGAGGAGATCGCGAGCACGATCTTCCAGGAGCGGAAGAGGTCGTGGGCGAACTTTCGCTCCGTCGTGCGAAGCCGAGCGGGGCTTCCCGACCTGGTGGAGCCGCCGCGGACGACTCCGGTCGACGACCCGAAGCCCGACTTCGGCCGCCGGGTGACCAGCTGGGTCGCCACGGTGACGTCCGACGCGGGCGACCAGCCGGGAACCGGCACGGTCCGCATCGAACGCTATCCCGGTGTCGTCGCCGAGCCGTCGTTGCACGTCGATGCGTGGCGGGTGGCCGACTACGCCGAAACGAACGACGCGTCGCGGTACAACTGCGAGCTACTCCTCCACGCTCATCCGCTCAGCCGGCTGGACGGCGAGAAGTGGGCGCTCAACGTGCTCCAGCTGCAGCCCGCTGCCCACGACGACACTGTGGGCGCCGGGCCGCCGTCCGGTGCCCGCAACACCGGTGTCGCGGCTTACCGTCACGAGGGCGGGTGCGCGGTCCGGTTCGTCGACGGCACCCGGATCGAAGTCGGCACCGAGGACGTGTTCGCCGCAGCCGTCGCGTTGTACCGGCTGTGGTACGACGGCCATCCACTCGACCGGCCAGGCAACGTCGCGTACAGTTTCCGGCCCGGCGAGGTCGAGAAGTTCGGCTACACCCCGGCCCCTTGAGCTGGTGGCGCTCAAGGCCGCTGCTCGTCGAGCAGGCTCTTGGCCACGTGGACCAGCGGGCTCCCGGTGGCTTCGTAGAGTTGGACGAGCCGTCGGGCGGAGTCGTGCAGCAACTCCCGGTCGTTGTCGTGCTGGGCGACCTTGACGAGGATTTCCAAGGCCTGCGCTTCTTTCACCGGCTGCCGGTTGTTGCGGGTCGTGCGCACCGCGGAGCGGAGCACCGACCGGGCATCGTCGAAGCGGGAGAGGCTCTCGTACGCGCTTCCGAGAGCGATTCCGACCTTCGCTGCGCACATGCTGTCCTGAATGCGTTCCGCAATGGTCATCGCTTCGGTGAGGGTTCGCAGACCGTCATCCGTGCGGCCGGCTTGGAACAGCATGTCCCCGAGCTGGTAGGTCTGGATGACCACGCCACGATCGCTGCCCAGCTGGTGGTTGAGGTCCCGCGCCCGCCGGAGGTTCTCCTCGGAAGCCTCGAACCGGCGCAACGCCCTGAACAGAAGGCCTCGTGATTCGGCGACGACCGCTTCGGAATGCAGGTCACCTTGAGCGGCCGAGATCGCTTCCGCCAGTTGTTCGTCGGCTGATTCGAAATCGCGCAAGCTGATGAATGCTCTCGCGAGCTGGTTGCGAATCCGGGCCTCGGCCGGACGGTTGCCGCACCGTCGTGCCGCGTCCACGCCCAAGCGGTGCGTGTCCAGCCAGTCGGTGTGGACCTTCATGCTGTAGTAAAAGGCCCACAGCGACTCGCAGAACGTCCACACCGTCTCGTACATTTCGAGACGCCAGGCTTCGTGGACGGCAGCCAAGAGGTTCGACTGCTCGGCCGTGAACCACGACATGGCCGACTGGCTGGTGAACCGCGGATCGGAATCGGCGGGCTCCCATTCGGAGACCCGCCAGCGCCCGGCACCCAGCACCGCCCGATCGGCCACTGCCGCGGCCCGCGCGTACCACCCGACCATGCGCCGGACCGCGGAATCGATCGCGGTGGCTGCCTCGTCGCGCTCGACCATCGTGCGGGCGTGGAGGTGAACCAGGTCGTGGAAGCGAAAGCGGTCTTCGCCGCTTTCCTGGATGAGACTGGAGGCGAGCAGGACGCCGAGGAGACCGTCTGCGGTGTGCGCCGGCAGGCCGGCCATCGCCGCCGCCGTTTCCAGGGAGAACTGTGGGCCCGGGTGGAGTCCCAGCAGCCGGTAGAGCCGGCGAGCGGCCTCGGGTAGCTCACCGTACGCCGCGTCGAACATGGCCCGGACTCCGTCCTCGCCTTCGAACGCCAATCTTTCCAGTCGCTGCTGATCGTCCTGCAGGTAACATATCAGCCGTGGTATGGACCACTGTCGTCGCGTGGCCAGCTGCGCGCCTGCCACACACAGAGCCAATGGGAGTCCGCCGCAAAGCTCCGCCAAGCGGCGGATATCGGCGCGGTCGTCGGTGCGCAGTTCAGGCAGTATCTCCGCGATCAGCAGTTCGGCGTCCGGTGCCGGCAAGGGGTCGACGTCGATGAATTCGGCGCCTTCGGTGATGAGCCCGCCGAGCTTGCGGCGGCTGGTGACCAGGACGACGCTGTTGCTGGATCCCGGGATCAACGGGCGCACTTGAGCGGCTTGGTCGGCGTTGTCGAGAACGACCAGCAGCTGTCTGGTCAGTGTCCGTGACCGGAACATGGCAGCGCGCTCGGGAAACGACGATGGCACGTAGTCTTCGCGCACGCCGAGTCCGCGGAGGAACCCGCCCAGCACCTCGGACAGCTCGACACCGCCGGGACGGCGGTAGTCGGCGAGGTTGACGTAAAGCTGACCTTCGGTGAAGCGGTCGCGGTGGCGGTGTGCCCACTTCAGGACCGCTGCGGTCTTTCCGACACCGCCGAGACCGCTCAGCGCGATCACGGTTGCCCGGTCGTCGTTCGCTTTCCCGGCTCTGTCGGAAATAGCCGACAGTTCACGGGCGCGGTTGACGAACAAAGGCGGCGGCGGAGGTACCTGCTGTGGAGCTTGGTGAAGGTGCGGGTACCGGCTTTCCGCTCGTCCTCGACTGCGATGAGTGGCCAGCGTCAGGAGCCTGTCCGACTCTGTCTCAGCGCTCATTCGCTCGCTCCCCGCCGAGTGACTCAACGCCGTACGACGATCTGGAGTCTCCCACCCTACCGCGCTTCGGTGGTCGTTTTCCAGCGTTGAGCCCAAATGCCGCGACGCTACCTACTCTGGGTAGCATGGGAAACGGACGTGCACAATTGGCAGGCGTAGGTATTGCCCCATCGTGGGCGGCGTTCTGTGCAAAAGGGGCAACTGGATGCCTGCGGACGGCGGTAACGTTGTGCGTCCCCGCGAGTGTTCCCCTCACTCTCATGCCTTTACGTGGATCACACTTGTGGCCGTAACGCGCGCCGTCACATGTCCTGTCTGTGTCCCTGTGCCCCGAAAGGGTGCACGTGCATAGGCATGAGCAAGTGAACCGAGGCACGATGTCGCACTCCTTTGCGGTGGGCCAGGCTGCGCTTCCGGCGATCGAGCAGGGCGGGACGCCAGACGGGTGACGGGCCGGCAACATGACACTCACTGTCGCCCGGCTGCGAACCTGACGGCGTGCGATCGTGGATTGCGGCGGATCGGACCACACCATAGATGTCTCGACGGTGCGACGGAGAGTCGACGCGGGCCTCGTTCGAGTGACAACCATGGTGTTCACGTCGTTCGAAGGTGACCTGAGGACAAGGTGGTCATGAGTGTGAAGTCGCAGTCCTGTGGGGTCTCGCTACAACGATTACGGTGAGAAACCTGTTCCTGACGGCATGGAGTCGGGATTGCGCTGGGATCGCAAACTCGGGAAACTCGCGCCGGATCCCGTGGATCTTGGTCGTGTTTGAACCGTCGCTTCGCGGGAACATCGCTGCCGTCGTGTTGAACTCTGCTGCCGACAGCGGAAAGGATTTCGGTATCACCGTGTGGAGGCCCGCTGGTTCGACTAGGGGGGCAGAGGCCCGGATGTCTCCGGCTGGCGAGCCCGCCACTTGCGAGCCAGCGGGGCTTGTTGGCGGTCGATCCGACGCCCGCCGCGCAGTGTGCGCGCGTTCTGGGGGCGGAGAAGTGTGGTCAGAGTCCTTGCTCGGGGCGACGCACGATGCGTTGTGGGCGTGCAGTGGCGGGACGGCCCATGATCAAAGGAGCAGCGGCGCCGCGGCCGAGCGGGGCTTCGAGGAGGTGACGCGTGAACCGCGCTCTGCGAGCTACCTTCTCCCGGTTGTCCTGCCGTTCTTCACTGCGCTTTTCGGTGTTTCCGCCGAGCGAGCCAGTCCGGTGAAGTCGCGGTCCTCGATGCGCTAGGGGCTGTGCTGACCTCATTGTTCTCAGCGTTTCTGACCACCGCGAACGCTCCGCTCTCTGGGGCGTAGCCAGAAGACTGTGGAAGAAATTCGTCGAGATCACGCAATGCCAGTGCTGAGGGACCACAGGTGTGCGGACGCAAGTCCGGGTCAGCTGCTACCGGCTCGCGGGCGGCGGAAGACGCCAGAAAATTTTGGCCCTGCGCGATCAGGGCAGAGGTCCGCGCCGGTGGGGATGCGTCCTCGGCCGCACTCGGCCTCGTGGAACGACCACACCCGCTGCTCGGCGGTCTGCTCCACCGCCGCGTCGGCAACGGAGGCCAACGCACCCGCGACGGCATCTGTCCGACGTCGGCTGCCGGCTGCGCCCGATGACGGTTCAACGCTCGGCTGAGCGGTTCGACTGCCGGCAGCAGGGCGAGGGCTGGGCAGGCTGCGACGGTGGCGCCGAAAGTTCTCACCTCAGTGGCGGAGCCGAAGCCGGCGCCGAGCGCGAGGGAGATCCCGAACGTGAAGGCGAGCCGGGCTTGCCACCTGCAGCCGCCGACGATGAGCGGCAAGATCGCTGCGGTCGTCGGGTCTGCGCCGAAGCGGAGGCGAACTGGTTCCGCGCGGCCAAGACCCTTTCCTGATCCGCGACCGGCTCGCGAAGTCCCACCGGCGATCACCGCGCCGGGGCGGTCGCGAAAAGTTCTCGGAACCGTTCACCCTTTCGAGCCGACCTTCTGCCCGAGCGACCGAACCGGCGTCGCGGAGGTGAAGGGAGCTCGATGTCGATCGACCAGAGCGACGAGCGCACAGCCGACGCAGGCGAAACAGGCAAGCCGGCTCCAGAGCTGCGGTTCACCTGGGCCGGCGTGCGGCCGCTGCTGCTGCGGCTGCACTTCTACGCCGGCGTCTTCGTCGGCCCGTTCCTGCTCGTCGCCGCGCTGACCGGGCTCGCCTACATCTGGACCCCGCAGATCGAACAAGCCGTCTAGGGCGTGTCTGACAAACTTTCCGACTGACTGCTGCGATGCTGCCGGTCGTGTCGCGTTTCCAGCTGCTTTCCGATGATCAGTGGGCGTTGAT
>NZ_JBEXMD010000017.1:0-185825 GCF_040610315.1 Amycolatopsis sp. NPDC004169
TCGCGCGGGGGAACCGTCACGCTTTCCCGCCTTGACAACCTGCCGCCGGCCGTAGTCACAATCGGGCTTCGGGGGTGCGAAACCCCGGAAGCAGCAGAAGCCGAGGCCGAAGAGAACCGGAGAACATCAATCGGCATCGGGAGGTTCTTCGACACCGTCCCGATCAGCCCACTCGAGCAACGGCTCCAGCGAGAAAACAGCCTTGTCGATCCCCGCGTGAAGATCCCCCACCTCGGCAAACCGCGTCGGAACGGTGGCAATGGTGAAGTCCCCCGGCTCGGCATCATCGATCTCTTCCCACCGAATCGGCGTGGAGACAGTCCCTTCAGGATTCCCCCGGACCGAGTAAGCACTGGCAATGGTGTGATCCCGGGCATTCTGGTTGTAGTCGACGAAGAGCAGCCGAGGATCCCGGTCCTTCCGCCACCAGGTGGTGGTCACGTCATCAGGAGCCCGCCGTTCGACTTCGTGCGCGAAGGCCAGCGCCGCCCGACGAACGTCGGAGAACCCCCACTCAGGCGAAATCCGCACGTAGATGTGCAACCCTCGCCCACCCGAAGTCTTCGGCCACCCCACCGCACCGAGCTCGTCGAGAATCTCGTGCGCAACGTGCGCAACCCGCCGAACCCGGTCGTACCCGCAGTCGGGCATCGGATCGAGATCGATCCGCCACTCGTCAGGCTTTTCGGTATCGGCCCGCCGCGAGTTCCACGGATGGAACTCCACTGTGGACATCTGCACCGCCCAGGCCACGTGCGCAAGCTCGGTGACACAAAGCTCATCAGCGTGCCGGTTGTACCGCGGAAAGGTGACCCGGACGGTCTCCAGCCACGGCGGAGCCCCGTTCGGCACCCGCTTCTGGTGCACCTTCTCCCCGGCCACCCCGGACGGGAACCGGTGCAGCATGCAGGGCCGCTCCCGGAGGGCGTTGACGATGCCGTCCCCCACCGAGAGGTAGTAGTTGACCAGGTCGAGCTTCGTCTCGCCCCGGGCCGGGAAGTAGACCCGGTCCGGGTTCGAGATCCGCACGGTGTGCGGGCCGACTTCGAGCTCCACAGCCTTGACCGCCATGCGACAGACGCTAGTGCACAATCGGGGTGGTGAGCCTGCCGACGGACGGTCACGTCCACACGGAGTGGTCCTGGGACACGGTCACCGGATCGATGATCGGCTCGTGCCGGCGGGCGATCGACCTCGGCCTCCCCTCGCTGGCGTTCACCGAGCACGCGGACCTGACGCCCTGGCTGATCCCCGCCGCGATCCGGCCGCAGCTCCCGGACCACTTCCGCGGGTACCTGCGCCCGGACGGCGTGCTGGAGCCACCGGAGCTGGACGTGCCGGGCTACCTGGCGTGCATCGAGGAGTGCCGCTCGCGGTTCCCCGGCCTGCGGATCCTCTCGGGCGTGGAACTGAGCGAGCCGCACTGGCACCGCCCCCGCGCCGACGCGCTGCTGGCGGCCCACGACTTCGACCGCGTGCTCGGCTCGGTGCACTCCCTCTCCGAAGGCGGCCACCACCACGAGCTGACGGTGATCACCGACCGCCCGCCGGGCGACCTGCTGCGCGCCTACCTCGGCGAGGTCCTGGGCCTGGTGGAGTCGACGGCGGACTTCGCGGTCCTCGCCCACATCGACTACGCACTGCGCTCGTGGCCGGCCGAAGGGCCCCCGTTCGTGGTGGCCGACTTCGAGGAGGAGTTCCGCACGGTCCTGCGGGCGCTCGGGGAGAGTGGGCGCGCACTGGAGGTGAACACGCAGGTGCCGTTGCCCGGCGAGGTGGTCCGCTGGTGGTTCGAGGCGGGCGGCGAAACGGTGGCCTTCGGCAGCGACGCCCACGACCCGGCCCTGGTCGGCCGCGGCTTCGAGGACGCCGCGGCCCTGGTGGAGTCCTGCGGCTTCCGGCCCGGCCGCACCCCCCACGACTTCTGGCGCCGCTGAGATCCCGCGGCGCGGGTCAAGCCAGAGCGTGCCGTCCGTAACTGCGCACCTCGGCGCTCTGGTCCATCAGCCGGGCCGCGACGCGCCCGATCGCCGCGTCCAGTGCGGCCCGGTCGGCCGCTCCCCAGTCGCCGAGGCGGTCGGCCAGCCAGTCGTGCCAGGCCCGGACCACCTTCCCGAACTCCGCCCGGCCCGCGTCGGTCAGCTCCCAGCCGTTCCGCGTGTACCTCAGGTGGCCCGTCAGCTCCAGGCGGTTGAACGCCGGCTCCAGCACCGGCGCGGGCACGCCGAAGTACTCCCCGATCGCCCGCAGCGTGGCCGGCGAACCACGGCGTTCCCGCAGGTGGACCTGCAGCAGGCACCAGATCCCGCCTTCGTCGAGGTCGCCGCCGGCCCGCTCGACGATCGCCGGTGCCACCTGACGGCGCTCGCGGAAGAACAGCGTCGCCACCGCGCGCTCGAGTTCGCGGTCACCGGTGCGGGCTTCCGGCATCGCGAAGCCGTCGCCGAGGTCCGGGGCCGCCGCGCGGGCCGTGTCGCGCAGCGGGACCTCCTTCAGGAAGAAGGCCAGCACCAGCGCCACCAGGCCGACC
The DNA here is from genome assembly GCF_040610315.1 of Amycolatopsis sp. NPDC004169. Classification (NCBI taxonomy): domain Bacteria; kingdom Bacillati; phylum Actinomycetota; class Actinomycetes; order Pseudonocardiales; family Pseudonocardiaceae; genus Amycolatopsis; species Amycolatopsis sp. NPDC004169. The sequence goes on from NZ_JBEXMD010000017.1 coordinate 2,531, forward strand.
GGCGCCGCCGCGAGGAACACGACGTGCAGCGAGTCGCTGTACGCGCGGATCACCGGGGCCGACACCGACTCCGGCAGCGCGTGCAGCGCCGTGGGCACCTGCAGCGCCCGCGGATCCACGCCCGGCGGCACCGGGATCGCGGCCAGCTTCGGCGTCAGCTGGTTGGCGTACACCGTGCCGAAGATCGCCGCGCCGAACGAGCTGCCGATCGAGCGCAGGAACGTCACCCCCGAGGTCGCGACGCCCAGGTCGGCGTAGTCGACCGTGTTCTGCACCGCGATCGTCAGCACCTGCATCCCGAGGCCGATGCCCAGGCCCAGCACGGCCATGTACGCCGACGCCTCCCAGAACCCGGTGCCGGTGTCCAGCCGCGAAAGCAGGTACAGCCCGATCGTCATGCCCGTCGCGCCGGCCAGCGGGAAGATCTTGTACCGCCCGGTGCGGCTCACCGCGTTGCCCGCGGCGATCGACGCGACGAGCAGGGCCAGCACCATCGGCAGCAGCCGGACCCCGGACGTCGTCGCCGACGTGCCCTGGACGTACTGCATGTACGTCGGCAGGTAGGACAGCGCGCCGAGCATCGCGAAGCCGACGACGAAGCTCATGATCCCGCCGACGGTGAACACCGGGTTGCGGAACAGCCGCATCGGCAGCATCGGCTCCTTGGCCCGCAGCTCCACGAAGACGAACGCGGCCAGCAGCACCACCGAGCCGACCGCCATCCCGACGATGGTCGGCGAGCCCCACGCGTACTGCGTGCCGCCCCAGCTCGTCACCAGGGTCAGGCCGGTCGCGGCGAGGCCGATCAGCAGGATGCCGGCGTAGTCGATGACCGGCTTGACCGCGGCGCGGGCGTTCGGCATCGCCGAGGACGCCACCACGAGCACCACCACGACCAGCGGGATGTTGACGTAGAAGGCCCACCGCCAGGAGAGGTGGTCGACGAAGAAGCCGCCCAGCATCGGGCCCGCGACGGTCACCACGCCGAACACCGAACCGAGCACACCCTGGTACTTGCCGCGCTCGCGCAGCGGGACGACGTCGGCGATCAGCGCGGTCGAGGTGACCATCAGCCCGCCGCCGCCCAGGCCCTGCACCGCGCGCCAGACGATCAGCCAGACCATGCTGTCGGCGAACCCGGCGCAGAACGAGCCGATGCCGAACACGATGACCGACAGCTGGAACATCAGCTTGCGGCCGAACAGGTCGCCGAGCTTGCCGACGACCACCGTCATGATGGTCTCGGCCAGCAGGTAGGACGTCACCACCCAGGACAGGTGCCCGGCGCCGCCGAGGTCGCCGACAATGGTGGGCAGCGCGGTGCCGACGATGGTCTGGTCCAGCGCCGCCAGCAGCATCCCCAGCAGCACGGCGCCGAACACGGCGTTGACCCGGCCGCGGCTCAGCGCGGGCGGCGCCGCGGTGCCGGGCGTGACTTCCGCGGTGGCCGTCATCTCTCCAAGCTAGTAGCCGGCGTCCACTGTGGATAGCCACCCGTTCCGGTGACGCAGGGTCAGTTCGAACGGCTCGAACCCCTGCGCGCGGTAGAAGGCGATGGCGGGTTCGTTGGCGGCATAGGCCCGGACGGTGACCTCGTCCGCGCCCTTTTCCGCCGACCACGCGAGAAACGCAGTGACCAGCTCGCCGCCGATCCCCGAGCGGCGGTGCTCCGGGCCCACGCGCATGCTCTCCAGCACCGCGGTCACCGTGCCGGGCCGTAACGGGTCCGGCGGCCGTATCCGGCCGACCAAGTGCCCGCCGCCGCCCAGCAGGCACAGGCAGTCCGGATCGTCGACGAGCTTCGCGTAGTAGGCCGTGCCTTCGCGCGCCGGCCAGCCGAGGTCCATGCGGGGGTCGTGGCGCCCGGCGTCTTCGGCGAACAGCCCGGCGGCCGACCGCACGAGTTCGGGAACGTCTTCGGAAGTGCAGCGGGAAACAGTCATGCCATCGACGGTATCCGCGTGATTTTTCGAAGTAAATCAGGGCTTTCCGAGCCCCAGGTGCGCCAGGCTCTCCAAGGCGAGCTGCTCCAGAACCCCCGCAGCGGCCCCGCTGCCGCCGGCTGCGTGGAATGACTCCGCCACCCTCTCCGCCGCGCGCCGGTATGCCGGTTCCGTCAGCACCCCCTCGACCGCCGCCGCGATCCTGGGTGCGTCCGCGCGGCCGAACCGCAAGCGGATCCCCGCGCCCGCCGCCACCACCTGGGCCGCCACGATCGGCTGGTCGTCGCGGATCGGGGCGACCACCAGCGGGAGCCCGTGCCACAGCGTTTCGCAGACCGTGTTGTGGCCCGCGTGGCACACCACCGCGTCCACCCGCGACAGCAGCGGCAGCTGCGGGACCCGCGGCCGCACCAGGACGTTCGGCGGGACGTCGCCGAGTACGCCGGCCGGGTCGGCGATCACCGCACGGGCCGTCAGCCCGGCGAACGCCTCCGCCGTCGCGCTCAGGAACCCGGCGCCGGCGGTCGCGTTCGCGGTGCCGAGGGACACCAATACCGTCGGCACCAGTGGGTCGAGCCACTCCCACGGGAAGTCCACCGTGGACGGCCGGGCGCCGAGGGCGGGCCCGACGAGCCGGACCGACGGCGGCAGCACGGTCTCGCCGAGCAGTTCGCGGGTCGTGAAGACCAGGACGCCGTGCGGCGAGAACCGCGGGTCCGCTGTCCCGCGGCCGTCGGCGATCCGCGCGCGCAGCCCGTCGAGCAGCCCGTCGACCCAGTCCCCCACCTTCGGCATCCCGGCCAGGGGGTCCACGAGCTCGGCCGACGTCGTCGCCGAGGTGACCCACGGCAGGCCGCGGGCCTCGGCGAGCACGCCGCCGGCCAGTGCCTGCTGGTCGGCCACCACGACGTGCGGTTCGAACGCGTCGAGTGCCGCGGTCACGCCGGGGGCCATCGCGTCGGCCAGCGGGACGAGGAAGTCCTGCCAGAGGAACCGCAGCGCCGCCGGGCCTTTCAGCTCGGGCAGGCGCTCGGGCCGGTCGCGCGGCACGGCGCAGGCGAAGACGAGCGCATCCGGGCCGGCCAGCTGCCACAGCAGTTCGTCGTGGCCGGCCCAGGCGACTTCGTGGCCGCGCGCGGTGAGCTCGGCCGCCACGCCGACGGCCGGGTTGACGTGCCCGACCAGGGGCGGGACGACGAAGAGGAACCGGGCCACTACCGCACCCTGGCCTGCGTGCGCGCGGTGTCGCGGACCCAGCCGGAGATCAGCTCGATGACCTCGGCGGTCCGCTCGACCAGCACCGAATGCCCCTGGTCGGGCAGCACGACACAGCGGCAGCCCGGCAGGTGCGTCTCGAAGTGCGGCACCTGGGCCGCCAGGCCGGAGTCGCCGCCGAAGACGGCGAACACCGGGCAGCGGATCGCCGAGAGGTCGGCCGCGATGGTCGCGCTGCGCGGGATGTCCTCGGCGATCGTCGTGGTCTGCAGGATCCGGTTCGCGGCCTTGGACAGCCGTGCGGTGTGCGCGCCGTGGTTCTCGGCGATCCAGCCGATCACCTCGTCGCTCGCCAGCCGGGTCTTGGCGTCGGCGAGCCCGTCGGCCATGTGCCGAGTCCACTCCTCGGTCGGCGGTTCGCCCTCCAGCACGACGACGCTGGCCACCCGGTCGGGCCGGGCGGCGGCCAGCCCGAGCGCGACCGAGGCACCGAAGGAGTTGCCGACGACGTGCACCGGCCGGGTGACGTCACAGGCGTCGAGGACCGCGACGAGGTCGTCGACGAACCGCTCCAGGTGGTACCCGGAGGCCGGGCGAGTCGTGCGGCCGTGCCCGCGCAGGTCGTACATCAGCACGTCGAGCCCGCGCTCGGCGAAGGCCGGGCCGAGGGTGAAGTAGTAGCTGGCCAGACTGTCGGTGAGCAGGCCGTGGACGCACACCACGATCGGCGCGTCCCCGTCCGGCGGCTCCGCCGGCGTCAGCCGCTGGACGTGCACGTCCAGCTCGCCCGCGCGAACGCGGCTCACGCCGTCTCCCGCAGGGAGGCGACGATGTAGCGGACGAGCTCGCCGACGGTCAGCGCGATGATCTCGTCGAGGTCGCGTTCGGCGATGAAGATCGCGAAGTTGACGCGGTCGCCGTACTGCTCGCGCAGCCGCCCGGACAGCGCCACCAGGTCCACGCTCTCCAGTTCGAGGTCGTCGTGGAACGTCGTCTCCATGGTGATCTCGGCGTCGTCCAGCCCGTACTCTTCGAGCAGCTCCCGCAGCATGCCGCTCAGCTGGGCGAGCACGGTCACCTCGTTCGCGGCCGTGGTCTCGATGCTCATCCGGCAGTCTCCTTCGTCTCTTCGGTCCAGGCGACGACGTAGCGGCGCGGCGGCGCGCCGGGCGGGTTCTCGACGTCGGCGCAGCACACGCGGTACTCGCGGCCCGCGACGCGGACGGTCAGCTCTTCCGGGGTCGCCGCGACGACCTCGAAGTCCCGCGGTTCGCCGCGCAGCCCGGTGCCGCGCAGCTTCGCCACGGCTTCCTTCGCCGTCCAGAACCGGGCGAACCACCGCTCCGGGTCGCCGGACAGGCCCGCGAACAACGCCAGCTCGCCCGGCCCGAGCGCGGCCTCCACAGTGGACTCCGAACGCGGCACGACCTCCTCGACGTCGATGCCGCACCGCCCGTGCCGGGCGATCGCCACCCCGGCTTCGGCGCGGTGCGCCACGGAAACCGTCACGGGCGGCAGCTCCCGGCCGTAAGCACCGGTCGCGAAGGGCCGCCCGGCTTCGTCGTTGCCGATGCGCAGTTCGGCGGGGAACATCTCGCCTTCGCCGCGGGCCCAGAGGAACTGGCGGACCGCGTCCTTGGCCGCGATCCGGCCGAGCAGCCACTGGCGCCGCCCGCGCGGCGGACGGCGGTCGTAGGCTTCGCGCTCGGGGCCGGCGAGGTAGTTGCGCATGATCAGCTCGCGGGTGGCCAGGTCGGGCCACTGCTCGTGGACGCACGCCCAGCCGCCCGGCTGGGCGTGCGACAGCGTCGAGCGCTCGGGCGTGCGGTCGGCCTGCCGGATGTGCGGGGTGCTGTCGAACCGGCGGTCGCGCCAGCCGGTGAACTCGGCCCACACCCGTCCGTTGTGGACCAGCTGCATGTCGGCGTCGAGGAACTCCTCGGTCAGCCCGGTGATCCGGACCAGGCACTCCAGGCGCTCGCCGGGCGCCGGGTGCGGGCCGTGGAACCGGATTTCGCGCATGGCGACCGGGAACACGGTGGTCCGCTCGGGCAGCCGGGACATGATCCAGTAGCCCAGCACCTGGCCGACGTTGTCGAGCAGCGCGCCGGGTGCGTCCGGCGTGGTCAGCACAGCGCGCACGTGCCGCTCGCCGACGGCCGTGAGCTCGGTGACGCCCTGGAACAGCGGGCCGTGGAACATCCAGCGCTCGCTGTACAGCTGCGCCGCGGTGGTCTCGGGCACCTGTTCGGCCGACGCCGGGAACCGCCACGGCGCCGGCCCGGCGGCCGGGTACTCCGGGGCGAGTTCCACGACGGCCTGCGAATACCCGGCCAGCGTCGCGACCACCCGGTCGGTGCCCTGTGGCCGGACGCGCACCGGGACGGTGACCGCCGGGACCGCGGTGATCCACTGGCTGAGCCGGACGTCGTGCACGGCGACCGCGTGCCGGCCGGGCGCGGCCTGCTCGGCGAACCGCATCAGGTGGTCGATCACCGTGGTGGCCGGCACGACCGGCCACCGGTCGCCCGGGTCGGCCTGCGGCGGCTGCTTGAAGAAGCAGTGGTCGAGCAGGTACGGCATCGCGTCCAGTGACACGGTGAGCGCGGTGTCGAGCGGCCGCGGTGCCGCCGGCCGGCGCGCCGGGCCGGCGAGCACGGTGGACGCCAGCTCGGCCGTGTCGGCCAGCAGGGCGGCGAACTCGGCGGCGAGCGGACCCTTGGCGGCCAGGCCGTCCACTGCGGACTTGCGGACGGCGGGCAGCGCGATCCGCGCGCGGACCTGGTCGTCGAGGGAGATCAGGCGGCCGCCGAGGTCGAGCTTGACCGCCTTCGGCCCGGCCGGGCGTTCGCCGGGCAGGCGCGTGAAGTCGATGTCCAGGCCGTCGGCCCACAGCGCGGTCGCGACCCGGCGCAGCTGCGCCAACCCCGGACGCTGCCCCGAATGCGCGGCCACGACGAGGTGTTCTTCGCCGTGCAGGGTGTCCCCGACCAGGGAGCCGAGCTGCCCGGCACCGACCTGGACGAACGCGCGGACGCCGTCGTCGTGCAGGGCCCGCACCAGCGGGCGGAACCGGACCGGCTCCAGCAGGTGCCGGACGAACAGCTCGCGGACCTCGGCCGCGGCCGCGGGGTACTCCGAAACCGTGGTCGCGGACCAGAGCGGCAGGGCCGGCGGGTGCAGGGTGAACCGCTCGGCGGCCCCGCGGATCGGGTCCAGGTACGGCCGCAGCATCGGCGTGTGGAAGCCGGACCGGAACGGCAGCACCTGCGCCACGATCCCGGCGTCGCGGAAGCGCTGCACGAGTGCGCCGACGGCCGCCTCCGGACCGCAGATCATGGCCTGGTTCGGCGAGTTGTCGTGCGACAACACGACGTCCGCCCGCCCGGCCAGCTCCTCGAGCACCCGCGGCGCGGGCGCGCCGATCGCGGCGAAGGCCAGCCCGGGGACGACGAGGGCGTCCGGGTCGAACCCGGCGAGGAAGGCGTCGACCTCGGCCTCGGCGTAGACGCCGGCGACGGCCATCGCCGTCCATTCGCCCAGGCTGTGCCCGGCGACGGCGTCCGGCGTGACGCCGAGCCTGCCGAGCGCGGCGTGCAGCAGTCGACCGAGCTCGAACACCGCGGCACCCTGGCGCCCGACGTCACCGACCTCGACGTCCGCGTGCTGCCACGGCAGGCCGAAGTGCCGGGCGACGTCGCCGCAGTTCAGCGTGAGCTCCGATTCGAGGCCGGGGAAGAGGAAGGCGACCTTGCCGCCGCCGGGCCCCAGCAGCGGGCGGTCGGTGAACCAGACGTCGTTGCGGCCGCGCCAGGCCCGGCCCCGGGCGAGCGCCTTGCGGGCCAGTGCCAGCCGCTTCTCCGTCGGGTCGACGATGCCGAGCCGGACCGGACCGTCGACGGCCGGCTGGTGCTCGCCCCGGTCGAACGCTTCGCGCAGGGCCTCGACGCTCGGCGCGGCGAGCCGCAGCACGCGTTCGGGCTCGCGCACCACCACCGGCTTCGCCCGCCCCGGCGCCTGTTCCAGGACGACGTGGGCGTTGATCCCGCCGAACCCGAACGCGTTGACCCCGGCGCGGCGCACCGGCGCGTCCCACGGGGCGGCGGTGTCCAAAGTGGAGAAACGGGTGCTCGCGAGCGCCGGGTGCGGGTCGTCGCAGTGCAGCGTGGGCAGCAGGACGCCGTGGTGCACGGCCAGTGCCGCCTTGACGAGCCCGGCGATCCCGGCCGCGGGCATCGTGTGCCCGATCATCGACTTGACCGAGCCGAGCACCGCACTCCCCCGGGGTCCGAAGACCTCCGCGAGGGTGGCGAGCTCGGCGGCGTCGCCGGCCGGGGTGGCGGTGCCGTGCGCCTCCAGCAGGCCGATCGAGTCCGGCGCCGCCGGGTCCAGGCCGGCCGCGGCCCACGCCTGGCGGACGGCCCGGACCTGGCCGCCGGAGTCGGGGCTGGCCAGGCTCGCGGTCCGCCCGTCGGAAGCCACGCCGGTGCCGGTGATCACGGCGTACACGCGGTCGCCGTCGCGCTGGGCGTCGGCGAGCCGCTTGAGGACGACGACCCCGGTGCCTTCGCCGATCAGGACGCCGTCGGCGTCGCGGTGGAACGGCCGGATCCGCTCCGACGGCGACAGCGCGCCGAGCTGGGTGAACACGCTCCAGAAGGTGATGTCGTGGCAGTGGTGCACCCCACCGGCCAGGACGGCGTCGCAACGGCCGCTTTCGAGCTCCCGCACGGCGTGGTCGACGGCGATCAGCGAGGACGCGCACGCGGCGTCGACCGTGTACGCCGGGCCGCGCAGGTCGAGCCGGTTCGCCAGCCGGGACGCGGCCAGGTTGGGCACCAGCCCGATCGCGGACTCCGGCGCCTCCGGGCCGAGCTGGTCGGTGAAGGCCTGGCGGACCGCGTCGAGCCGGTCGGCGTCCAGGTCCGGCAGCAGCTCGCCGAGGGTGCGGACGAGCTGGCTGGCCGTGCGGACGCGCTGGTCGAGCCGGACCAGCCCCGGCGTCAGGTAGCCGCCGCGGCCGAGCACGACGCCGATCTTCGCGCGGTCGGCGGGCAACCGGTCCGGGCCGCCGGCGTCCGCGACGGCCTGCGCCGCGACGCGCAGGGCGATCAGCTGGTCGGGTTCGGTGGCGGGCACCGAGTTCGGCATGATGCCGAAGCCGGCGACGTCCACTTCGGCCAGTTCGTCGACGAACCCGCCGCGGCGGCAGTAGACCCGGTCGGCCCGGCGCCCCTCGTCCGGGGCGTAGTGCGCGAGGTCCCACTTGCCGGGCGGCACGTCGGTGATCGCGTCGACCCCGCCGGTGAGGTTGCGCCAGTAGCTCGCCAGGTCGGGCGCGCCGGGCAGCAGGACCGACATCCCGACAATGGCAACACCGCCGGCCACCCGCATGTCCGTCACCACCCGGACGCCGTGTGGACGACGGCGGCGGCGTCCGGGCGCCCCCAGGCCAGCTCGCGCAGCAGGCCGAGGGTGCCTTCCTCCGGGTCGATCAGCGCGATGCCGCGGCGGGCGTAGTCGCGCATCAGCTCGGGCGTGACCATGCCGTCGTGCTCGCCGGTCGGGGCCCACGGTCCCCAGTGGACGGTCACCGCGCGCCCGGCGGGCCACTGGCGGCCCAGCGTTTCGAGGGCGTCGTTGGCGGCGGCGTAGTCGGACTGGCCGCGGTTGCCGAGCGTCGCGGCGATGCTGCCGAACAGGACCACGAACGCCGGCTCTCCGGGCAGGTCGGCGGTCGCCTCCAGGAGGGTGCGGGCGCCTTCGACCTTGGTGCTGTAGACGCGCTCGAACGACTCCGGTGTCTTCTCGGCGACGAGCTTGTCCTCGATCACGCCGGCTGCGTAGACGATGCCGTCGAGCCGGCCGTGCTCGGCGTGGATCTCCTTGACCGCGCGGTGCACGGCTTCGGCGTCGAGCATGTCGACCGACTGGTAGCGCGCCGGGCTGCCGAGGGCTTCGAGCTGGGCGAGTGTCTGCCGGACCTCGCGTTCGCCCTGGATCCGGCGGACCGTGCGTTCGATCTCGGCGGGGCTCCTGAGGCCGGCGGCGATGAGGGCGGCGCGGAGGTCCTGGGCCGTGCGGGCCTGCGGGTGTTCGTCCTCGGCGGCCGGGACGGGGGTCCGGCCGAGGAGTTCGATCCGGCAGCGGGCGGCCGCGGCCAGGGTGGCGGCGAACCGGGCGGTGATGCCCTTGGCGCCCCCGACGAGCAGGACGACCGAGTCCCGGCCGAGGCCGAGCGCGGTGGCTTCGGCGGCGCCGTCGCCCGCCGGTCCGGCACCGCTGCTGCCGAGCGGGCCGAGGTCCCGTTCGGTCATCCGGAAACCGGTCCGGGTCTCGCCGCGCCGCACGACGACCGGCTCGCGATCCACTGTGGACAGCTCGGCGACGAAGGCCGCGGCCTGCCGTTCCGGTGCGTCGTCCGGGGACAGTTCGACCACGCGGGTGACGGTGTCCGGGTATTCGCGGGCGAGGCTGCGGTGGAAGCCGCGCAGGCCCTCGCCGGGGCCGGCGGTGAGCAGCCAGGACGGGTTCGTGGCCAGGGCGGCCTGGTAGCGGGGGAAGGCGGCCGGGAGCACGGGACGGTCGTCCGGCAGGAACAGGATGCCGTCGAACCCGGGGCGGACGTCGTCGGCGACCTCGGCGGTCGCGCCCAGCTCGGTGAGGTGGGCTCGGACGGCTTCGGCGAGCGAACCGCGGCCGAAGAGGAGGAACTTCCGCCCGGCGACTTCGGGATCGGCGGCGGCCGGCAGGGCGGTTTCGGCCATGACCAGGCGTTTCGGCGCGACGACGAGCGGTGCGGGCTCGGCCGGAGTTCGCGGCACGGGCAGGGAAGGCTCGGCCGGAGTGCGTGGCCCGAGCTGGGCCGATTCGGCGGTGCTCTGCGACCCGGCCGAGCCGTCGATCAGCTCGGCGATCGCCGCGGCCGTGCGGGCCTTGGCCAGCTCCTCGACGTCGCCACCGGTGTCGAGGTTCAGGCGGCTCGCCAGTTCTCCGGCGATCTCCGCCCGCTTGATCGAATCCACACTCAGATCGGCTTCCAGATCGAGATCCGGCTCGATCATCTCCACCGGATACCCCGTCCGCTCCCCGATCACCGCCACCACGGTCTCCAGCACCGAAACCGCCGGCGCCACCTCGGCAGGCTCGTCACCGATCAGCCCGGCGATCGCCGCCGCCGTGCGCGCCTTCGCGAACTCCTCCACGTCCCCGCCGGCCAGCCCCAGCCGGGACGCCAGCTCGCCCGCGATCTCCGCCCGCTTGATCGAATCCACACTCAAGTCGGCTTCCAGATCGAGATCCGGCTCGATCATCTCCACCGGATACCCCGTCCGCTCCCCGATCACCGCCACCACGGTCTCCAGCACCGAAGCCGCCTTCGGGGCCGCGACCGGCACCACCGCGGGCTGCTCGATGACCGGCACCGTGATCGGCGCCGTGATCGGCGCCCGGACCTCCGCGGGTGCCTCGGCGCCGAGGAAGCCCAGGAGCACGTCGCGCTGGGCGGCGATCATCTCGCGGCCGGTGCGCAGGAAGTCCGCGACCATCGCCTCCGACGTGGCCGCCCCCGGGGCCACCGTTTCCAGCGTGATCCGTTCCGCCGGGCGGAGGGCGCCCGCCGGGATCGTGCCGTCCGCCGCGCGCAGCAGGTGGCCGTCGACCGTCCAGCCCGGACGCTTCGGGCGCGGCGCGGCCGAGGCGTCGACCGCGTCCCGGCCGCGGAACAGCCAGCCCGTCTCGACCGGGACCCCGGACACCGCCAGCTGCGCCAGCGCGCCGAGGAAGCCCGGCAGGCCACGGTGGCCGCGCTGCTCGAACCCGACCGTCCGGTGCGGCCGGTCGCCGAGGATGGCGGCCACCTGCCTGGCCAGCACGGACCCGGGGCCGGCCTCGACGAACACCCGCGCCCCGGCCGCGTACATCGCCTCGACCTGCTCGACGAACCGGACCGGCGACCCCAGCTGGGCGGCCAGCTCACCGCGGACCGCGTCCGGGTCCGCCGGGTAGGGCGCGGCCGTCCGGTTGGCGTACACCGGCACCTTCGGCCGCACGACGCCGATCGCCTCGAGGGCCCGGCCGAACGCCGCCCCGGCCGGCGCGACCAGGGAACTGTGGAACGCGCACGCCACCTGGATCCGCTTCGCGCCGAGCCCGGCGGCGCGCAGCTCCCCGACCGCCGCCTCGACGTCGGCCGTGGGTCCCGAAATCACCGTCTGCCGGGGCGAGTTGTGGTTGGCCAGGACGACCGGCGACGCGCCGAGGACCGCGAGCACCTCGGCGGCGGACGCCGACACCGCGGCCATCGCCCCCGGATCACCGTCCGGGACCGCGTCGAGGATCGCCGCCGCCCGGACGTGGCTCGCGTGCAGCAGTCCCTCCGGCGTGAGGGCGCCCGCGGCGGCCAGCGCCGTCAGCTCGCCGTAGCTGTGCCCGCCGAGCATCGACGGCCGCACGCCGGCGCGGGTCAGCAGCCGGAACGCGGCCAGCCCGGCCAGCCCGAGCGCGGGCTGGGCGACGCGGGTGTCGGTGACCCGGTCCGCGGCGGCCTGCCGCGCCGGCTCCCCGAACACCGCCGGGCCGAACACGGCCCCGGCCGTCGCCGGGTCCAGGCGCAGGTACCGCTGCAGTTCGGGGAAGGCGACGAACAGCTCGGCGAACATGCCCGGCCGCTGGCTGCCCTGGCCGGGGAACAGCACCGCGACCTCGCCCGCCACCGCGTCGTCCGCGCGGAACACCCCGGGTGCGTCCTGCCCGTCGAGCGCCTGCCGCAGCAGCCCGGTCAGCTCGTCCACAGTGGACGCGACGACGGCGAGCCGCGCCGGTCGCCCGTGCGACCGTTCGGCGGCCGCCCGGGCCAGGTCGCGCAGCCGCCACGGCGACGGCGTTTCCGAGGCCATGGCCAGCAGCTCGCGCGCCGCGGCATCGGTGGCGAAGGTGAACAGCTCCGCGGGCCACTCGTCGGCGGCCTGCGCGGGCGGGACGCCGTCGTGCGCGGCGAGCACCACGTGGAAGTTGGTGCCGCCGAAGCCGAACGCGCTGACACCGGCGAACCGCTCGGACGGCGGGGTGGTCCACGGCTGCGCCGCCGCCTGGAACACGAACGGGCTGGTTTCGGAGTCCCACGCCGGGTTCGGCTGCGTGAGGTGCAGGGTGGGCGGCTTGACGCCGGTGTGCACGGAGAGCGCGGCCTTGATCAGCCCGGCCAGGCCCGCGGCGCACTTGGTGTGCCCGATCTGCGACTTCACCGAGCCGATCGTGCACGCACCCGGTGCGGCGCCGGCTTCGGTGAACACCTTCGTCAGCGTGCCGAGCTCGGTCCGGTCGCCGACGACGGTGCCGGTGCCGTGCGCCTCGACCAGCCCGACGCGCGCCGGCGAGACACCGGCGTTGCGGTAGGCCCGGGTCAGCGCCGTGTGCTGGCCTTCGGGCCGGGGCGCGGTCAAGCCGAGCGCGCGGCCGTCCGACGCCGCACCGACGCCCTTGATCACCGCGTACACCCGGTCGCCGTCGCGTTCGGCGTCGCCGAGTCGCTTGAGCGCCAGGCACGCGACGCCTTCGCCGAGGGCGATGCCGTCGGCCGCGCTGTCGAACGTCGCCGACCGGCCGGTCGGCGAGAGGGCGTGCGCCGAGGCGAACAGGAGGTAGTCGTTGATGCCGTTGTGCAGGTCGGCGCCGCCGCAGAGGACCAGGTCGCTGGTGCCGGCGGTCAATTCCTTGCAGGCGACGTCGACCGCGGTCAGCGAGGACGCACAGGCGGCGTCGACGGTGTAGTTCGCCCCGCCGAGGTCGAGCCGGTTGGCGATCCGGCCGGCGATCACGTTGGCGAGCACGCCGGGGAAGGAGTCCTCGGTGATCCGCGGCAGCCGTTCGTCCAGTTCGGACGGCAGTTCGCCCACATAGGACGGCAGCACGCTCCGCAACGTCATCGCGTTCGACAGGTCACTGCCCGCCTCGGCGCCGAAGACCACCGACGTCCGGGCCCGGTCGAACGCGCGGTCCGCGTAGCCGGCGTCGGCCAGCGCGCGGTGCGCGGCCTCCAGTGCCAGCAGCTGCACGGGTTCGATGCTGGCCAGCGACGACGGCGGGATGCCGTACTTCAGCGGGTCGAAGCCGATTTCCGGGAGGAACCCGCCCCAGCGCGACGGCGTCTTCGCCCCCTGCCCGTCCGGGTCGTAGTACAGCGACGTGTCCCAGCGCTGCGGCGGCACCTCGGTGACCGCGTCGGCACCGGCCAGCACGTTCGCCCAGAACGCGGCCAGGTCCGGCGCCTGCGGGAACATGCAGGCCATCCCGACGATCGCGATGTCCAGCGGCGCCGGCGCGGGTGGTTCGGCCTCGGCGGCACCGAATCCGGCGGCCCGGGCCCGCAGGAACGCGTTCGCGCCCTCGCCCACCGCGTGGTGCAGGGCGGCGATCGTGGTGACGGCCGAGCGCAGCACGGCGACCTCGCCCGCCATGAACATGCCTTCGGCGAGCTGGCGGTCCTCGCCGACGTCCCGCAGTTCCGAGCCGACCCGCTCGATCCCCTTGCTCGCCAGGCGCAGCCGTCCGACGTTGAGCGTTTCCAGCTGCTCCCAGGCGTCCCGGCTGGGCACGCCGCGCTGCGCGAGGTCCGCCTTGATCGCGGCGTACTCCTCGGTGAACGGGCTGCGCACGCACCGGGTGGCGTGGCCCGGCGCGGTCTCCAGGAGGTCGGTGTGCTCGGCTTCCAGGAGCCGGCGCTGGAACAGCGGCCGCACGGCACCGGCGTCGACGGCCTCGCGGGTGAAGAGGTAGGCGGTGCCCATCAGCACGCCGATCGCCGCGCCGCGCCCGGCCACCGGCGCGGCGAGGGCGGCCACCATCGCGGCCGAACGCTCGTCGTGGACGCCGCCGGCGAACAGCAGCTGCAGGTCCGCGGCGGCGTCGGGGGTGGCCGCGAGGAAGTCGGCGAGCACCCCGAGCTGGGCCTCCCACAACGGGAAGCTGGTCCGCGGGCCGACGTGCCCGCCGCATTCGGAGCCTTCGAAGACGAACTTGCGCGCGCCCGCCTCGAGGAACTGCTTCAGCAGGCCCGGCGACGGCACGTGGAGGAAGGTCGCGATGCCGGCGGCTTCCAGGGCACTCGCCTGGGCCGGGCGGCCGCCGGCGATGATCGCGTGCGTGGGCCGCAGTTCGCGGATGACCGCCAGCTGCGCGGCCTTGACGTCGTCGGCGGCGAACCCGAGCACGCCGACGCCCCAGGGCGCGTCGCCGACCGCCGCCCGCGTCTTCTCCAGCACATCGCGGGTCTGCTCGGGGCCGGACAGGGCCAGCGCGACGAACGGCAGCGCACCGCCCGCGGCGACTTCGGCCGCGAAGGCGGGCTGGTCGCTGACCCTGGTCATCGGGCCCTGCGCTACCGGCAGCGCCGTGCCGAACGCGCGGCTGCCCGCGCTGCCGGGGCCCAGCACCGCGTCCGGCAGGCGAAGGGCTTCGCCGACGGCGTCGGCCAGGCCGCGCACCGCGGCGGTCACCGTGCCCCAGCGGTCGCGGAACCGGGAGGCGAGGAAGACGTCCTGACCGGCTTCCACTGGTTCGACGCCCCGCCGGGCGAGCACGCGGACACCGTCCACGACGGTCGTTTCCGACCCGTCGAGCCCGGTGACGGCCATGGTCAGGCCTGAGGGCAGTTCGGCTTCCGGCAGCAGGGCGAGCTGGGTGTCGACGACGACACCGGCCGCGCCGCCCGCGACGGCGGCCGCGGCGGTGTGCGGCCCGATGCCGCCCGCCGCCCACACCGGGACGTGCCCGTCGGCCAGCAGGGCCTGCAGCAGCACGAAGGTGCTCAGCTCGCCCACCCGGCCACCGCATTCGTGCCCGCGGGCGATCAGGCCGTGCGCGCCGGCGGCGACCGCACGGTCCGCCGCGGCGCGGGAGGTGACCTCGGCCAGGACCCGCCGGCCCGGGAAGTCCCGCGGCGAGCACTGCGCGTCTTCGGTGAGCAGCACGGTGGTCACCGCGTCGGGCAGGTCCACCGGGTGCGCAAGGCGGACCCCGAACGCCGGAACACCCCACTCCCCCAGCAACGCGAGCTCTTCCGCACCCGCGGCGCCGCCGTCGGTCAGGTCGAGCACGCCGAGGCCGCCGCCCCGGGCGGCGGCGGCCACCCCGCGCGCCGACGGCCATCGCAGCGGCGACACGGCGACGACCAGCCCGGCCGGCACGGAGTCGTCTTTCGAGAGAAGCATGGGAACTCCCGCTACGCACGAAAGGGTGAAGAGGTAACGGGGTGTACTTAAGCGGGTTCCTTCCGTGCCGTCAACAACCCACCGCGATTTCATCGCCGAGCTTCAGAAAATTCGCGATCGACCAGCCCGGCCGCGCAAGAATTTAACGTCGCCGTCACGTTCCCGCCCGGCGCACGCGCGACCATTGCGCGATCCGACCACGGCAGACCGATCGGTACCGTGGTCCACCCGGCCCGCACCACCGGACGGCGCAAGCCATCCCGCCTGGTGGACGCGGGGGCGTTGGCCGGTACGGTCCACGCCGTCCGTCGGGTCCGTCGTTTCCGGACCGCCCGTCCGCGCTTATCCCGCCGGTAAAGCAGCCGTGCGGATGCGTTCGCGTCGCCGAACTCCACGGATCACATCACAGCCGCCGAAGCCGCCATTCTTCGGCAATTTTTCGTGGATCAATGAGAATCATCCCGAGAATGCAGGAAACCGGCCGTGACGGCCCGTCGGGTCCACTGTGGATTGGTTGCGCCGCGGGATTCTCGGTGCTCACAAGACCACGAACGGGGGCGCCGCCCACCACGAACGGGTCACCGGGCGCGACGGACGGCATTCAGGCAACCACCGGCGGTGCGCCGGCCGGCGCCGGTGATCGAATTTCAGTGCCGCCGCGTTACAAGCTTTTCCTGAGAAGAAGCTGAAGGTATTTCGCGTACTGCGGAGTAGCACTGGACACTACGTCTAAGCTTGGACTGTTCGTCCAGACCTGGAGGTGACGATGACGTACTGGTACACCGACGAGCGCTCGGGCACGCGGTACCCCGGCGACCCGCTGCGCTGGCGCGGCGACGACGGCACCCCGCTGACCGTCGCCCCGCTGCCGGGCCTGCGTCCCGAGGACGTCGACTCGGGTGTCCGCTCGCTCTGGCGGTACCGGGCCGCGCTGCCCGGCGACCTGCACCCGGTGTCGCTCGGCGAGGGCTGCACGCCGCTGGTCCCCCAGGTCTGGGACGGCGCCGACGTCCGGTTCAAGCTGGAGTGGTTCAGCCCGACCGGCAGCTTCAAGGACCGCGGCTCGAGCGTCATGGTCTCCGCGCTGGCCGGCGCCGGGGTCCGGGAGCTGCTGGAGGACAGCTCCGGCAACGGCGGCTCGTCGGTGGCCGCCTACAGCGCCGCGGCCGGGATCGCGGCGACCGTGCTGGCGCCGGAGGGGACATCGCCCGCGAAGGTGCTGCAGGCCCGCGCGTACGGCGCCACCGTCGAGCTGGTGCCGGGCACCCGCGACGACACCGCCGCCGAGGCCATCCGCCGCTCGGACCGCACCACCTACGCCAGCCACAACTGGCACCCGTTCTTCCTGCAGGGCACCAAGACCCTCGCCTACGAGCTGTGGGAGGACCTCGGCTTCCGCGCCCCCGACGCCGTGGTCACGGTGGCCGGCGCGGGCAGCATCGTGCTGGGCTGCGACCTCGGCTTCGGGGAGCTGCTGGCCGCCGGGTCGATCACCCGGCGGCCCCGGCTGCTCGTCGCGCAGCCGCGCAACTGCTCCCCGATCGACGCGGCCTTCCACGACCGGCCGGTGCCCGGGTTCGCCCCGACGGTCGCCGAGGGGACGGCGATCCGCCGTCCGGTCCGGCTGCCCGAGGTCGTCGCGGCGATCCGGCGCTCGGGCGGGGACACCGCGGCCATCGACGAGGAGGCCATCGGCGCGGCGGCCCGCCGCCTGGCCGCCCTCGGCCTCTACGCCGAGCCGACCAGCGCGACGGCCGCCGCGGCGATCGACGTCTTCCGCGCCCGCGGGGCCATCCGGCCGGGTGAGACCACGGTCGTCGTGCTCACCGGCTCCGGCCTGAAGGCGGCGGACCGGCTGCGGGAGCTGATCGGATGACCGCGGCGGAGGACGAGCTGCTGCTGCGGGAGGCGGAGAAGATCGCCCACGCCGTCGGCCGGATGTTCCCCGGCCTGTGCGAGGTGGTCCTGCACGACCTGCGCGACCCGGCCCACGCCGTGCGCGCGATCGAGGGGAGCCTGTCCGGGCGCGCGCCCGGCGACCCGGCGACCGAGCTGGGCCTGGCCCGGATCGCCGACCCGGACTTCCCGGACGTGCTGCAGAACTACCCGAACCGGTTCCCGGACGGCCGGCCCGCGAAGAGCACCTCGATCGGCATCCGCAACACGGCGGGCGAGTACGTCGCGGCGCTGTGCCTCAACCTCGACGTCTCCCTGCTCGGCTCGGCGGCCCACGCCCTGACCCGGCTGGCCGCCACCGACGGGCCGGCGCCGCTGTCCGAGACGTTGCGTGCCCGGACCGGCGACGAGCTGCGGGCCCTGGTCGAGGAGTACGCGGCCGAGCGCGGCCACACCCCGCGCAGCCTCCCGGCCGCCGCGAAGAAGGACCTGGTGCGCTCGCTGAAGGACCGGGGCTTCCTGGAGCTGAAGAACGCGGTAGCGGCGCTGACCGACCTGCTCAGCATCTCCCGGGCCAGCGTCTACAACTACCTGCGCTGACTCAGAAGATCGACCACCCGGTCAGCGTGGTGAACCGGTCGAGCGCGGCGACCCCGGCGACGGAGTTGCCGCGGGCGTCCAGTCCCGGGCTCCAGACGCAGACCGCGCACCGGCCGGGGACGATCGCCACGATGCCGCCGCCCACGCCGCTCTTGCCCGGCAGGCCCACCCGGTAGGCGAACTCCCCCGCCGCGTCGTACGTGCCGCAGGTCAGCATCACCGCGTTGATCCGCTTCGCCGCGCTCGGCCCGAGCAGCCGCGAGCCGTCGTTGCGGAGGCCGTGGCGGGCGAGGAACACCGCCGAGCGGGCGACGTCGGCGCAGCTCATCGCGATCGAGCACTGGCGGACGTACTGGTCGAGCACCGCGGGCACCGGGTGGCGCATGTTGCCGTAGGAGGCCATGAAGTAGGCCAGCGCCCGGTTGCGGTCGGCGTGGCCCGCCTCCGACGCCGCCACCTCCGGGTCCACCGCGATGCCCGGCCGCCCGCTCTCCTCCCGGACGAACGCGAGCAGCGCCTCCGCCGCGTCGCCGTGGCGGGCGAGCTCGTCGGTCACCACCAGCGCGCCGGCGTTGATGAACGGGTTGCGCGGAATGCCGTCCTCGTGTTCGAGCTGCACCAGCGAATTGAACGGATCGCCCGAAGGTTCGCGGCCGACCCGCGCCCACACGCCGTCGCCGCGGGACAGGGTCAGGGCCAGTGTGAACACTTTGGACATGCTCTGCACGGAAAACGGGTGCTCCCAGTCGCCGACGCCGTGTACCGCACCGTCCACTTCGGCCACCGCCATGCCGAACCGCCCCGGCGCCACCCTGGCCAGCGCGGGAATGTAGTCCGCGACGGCGCCGCGGCCGATTTCCGGCGCGACGTCGTCGACGATCCGGTCCAGCAGCGCCGCGAGGTCCACGGGCCCGAGCGTAGAAGGCGCTCCGGCGCGGGCCGCAGGGGCCCCGTGTCAAATCGGGACCGGCGGATCGCGGGCACCCCCACCCGTGATTTCCGGCACACCTTAAGTCTTCCTTAGCCCGCTTGGTGACCTCCCGCACACGGCTCTAGCGTCCGGTAACCATGGATTCCTCGCTGCTCACCGAAAAAGGTGAAAGCTACTCGAAAGCGCTGGGCAACCGCCAAGTGCAGATGATCGCCATCGGCGGCGCGATCGGCGTCGGGCTCTTCCTCGGCGCCGGCGGCAAGCTCCACCAGGTCGGCCCGTCGCTGGTCTTTTCCTACGCGATCTGCGGGATCGCCGCCTACTTCGTGATGCGGGCGCTCGGCGAACTCGTCCTGCACGAGCCCAGTTCGGGCAGCTTCGTCACCTACGCGCGGAAGTTCATCGGGCCGTGGGCCGGGTTCGCCTCGGGCTGGATGTACTGGGTGAACTGGGCGATGACCGGCATCGCCGAGATCACCGCGGTCGCGATCTACGTGCACAAGTGGCTGCCGGACGTGCCGCAGTGGCTCACCGCGCTGGTCGCGCTCGGTGTGCTGCTGCTGGTGAACCTGCTGTCGGTCAAGGTGTTCGGCGAGCTGGAGTTCTGGTTCTCGGTGGTCAAGGTGCTGGCCATCGTCGTCTTCCTGGTCGTCGGCGCGGGCCTGGTGCTCACGAGCGCGGACATCGGCGGCGCGCCGGCCGGTGCACACAACCTGACCGGCCACAGTGGACTGTTCCCGGCGGGCGTCGGCGTCGCGCTGATGACGTTGCAGGCGGTCATCTTCGCCTACTCGGCGATCGAGGTGGTCGGCATCGCGGCCGGCGAAACGAAGGACGCCCGCAAGGTGCTGCCGAAGGCGATCAACGGCGTGGTCTGGCGGATCGGCGTGTTCTACGTCGGCTCGGTGCTGCTGCTGGCGATGCTGCTGCCGTGGCCGTTCTACAGCGGCGACGAGAGCCCGTTCGTGACGGTGTTCAGCCGCCTCGGGATCCCGGGCATCGGTGACGTGATGAACGCGGTGGTGCTGACCGCGGCGCTGTCGAGCGTCAACTCGGGCCTCTACTCGACGGGCCGGATCCTGCGGTCGCTGGCCGAAAAGGGCGAAGCGCCGTCGTTCGTCAGCCGGATGAGCCGACGGCACGTCCCCTACGGCGGCATCATGTTCACGTCGGTCGCGTACGTGCTGGGCGTGGTGCTGAACTACCTGGTGCCGAAGGAGGCCTTCGACATCGCGATCGCGATCGCGTCCCTGGGTGTGATCAGCACCTGGGCGACGCTGATCTTCTGCCAGCTGCGCCTGCGCCAGGCCGCCCTGCGCGGCGAGCTGGAGCGCCCGTCGTACCGGATGCCGTGGGCGCCCTACAGCGGCTGGGCGACCTTGGGGTTCCTGGCCCTGGTGGTGGTGCTGATGGGCTTCTCGGACGGCGCGGAGAAGATCGCGTTCTGCTCGATCCCGGTGCTCGCGGTGGTCCTGGCGGTGGGCTGGCGCGTCGTGGTCAAGCGCCGCAACCGCACCCCGGCCGCCTGACGCAAGGCTCGAACCCGTATCCCGCGTGTCCGGCGCCGGAACTCGGGTGACCGGGGCCGGAACTCGCGTGAGCAGCGGCGCAACTCGCGAGTTCCGGCTCCGATCACGCCGGTTCCGGCCGCGATCACGCGAGATACGGCGGGGATCACGGGCCGACCACTCCATCGTGGCCGGGCCACGGGCGGGCATACTCGACGCGTGTCTTCGAGCAGCACCGAACCGCGGCGGGTGACGATCCACGACGTCGCCCGCTCGGCCGGGGTGTCCCGGCAAACCGTCTCGCGGGCGCTCAACGACAAGGCCGAGATCGACGGCTCGACCAAGCAGCGCGTCCTCGACGCCGCGCGGGAGCTCGGGTACCGGCCCAGCCGGTTCGCGCGCGGGCTGGTGCGGCCGGACACCACCACCATCGGGCTCGTCGTGCCCGATCTGCTCAACCCGTTCTTCACCGAGGTCGCCTCCGGGGCGCTGGAGGCGGCCCGGTCGCGCGGCTGGCACGTCGTCGTGCACGACACCGCCGACGATCCCGAGCAGGAACTCGCCACGCTGCGGGTGATCGGCACCCAGGTCGACGCGGTCACCGGCTACTTCGGCCGGTCGGACGAGGACCTCGACCGCCTCACCGCCGGCATCCCGGTCGTCCTGATCGACCGGGAGCCGCGCACCCCGCGGTTCAGCGGTGTCGTGGTCGACGGCGAGGACGGCGTCCGCGAGGCCGTCGCCCACCTCGTCTCGCGCGGGCACCGGCGGATCGGCATGCTCGACGGGAACCCCGCCCCGAGCGTCCGGCGGCGGTGGTTCCTGCGGGCGGCCGCCGGGTGCGGGGTCCCGGTCGCGCCCGGCTGGATCGCGTCCGGCCCCCAGACCGTCGACGGTGGTGGTGCCGCGCTGGCCGCCCTGCTCGCCGCGCACCCCGACGTCACCGCGCTGTTCGCGTTCAACGACGTGATGGCCATCGGTGCCCTGCGCGAGGCCCGCCGGTTCGGCCTGCGCGTGCCCGCCGAGCTCGCCGTGATCGGGTTCGACGGGCTCGCCCTCGGCACCCTGGTCGAGCCGGAACTCTCCAGCGTCGCGATCGACACCCGCGCGGTCGGTGCGCTGGCCGTCGAGCAGGCGGCCCGGATGGTCACCGGCGCGGCGCCTCTCGACCCCGCCGAGCTGGTCGTCCGCGCCCGCCTCCACCTGCGCGAATCCGCCTGATCCCTTGACACCCGGTCCCGCCGCGCAGCACACTTCGGGGCGGTCCGTGAACGTTCACGGGAACGTTCTCGGATGCGTGCCGAGCGCGGAAAGGACCCCATGTCGTACCTCGAAGACCCCGGCCCCGGCCGCGGTTCCCTTCCGCCGCGCGCGGCTTTCACCTCCGACGCGCCATCGTTGTCACTGAACGGCGCCTGGCAGTTCCGGCTGTCACCGAGCCTCGCGGCCGCGCCGGTGGGCATCGAGGCCGAGACCTTCGACGACTCGGCGTGGGACGAGCTGCCGGTGCCGTCGCTGTGGCAGCTGCACGGCCACGGCCGCCCGGCCTACACGAACGTGCAGTACCCCTTCCCGGTCGACCCGCCGCACGTGCCATCGGACAACCCCACCGGCGACCACCGGCTGCGGTTCGACCTGCCCGCCGGGTGGCCGGCCGGGCCGGCCGTGCTGCGCTTCGACGGCATCGACTCCTGCGGCCGGATCTGGCTGAACGGCACCGAGCTCGGCGTCACGCAGGGCAGCAGGCTGCCGTCGGAGTTCGAGGTCGGGCCGCTGCTGAAGCCGTCCGGGAACGTCCTCGTCGTGCGGGTGCACCAGTGGTCGGCCGGCAGCTACCTCGAAGACCAGGACATGTGGTGGCTGTCCGGTATCTTCCGCGCCGTCACGCTGCTCGCCCGCCCGGCCGGCGGCATCGGCGACCACTGGGTCCACGCCGACTACGACCACCGCACCGGCCTGGGCACGCTCCGGGTCGAGACCGGCCCCGACGTCGTGCTGGACGTCCCCGAACTCGGCGTCACCGGGCACCCGGCCGGAGAGGCGCTGGAGCTGCCGGTCGAGCCGTGGAGCGCCGAGACCCCGCGGCTGTACGAGGGCACGCTGGCCACCGCGGCCGAGCGGGTGCCGGTCCGGATCGGGTTCCGGACCGTGACGATCTCCGGCGGCCGGCTGCTGGTGAACGGCCGTCCGTTGATGCTGCGCGGGGTCAACCGCCACGAGCACGACCCGCGCACCGGGCGCGTGGTGTCCCCGGAGACCGCGCTCGCCGACGTGCTGCTGATGAAGCGGCACAACGTCAACGCCGTCCGGACCAGCCACTACCCGCCCGACCCGGCGTTCCTCGAGCTGTGCGACGCCTACGGCCTGTGGGTGATCGACGAGTGCGACCTGGAGACCCACGGCTTCGAGCCGCTGGGCTGGGCCGGCAACCCCAGCGCCGACCCGCGGTGGGCCGAGGCCTACCTCGACCGGGTGCGCCGCACGCTCGAGCGGGACAAGAACCACCCCAGCGTGATCCTCTGGTCGCTGGGCAACGAGAGCCACACCGGCGAAAACCTCGCGCGGATGGCCGAGTGGGTGCGCCGGCGCGACCCGAGCCGGCCGATCCACTACGAAGGCGACCACGAGTGCGCCTACGTGGACGTGCACAGCCGGATGTACGCCACGCACGAGGAGGTCGAGCGGATCGGCCGCCGGGAGGACGACAACGAGCGCCGCCGGGAGCTGCCGTTCCTGCAGTGCGAGTACGGGCACGCGATGGGCAACGGCCCGGGCGGGCTGCTGGAATACCGCGAGCTGTTCGAGCGGTACCCGAACTGCCACGGCGGGTTCCTGTGGGAGTGGATCGACCACGGCCTGGCGGCCGACGGGCACTTCGCCTACGGCGGGGACTTCGGCGAAGCCATCCACGACGGCAACTTCGTCATCGACGGCCTGCTCTTCCCCGACCGGACGCCGTCGCCGGGGCTGCTCGAGTTCGCGAAGGTGATCGAGCCGGTGCGGATCTCGGCCGGCGCGGACGGGATCGTGGTCGAGAACCACCACGACTTCGTGGACACCGGGCACCTGACGTTCACCTGGGTGCTGGAGGACGAAGGGGTCGCTGTCGCCCAAGGCGTTCTCGATGTGCCATCCGTCCAACCCGGACAGAAAGCTTCTGTCCCGCGGCCTGAGTTGCCCGCGGCGGGCGGCGAGTCGTGGCTGACCGTGTCCGCGGCGCTGACGTCGGCGACGTCGTGGGCGCCGGCCGGGCACGTCGTCGGGTGGGGGCAGCTGGCGGTGTCGCCGGCCCCGGTCGCGGCGCCGCTGCCGCCGCGCGGGCCGGTGTTCCGCACCGGCGGGCGGCTGCTGCTCGGGGCCGGCGAGTTCGACCCGGTGACGGGCGTGCTGTCGGCGCTCGGCGGGCACGCGGTGCGCGGGCCGCGTCTCGACGTCTGGCGGGCGACGACGGACAACGACCGCGGCACGTTCGCCGGGCGGCCCGACGCCGAACAGTGGCGCGAGGCCGGGCTGCACCGCATGCAGCACCGGGTGATCACGGTCGACGCGGACGGCGAGGAGCTGGTGCTGCGCACCCGGGTCGCGCCGCCGGCGCAGCCGTTCGGGCTGTTCGCGGACTACACGTGGACGGCGTTCGAGGACCGCCTCCGGCTGCGCGTCGAGGTGACCCCGGACGGCGAGTTCCCCGGCACGCTCCCCCGGCTCGGCCTGGCGATGGCGATCCCGGGCGAGCTGGGTTCGGCCGAGTGGTTCGGCGGCGGCCCGGGCGAGGCCTACCCGGACAGCCGCCAGGCGGCGCGGATCGGCCGGTTCTCGAGCAGCGTCGACGGTCTCCAGACGCCGTACGTCTACCCGCAGGAGAACGGCAACCGCACGGCGGTCCGCTGGGCCCGGCTGACGTCCCCGGACGGAGCGGGCATCCGCGTGGACGGTGAGCCGACGTTCGAGTTCACCGCCCGCCGCTGGACGGCGGCGGCATTGGAGGCGGCGCGGCACACCGACGACCTGGTACCGGACGAGGTGGTGCACCTGACGCTGGACGTGGCCCAGCACGGCCTGGGGACGGCGTCGTGCGGACCGGGGGTGCTGCCGGGGTACCGGCTGGTGCCGCAGAAGACGGAGTTCACGCTGTGGTTCCGCCCGATTTCCGGGTGACCACCCGTCTCGAAAAGTCTCATAAACTGTCTCATTAATCGGCCGGGAGGTGCCGGTAGACCGTCGCCCGCGAGACACCGAACGCGGCGGCGATCTCCGACGGCGCCTCCCCGGCGGCGTAGCGGCGCCGGACGGAGTCGATGGTTTCGGCACTCAACGCCGATGGCCGCCCGCGACGGCCCTTGGCCCTGACAGCGACGACCTCGCTTCGCGCCGGCGAACCGGGGTCGCCGGCGCCGGTCTCGGTCTCTTTGCCGGAGCGCCCGCCTTCCGCGACCGCGGTCTGCGCGCCGTTCCCGTCCACGGCCGGAGTCGCGAACAGCCGGGCCACTCCGTCGAGGATCGCCGCGCGCAGCTCGTCTTCCGGGGCTTCGGCGAAGAGGACCACCGGGTCGCTCAGCATCGCGATCGCCTGCGCCGCGCGGACCCGGCCCGGTAGATCCGCGTGCTGGCCCGCGACCAGCGCGTTCGCCCGGAGCATGCCGTTGCGGAAGCGCTCGAACACCGCCTCCGACGCCGTCAGGCCGAGGTCGCGCAGGTTCATCCGGAGCAGGTAGCGGTGTGTCAGCCAGACTTCCAGGAGCCCTTCGAGCGTCGCCCGGCGGGCGTCGGGCGCCTCGGCCGCCTCGGCCAGCGCCGCTTCGAAGTCCGCGAGCATCGGCTCGGCGAGCGCCCGCACGATGTCCGCCTTGCCCGGGAAGTGGTACAGGACCGCGGTTTTCGTCACGCCGACGCGTTCGGCCAGCTCGCGCACCGACGTCTCGTGGTAGCCCCGCGCCGAGAACTCCTCCAGCGCCGCACGCAGGATCCGCGCCCGGGTGTCGTCCGTCATCGCCCCAGCCTAGCCACTTGCCTGACCGATGGACAGGAGCGTACCGTCTGCACTGACCGATGGTCAGTGACAACCGATGGGGGCCGAGCACCATGACCGAAACAACCGTGCTGATCTCCGGCGCCGGCGTCGCCGGGCCGACCCTGGCCTACTGGCTGGTCCGCGCCGGCTTCCGGCCCACCGTGGTGGAACGCGCCGCCGGGCTGCGTTCGAGCGGGAGCCCGGTCGACGTCCGCGGGCCGGCCTCGCGCGTCGCCGAGCGGATGGGCATCACCGCGAAGCTGCGCGAAGCGAGCACGAGCGCGACGGCGCTGAACTTCGTCGACGACGCGGGCCGCCGGACCGGCCGGATCCCGGCGCAGCTGCTCGGCGCGGAGGGTGACGTCGAGCTCCCCCGCACCGATCTCGCGGCCATCCTCCACGACGCGGCGCGCGAGCACGCCGAGTTCGTCTTCCACGACTCGATCACCGAGCTCCGCGAAGACGCCGGCGGCGTCGACGTCACGTTCGAGCGCGGCCGCCCGCGGCGCTTCGACCTGGTGCTCGGCGCGGACGGCCTGCACTCCGCGGTGCGACGGCTGGCGTTCGGCCCGGAGCAGGCGTTCGTCGAGCACGTGGGCGTCTACATCGCGACGCTGCCGCTGGCCGGGCCACCGTCCGACGCGACCGCGATCGAGATGTACAACTCGCCCGGACGGGCGGTGGCGGTGCACCCGTCCCGCGGCCACGGCATCGCGGCGTTCATGTTCCGCGGCGACGCGGTGCCGGGGTTCGACCACCGGGACACCGCGCTGCACCGGCGCCTGCTCGCCGAGGCCTACGCGGGCGCCGGCTGGCGGGTCCCGGAACTGCTGGACCAGGTGCGCACGGCCGAGGACCTGTACTTCGACTCGGTGAGCCGGGTCCGGATGGATCGCTGGAGCACCGGCCGCATCGCTTTGGTGGGTGACGCAGCTTCGTGCGTGTCCCTGTTCGGCGACGGCTCGACCCTGGCGATGGCGGGCGCGCACACGCTGGCGGAAGAGCTGGGCCGGACGCCGGAGGACCCGGCGGCGGCCTTCCGGCACTACGAAGCGGCGCACCGGAAGCTGGTGGAGCCGAAACAGCGAGCGGTCTCGAAGGCGGCGGCCCTGCTGATCCCGGCCACCCGCGGCGGACTGGCGGCCCGCAACATCACGACGCGCCTGCTCCCGCTCGTCTCGGCGGCTCGCCGCTGGGTGACACCCCGCGCGGCTTAGGCAGCCGCAGGCGGCGGGCCGGGAAGGGACCGCCGCTTCCGGTTCGCGGCAACCGGGCCGCGCCCGTCAGCCCCGCAGCATCGGGGGGTACAGCACCTCCGCCTTCCCCCGCCGGTACAGCCGGGCCGGGCGGCCGCCGTCGCGGGCGGTCGTCCGGCCCGTCGGCTCCAGCAACCCCTCCGCCCCCGTCACCTTGCGGTGGAAGTTCCGCGGGTCCAGCCGGGTGTCCCACACCAGCTCGTACACCCGCCGCAGCTCGGCGACCGTGAACTCCGGTGCGCAGAACGCCGTCGCCAGCGGGGAGTACTCCAGCTTCGCGCGGGCCCGCTCCACGCCGTCCGCCAGGATCCGGTCGTGGTCGAACGCCAGCCGCTCGGTCCGCAACGCGCGCACCGGTGCCCAGCGCGCCTCCGCCGCGTCCGTGCCCGCGCGGGGCACCGGCAGGTCCGGCGCCAGCGCCAGGTACGCCACCGTCACCACCCGCATCCGCGGGTCCCGGTCCGGGGCGCCGTAGCCCGCCAGCTGTTCGATGTGGACGGTCCCCGGCGCCAGCCCGGTCTCCTCCGCCAGCTCGCGGCGCGCCGCGTCCGCCAGGTCCTCGTCCTCCCGGACGAACCCGCCGGGCAGCGCCCACTCCCCGAGGTAGGGCTCCACGCCCCGGCGGACGAGCAGCGCGCACAGCTCCTCCCCGGTCAAGGTGAGCACGACCAGGTCCACGGTGACGGCGAACGGCGGGTGACCCATGCCACCCACCCTAATCGTCATCTTGACGATTAGCGAGCCGACCCCATATCGTCACCCCGACGATAAGAGGAGGCTCCATGGCTGACATCGACCGCCGGTTCGGGTTCCGGCACCTGCGCGGTGCCCCCACCGTGCACATCCGCCACTACCGCCGCGGGCAGCTCGCGCACGACGGCGTCGGGCTGTCCTTCTGGTACCGGCCGCTGACCGCGGTCGTGTCGGAGGTGCCCGTCGACGACCGTGAGCTGCCGCTGCTGTTCCACGCCCGCACGGCCGACTTCCAGGACGTCACCGTCCAGCTCGCGCTCACGTTCCGGATCGAGGACCCGGCGCTCGCCGCGCAGCGCATCGACTTCTCCATCGACCCCGACACCGGCCGTTGGCGAAGCGACCCGCTGGCGCAGATCAGCGGGCTGCTCACCGAGAACGTCCAGCAGTACGCGGTCGAGGTGCTCACCCGCACGCCGCTGGCCACCGCGCTCGTCGACGGCGTCCGCGCCGTCCGCGACCGGATCCGCGCCGGCCTGGCCGAGGAGGACACGCGGCTCGCGCAGACCGGCTCGGCCGTGATCGACGTCCGCGTCGTCGCGATCCGGGCCGAGCCGGAGGTCGAGAAGGCGCTCCAGACGACCGCGCGGGAGAAGGTGCAGCAGGAAGCCGACCGCGCGACCTTCGAACGGCGCGCGCTCGCCGTCGAACGCGAACGCGCGATCAGCGAAAACGAGCTGCAGAACCAGATCGAGCTGGCCCGGCGTGAGGAGCAGCTGCTCGCCCAGCGCGGCGCCAACGCCCGGCGCCAGGCCGAGGAAGCCGCGGCGGCGAACCGGATCGAGACGGAAGCGCAGGCGTCCCGCGAAGAGCGGCTGACGCAGGTGAAGGCCGACGGACGGCGAGCGCTCGGCGAGGCCGAAGCCGCCGGGGAAGCGGCCCGGCTGGCGGCCTACCGCGACCTGCCCGAAGGCGTGCTGACCGGGCTGGCGCTCAAGGAACTGGCCGGCAACCTGCCGCAGATCGAGAGCCTGGTGCTCACGCCGGACCTGCTGGCGCCGTTGCTGACGAAGCTGGGCATCCGCTCGTGAGCCTCGCCCCGCGGGTCGTGCTCGTGCACCGCCGCACCGAGCTCGACGAGCTGGTCGCCCGGCACGGCACCCGCGGCCAGGCCGAGTTCTTCCTCCGCACCCGCGGCCGCGACCTCGCGGAGGTCGCCGCGGCGGACGCGGCCCTGCGCGCCGCTCTCGCCGCGGCCAGTGCGGCCATCCCGCTGGACTGGCGCCGCGGCGAGGTCGAACGCGCGGACCTCGACCGGTTCCTCTTCACCCCGGAGGACGTCGTCGTGGTGGTCGGGCAGGACGGCCTGATCGCCAACGTGGCCAAGTACCTCGACGGCCAGCCGGTGATCGGCGTCGCGCCCGGCGCGCCCGGGGTCCTGGTCAAGCACCCGGTCGAGGCCGTCGCCGATCTCGTCCGCTCGACGACGGACGTCGAGCACCGGACCATGGCCGAGCTCGTCGCCGACGACGGCCAGCGGCTGCTCGCGCTGAACGAGATCTACCTCGGGCACGCCGGGCACCAGACCGCCCGCTACCGGCTGGGGGTCGGTGGCGGGCGGCCGGAACGCCAGGCGTCCTCGGGCATCCTGGTCGGGACGGGCACCGGGGCCACCGGCTGGTGCGGGTCGGTGTGGCGGGAGCGCCACAGCGGCCTGGCCCTGCCGGCCCCCGGTGAGGCCCGGCTCGTCTGGTTCGTGCGGGAGGCGTGGCCGTCGCCGACGACCGGGACCACCTGCACCGAAGGGGAACTGACGCGGGCGCCGCTGACGGTCGAGGTCGAATCCGACCGCCTGGTCGCGTTCGGCGACGGCCTCGAAGCCGACACCGTCGCCCTCACCCGCGGCCAGACGGCGACCTTCGCCCCCGCGGCGAAGACCGTCCGCCTGGTCCGGTGACGGAACGGACGACACGCGTGCCCGGGCGGACGACACGCGTGCCTGGAGGGACGACACGACGAGGGGGCGTGTCGTCCCTCCGGCCGGTCAGGTGCCGTAGCGGGCCTTGACGATCGACGGCGTGTCGAGGTTCTGGCCGGCGTCGATGTTCTGGGCCAGCCGCAGGTACTGGCCTTCGGCCCACATCAGCGGGCCCGCGCTGCCCGTCGGGCGGCCGAGCCCGAAGCAGCCGACGTCCGCCCGGTCCCAGACCTGCTCGGGGACGAAGTAGCCGTCGTTGACCGAGTCCGCCATGGACTTGAGGTACACCGCGGCCGAGCGGCCGTTGGCGAGCTCGTACTGCCCGCGCTCCCCCGACAGCACCGGCCACAGCCTGCCGAAGCGCTGGCTGCCGTTCGCGGGCCAGCCGCTGCAGTTCGCCGTGCTCTCGCCGTAGTTGTCGTGCGGGTAGCGGTGGAAGTAGACGTCGCCGTTCGGGAGGGTCACCTGCACCGCCGAGTTGCCGTCGGACGCGGCCGCCGTCGGGGCCACCGAGTTCGCGATCGTCGCGTCGCCGGCCGGGCGGATGCCGAGGCGGACCAGGTCGAGGAAGCCGAAGTCGGTGACGTCGTGCTCGTAGAAGCAGCCTTCGTCGAAGCAGATCGTGGCCGTGTCGTTGGGGTTGCCGGAGCGGTCGAGCCGCTCGTAGTACGTGTGGCCGCCCCAGTAGCCGGACGTCGTCACGGTCCAGCCGGCCAGGGAGTTGCGCCAGGAGTCCGCTGTGGACTCCCAGGCCGCGGCGCTCGCCGTGTCCCCGTTGGCTCGGGCGATGGCGCCGGCCGCGATCAGCCCGGCGATCTCCGCCGCCACCGAGGACGGTGACTTGCCGTACTGCTCTTCCCAGCGTTCGGTGGTGTCCGGGCCGGTGGCGGCGATGTGGTTCGCCGTCGTCTTGACCTTCGCGTAGGTCGAGGCGTCGGTGAGGCCGGTCAGCCAGGCCAGGAGGACGGCGTTCGCGTCCTGGTCCAGCTGTTCGCAGCACCCGAGCTGCTGAGCGCTCGCCCCGGCCACCCCGGAAACCGGGCTGTAGCGGGGGAACGAGCCGGCCGGGTAGGTCGTGCCGTCACCGGCCGTGGGGCTGCCGATCCACTGGGAGTTCCAGAGGAACTGCGCCATCCGCTTGGCCTGGGCGCTGTCCCCGGCGGCCAGCAGGCCGGTGGCCTGCTGGTAGAGGTCGCGGCCCCAGACCCGGTGGTAGCCGTCGTTGAGGTGGTCGCCGTTGGTGAAGTCGCCCCAGGGGGTGGCCAGGCCCGCCACGCTCGCTCCCGGGTGCTGCTTGTCTTCCGCCGTCTTCAGGGCCATGGCCGCGACGTAGTAGGTGCGGCGTCGCTGAGTGTCGCCGGAGACGCTCGCCGGTGCCGGCTTCAGGCTGCCGACGTAGGAGTTCCAGCCGCTTCGGTAGGAGGCGGACACCGCGCTGAAGCCACTGCTCAGGGAGGCACTCGCCGCCGAGCTCGCGGCGGCGGCCGTGGCACCGTAGCCGAGGGCGACCGTGAACGTCGTGTCCGTCCCGACCGGGATCTGGCCGCACTGGACCACGTTGCCCGTTCCGGAGATGTTGTCGAACTGGTTGTTCAGGGTCTTGTCCGCGCGGAGGTCCACCAGGCAGTCGCTGGCCGCGCCGGCGTAGCCGTTGTCGTGGGCGGTGAAGCCGGTCGAGGCCCGCAGGGCCGAGACGACCGTGGTCGCGGTTCCGCCGAAGAGGGTTTCCGTACCGCTCGCCACGAGTCCGGTGCCGTCCCACCAGGCGTTGTCGTTGGCTCCGCCGCCCGCCATCGAGGGGTTGGCCAGGAGGTAGAGGCGGTAGGTCCCGCCGTCCAGGGACTGGAACCGGGTGTTCGTGACCAGGGTCGCCCGGGCCGGGTCGGTCACGTAGTTCGTGGTGATGCGGTACTTGCCGCTCTTGGCCGTGTTCGTGATCGTGTACTGGAGGGCCTTCTCGTCGGGCATGGTCACGACGTGGTTCGTGGCGTCCCGCTCCAGGTCCACGAACGTCGAGCCGTCCGTGACGACGTACTGCATGTCCTGCACATTGGGGACGTCGGCCCGGGGGTAGAAGACTTCCGAGGTGACGCCGTTGGCGACGGTGAACCAGACCGGGCTCGCCGTGGTCGTCGATGTTCCCAGCGCGGATTTGTTGCCGGTGGCCCAGGAGGCTCCTCCTCCGCAGCAGTCCGTGGCCGTTCCGCTGGCCTCGGCCGTTCCCTGGAGGGTTGCGGCCAGCAGGATGCCTGCTCCGGTACCGGCCAGGACGGCTTTCCACCTGATCATCGGGGTCCTCCGACGTCGTTGTCGTCTCAATATGTTGTTGGTCGCAACATATTGAGGGTTCGCCGGGTGACAAGCAATGTCCGATTGGGCTGGATCGATTCAGATCCCGGCTGTGCCGACACGCTGGAGACCTGTCTAGGCGTTGGCGATGCGGTCCAGCCACTCGGCCAGGAGGGTTCGCTCGGCCGCGGTCAGCGCCGTTGCGCCGTCCAGGCCGGCCCGCAGGGCGATAGCCCGCTGCGGGAGGTTCGACCCCTTCTCCTCCTCGACACCGGTGAGGATGCGGGTCAGCACCGTCTCCCTCGCCGTGGCCGAGAGTTCGGGGTCGCGGTCGGCTTCGGGCGTCGCGATCTGGGTCAGGACCACACCCATTCCGGCCGCGTGGTACAGCCGGGCCGCTCGCTCGACGCCCACTCGGAGCCGGCCCGCGGCCGCCACCCGCTCGACCTTGGCCCGCAGCATCGCCTCCGCCTCCTGCGCCGCCGGCGACGTGCGGCCGGGGCGGGCGTCGCCGTACATCAGCACGTAGAACTCCGGGCGGGCCAAGCCGAACTCGATGTGCAGGTCCCAGCCGCTGCGGAGGTCCTCGACCGGGTCGTTCGTGTCAGCGATGGCGCGCTTGCTCTTGAGGTACTCGTCGAAGCCGTACGCCGCGACCGCGTCCAGGAGGCCGTCCTTGTCCCCGAACAGCCGGTACAGCGCCGGCGGCTGGACACCCGCCGCCGCGCTCACCGCACGGGTCGACAGGCCGTCGCGGCCCTCGGCCGCCAGCAGGGCCGCCGCCGCCTCGAGGATGCGGGTGCGGTTGTCCTCCGCCGTCTTCGTCGCCATGGTTTCGATGATAACAAGTCGTTGGTAGCGACTGTTCGATATCGACCGCCCGGGTCGAGACCCAGCCGGCTCACCTCGACGGCGAGAAGTAGTCCTCCGCGACGCGATGAGCCAGCCGGCGGAGCAAGGGCGCCGCCTCGGTCATGCAGCGTGCCGGGTCCGGTTCCAGGTCCGTCAACGCGTACGCCGCCGAGATGCCCGCGTCCGCGAGCCGGCTCGCCGAGAGGCGGCAGCGTCCGGACACCGCCACGCACGGGATGCCCCGGGCCGCCGCGGCGCGGGCCACGCCGGCCGGGGCCTTGCCGGACAACGTCTGCTCGTCGAGCGATCCTTCGCCGGTGATCACCAGTGCGGCTCCGGCCAGTGCCTCCTCGAAGCCGAGGAGGTCGAGCAGGAGCTCGATGCCGGGCCGCACGCGGGCGCCCAGGACCGCCATCGCCGCGAAGCCCACTCCCCCGGCCGCTCCCGCGCCCGGGCGGTCGGCGAACGCCGGACCGGCGATCGAAGCCCAGTGGCGCAACGCCGCTTCCAGCGTCTCGACGTCGGCCGGGGACGCGCCCTTCTGCGGGGCGTAGACGGCCGCCGCGCCGCGGAGACCGGTCAGCGGGTTGTCCACGTCGCTCGCCAGCTCGATGTCCATTTCGGACAGTCCGGACAGGTCCAGCGCCGCGAGGTTCCGGAGCGCCGCACCGCCCGGGGGGAGGTCGCGGCCGTCGCCGTCGAGGAGGCGGGCGCCCAGGGCGGTCAGCATCCCGGCGCCGCCGTCCGTGCCGGCGCTGCCGCCGACGCCGAGGACGATCCGGCGGCAGCCCGCTCGCAGGGCCGCGGCGATGACGTCGCCGGTTCCCGCACTGGTCGCGTCGAGCGGGGCAGGCTTCCCGGGCAGGCGGTGCAGCCCGGATGCCTCGGCCAGCTCGACGATCGCGGTGTCCCCGCGGACCGCGTAGGACGCCGTCACCGGCGCCCCCGTCGGTCCGCGGGCCGGGACCCGCATCCGCGAGTACCCGGCGGCGACGGCGGCGTCGACCGTTCCCTCGCCGCCGTCGGCCACCGGGAGGGTGGTCACCGCCGCCGCGGGGTGGGCGGCGGCCAGGCCGGCCGCGAGCGCCGACGCCACCTCCGCCGCGGTCAGCGAGCCCTTGAACTTGTCCGGGGCGACCAGGACCTTCACGCGCTCGCCTTGAACGCCCGCCAGTCGCCGACCTCGGTGATGTCCCGCAGGGCCACGTGCGAGGTGTACGGCCGCCGCAGCAGCATCGCGAACGCCGAACTCCCGTCGGCCAGCTCGACCACGCCCAGCTCCAGCTCGTGCGGCTCGGCCGGGAGCACCTTGTCGCGCAGGTCGTCCAGGGATACGTCGTAGACCTCGCCGGTCACCGCGGCGCCGCCGTGGGACACCGGGTACAGCGCCGGGCACTGGTCGCCGACCGCGTAGAAGCGGTACTTCGGGGCGGTTTCGGCCACCGCCACGAACGGCGAGCCGTCGAGCAGGTGGTGCAGCGGCTCGCCGCGCATGGCGCCGCCGTTGAAGAACATCAGGGCCACGGGAACTCCTTAGCGGAAGAGGGCTTCGACACCGTCGATGGCGAAGTACACCGCGAACACCAGCGCCAGCAGGGAAAGCAGCCAGCCGGCTTCGCGCCACTTGCCGCGGCCGATCTTGATCAGCACGAACGCGATCAGGCCGGCGCCGACACCGTTGGTGATCGAGTAGGTGAACGGGATCAGCGCCGCGGTCAGGAACACCGGGATCGTGTAGTCGGGGTCGTGCCACGGGATGGTCCGGCACTGCGCGACCATCATCCCGCCGATGACGACCAGCGCGGGCGCGGCGGCCTGGGCCGGGACGACCCCGGCCAGCGGGGTGAACAGCAGCGTCCCGGCGAACAGCAGGCCGGTGACGACGCTGGCCAGCCCGGTCCGCGCACCCTCGCCGACGCCGGCCGCCGATTCCAGGAACACGGTGTTCGGCGAGGAGCCGGTGACGCCGCCGGTGATCGCCCCCGCGCCGTCGACCAGCAGGATCCGGCCCATCCGCGGCACCTTGCCGTTCTTCGACAGGCCGGCTTCGTCGGCGACGCTGGTGATCGTGCCCATGGCGTCGAAGAAGCCGGACAGCACCAGGGTGAACAGGAACACCGTGGCGGCGAGCGCGCCCGCCGAGGCAAAGCCGCCGAACAGGTCGATGTGGCCGAAGAGCCCGAAGTCCGGTGCCGCGACCACGTGGTCCGGCAGCGCCGGGGTGGTGAGGCCCCAGCCGCCGACGCCGAACCCCTCGTGCAGCACGACCGCGAACAGCGTGGCCACCCCGATGCTGATCAGCACCGCGCCCGGCACCTTGCGGGCCATCAGCACGATCATCAGCAGCAGCCCGAAGCAGAACACGACGATCGGCCAGCCGTGCAGGTGCCCGCTCGCCCCGAGCCGCACCGGGACGGTGGTCTGCGCCGAGTCCGGCATCCGGGTCACGAACCCGGCACTGACCAGCCCGACCAGGGCGATGTACAGGCCGATCCCGACGGTGATCGCCATCTTCAGCGGCCGCGGGATGGCGTTCATGATCCGCTCGCGGACCCCGCTCACGGCCATCAGGACGATGCACACGCCTTCGAGCACGACCAGCCCGAACGCCTGCGGCCAGGTCATCGACGGCGCCATCTGGAAGGCGACGATCCCGTTGATGCCGAGCCCGGCGGCCAGTGCGAGGGGCGCGTTGCCGACCAGTCCCATGAGGACGGTCATCACGGCGGCGGCCAGCGCGGTCGCGGTGGTCACCTGCGCGGCGGAGAGCCGGGCGCCGGTGATGTCGGCGGAGGCGCCGAGGATGAGCGGGTTGAGCAGCACGATGTAGGCCATCGCGACGAACGTGGTGACGCCGCCGCGGACTTCACGGCCGATCGTGGTCTGCCGGGCTCGCAGCTCGAACAGCTTGTCGATCAGAGAACGGCGTTGTTCGGGTACTTCGTCGACTACTGGAGTGGGGACTTCCGTCTGGGTCATGCGTCCTGCCCTTGCCGGTGGGTGTGCTCGGCCAGGCCAAGGCACAGCGCCGTGCCTGGGCGAGCGGGACGTTCGATTCGATTTGCTCCGGTCAGCTGGCCTTGTGGGTCAGTAGTCGGTGCGGTCGCTCTTGTCGAGCCAAGCCGCGAAGGGGGCGAAACCGTCCGTTGCGGACAGTCGCGTCACGGGTACCGTCCACGTTTCGCGCGGACGGTCGAAGAGTTCGTAGAAGGCGCGGTCGTCGAAGCCGGCCTTGGCCGCGTCGTCGCGGTCGGCGGCGAAGACGACCTTGTCCACGCGCGCCCACAGCGCCGAGGACAAGCACATCGGGCACGGCTCGCAGCTGGAGACCAGCACGCAGCCGTCCAGCTTGAACGTGCCCAGCTCCTGGCAGGCCGCGCGGATCGCGACCACCTCGGCGTGCGCGGTCGGGTCGAGGTTCGCCGTGACGCGGTTGACGCCGGTGGCGACGACCTCGCCGTCGCGGACGATCAGCGCGCCGAACGGGCCGCCGCCGTTCTCGACGTTGTGCGTGGCGATGCGGACGGCTTCGTCCAGCCAGCGCTGCTCGACGGAAAGGGACGTGGTCATCTCAAACTCCGGTGATGTGCTCGGGGCGGATCGGGACGCGCGGCAGCTCGAGGCCGGTGGCCGCGCGGATGGCGTTGGCGATCGCGGGCGTCGCCGAGATCGTCGGCGGCTCGCCGACACCGCGGACGCCGTAGGGCGCGTGCGGGTCGGGCCGTTCGAGGACGTCGACGCGCATCGGCGGCATGTCGAGGATGGTCGGGATGAGGTAGTCGGTGAACGACGGGTTCCGCACCTTCCCGTCCTTGACCAGGATCTCCTCCATCACGGCGAGGCCGAGGCCCTGCGCCGAGCCGCCCTGGATCTGGGCGACGACGGCGTCGGGGTTCATCGCCTTGCCGACGTCCTGGGCGCAGTCGAGCTGCACGACTTTGACCAGGCCGAGGTCCAGGTCGACGTCGACCACCGCACGGTGGGCCGAGAAGCCGTACTGCACGTGGGCGTCGCCCTGGCCGGTCTCCGGGTCGAGGGGGAAGGTGGGGCGGTGGTGGAACTCGCGGGTCTCCTCGATCGCGGTGTCGCCGAGCAGCTCGGCCAGGTCCGCGACGACTTCGCCGTCGGCCGCGACCACCTTCCCACCGGTCAAGGACATGCCTTCGGCGGTGATGCCGAGCCGGGCGTAGACGGCTTCGGCGACCGCACGGCACGCGTTGCGGACCGCGCCGCCGGTGACGTACGTCTGACGCGACGCCGAGCTCGACCCGGCGTCGCCGACGCTCGTGTCGGCCGGGTGCACGCTCACCCGCGTCACGCCCAGCTCGGTGCGGGCGATCTGCTGCTGCAGGGTCACCAGCCCCTGGCCGACCTCGGCCGCGGCGGTGTGCACCATCGCCACCGGCTCGCCGCCGAGCACCTCCAGGCGGACGCGGGCGGTCGAGTAGTCGTCGAGGCCTTCGGCGTAGGAGATGTTCTTGATCGTCACGCCGTAACCGACCCCGCGCACGACACCTTCGCCGTGGGTGGTGTTGGACGCACCTCCCGGCAGCTCCCGGATGTCGCGGTCGCCTGCGGGCACGGGCGGCAGCGGCAGGTCCCGGACCCGCTGCACCAACTCGGCGACCGGCGCCGGGAAGTCGACCACCTGCCCGGTGACCACAGTGGACCCTTCGCTCAGGGCGTTGCGGATCCGCAGTTCCGCCGGGTCCATGTCCAAAGCGGACGCCAGCTTGTCCATCTGGGACTCGTAGGCGTACGTCGGCTGGACCGCGCCCAGGCCGCGCATCGCGCCGCAGGTGGGGTTGTTGGTGTAGACGCCCCAGCCCTCGATGTGGGCGTTCGGGACGTCGTAGGGGCCGACGCTCAGCGTGGTGCCGTTGCCGACCACGACCGGCGTCTTGGACGCGTACGCGCCACCGTCGAAGTAGAGCTTCGCGCGGACGTAGACGAGCTTGCCGTCGCGGGTGGCGCCGTGCTCGTAGTACATCTTCGCCGGGTGGCGGTGGACGTGCCCGAAAAACGACTCTTCGCGGTTGTAGCTCATCTTCACCGGACGTCCGGTCCGCAGCGCGAGCAGGCACGAGTGGATCTGCATCGACAGGTCCTCGCGGCCGCCGAAGGCACCACCGACGCCGGACAGCGTCAGCCGGACCTTCTCCAGCGGCAGGCCGAGGGCCTTCGCCGTCTGCCGCTGGTCGACGTGCAGCCACTGGGTGGCCAGGTAGAGGTCGACACCGCCGTCCTCGGCCGGCACCGCGAGCCCGGACTCCGGGCCGAGGAACGCCTGGTCCTGCATGCCGATCTCGTACACGCCGGAGACGACGACGTCCGCGGTGGCGTTCGGGTCGCCCTTGACGATCCGCTGGTGGCGGACCAGGTTCCCGCCCGGGTGCAGCTTCGGCAGGGTGTCGTCGTGCGCGGCCAGCTCGGGGTCGGTGATCGGCTCGAGGACGTCGTACTCGACGACGATCTCCTTCAGCGCCTGCCGCGCGATCTCGGGGTGGTCGGCGGCCAGGATGGCGATCGGCTCGCCCTGGTAGCGGACCAGGCCGTCGGCGAGCGCGGGGGTGTCCTGGTACTTGAGGCCGTAGACGTTCTCGCCGGGGACGTCCTCGTGCGTCAGCACGGCGTGCACGCCCGGCTGGGCGAGCGCGCGGGAGACGTCGAGGCGGACGATCCGGGCGTGCGGGTGCGGGCTGCGCAGGGTGGCGCCCCACAGCATGTCCTCGTGCCACAGGTCCGAGGAGTAGGCGAATTCGCCGCGGACCTTGAGCGTGCCGTCCGGGCGCAACGGGCTCTCGCCGATGCCGCCGGCGATCGTGTCGTGCAGCTCCTGCGGGGAGCGGGCCGGGGCGCTCATCGGACGGCCTTCTTCGCGGCCGCGTCGCGGACGGCGTCGAGGATCTTCTCGTAGCCGGTGCAGCGGCACAGGTTGCCGGCGAGGGCCTCGCGGATCTCGACGTCGCTGGGGTCCGGGACGCGCTCGATCAGGTCGTGCGCCGCGACCAGCAGGCCGGGCGTGCAGAACCCGCACTGGACCGCGCCCTTTTCGACGAACGATTCCTGCACCGGGTCGAGGTCGTCGCCGGACGCCAGGCCCTCGACCGTGACGACCTCGCGGCCTTCGGCCTGCCCGGCCGCGACCAGGCACGCGCACGCCGGGACGCCGTCGAGGTAGACCGTGCAGGAGCCGCATTCGCCCTGTTCGCAGGCGTTCTTCGAGCCCGGCAGGCCGAGCCGCTCGCGCAGCACGTAGAGCAGGCTCTCGCCTTCCCAGACGTTGTCCGCCCGGCGGTGCTCGCCGTTGACGGTGACGTTCACGCGCACTTCGCGCTCCCCTCGCAGTATTCGGTCCAAGCCCAGGTCAGCGTCCTGCGCGCCATGACCCCCAGCGCGTGACGGCGGTAGGCCGCACTCCCCCGGACGTCGTCGATCGGCGACGCGGCTCCGGCGACCAGGTCACCGAAGCGCCGCTTCACCGAGTCGGTCAACGCCCGCGGCGACTCCCAGTCCAGCTCCCCGGCCAGGAACTCTTCGGCCTCGAAAGCCCGGCGTGGGGTGGGCGCGGCCGAGCCGACGCCGGTGCCGACCCGCTTTTCGGCGGGGTGCAGCGCCAGCCCGAAGGCCGCGACCGCGATGACCATCGCGTTGCGGGTGCCGATCTTGCTGAACTGCTGCGGTCCCGTGGCCGGTTCGACGAGCACGGCCGTGATCAGCTCGTCCGGCTCCAGGACATTCCGCTTCACGCCGGTGTAGAAGTCCTTCGCCGCGACGATCCGCGTCCCCCGCACCGAGGCGATTTCGACCTCGGCGTCGGCGGCCAGCAGCGCCGGGTGCGAGTCGCCGGCGGGTGAAGCCGCGCCCAGATTGCCCCCGACGGAACCGCGGTTGCGGATCTGCGGGGACCCGACGGTCCGCGCGGCCATCGCCAGCCCGGGCAGCCGGGCACCCAGCTCCGCGATGATCCGGGTGTAGGGCACGGCCGCGCCGATCCGGATCCGGCCGCCGTCGCTGCCGTGCTCGTGCAGTTCGGGGACGCGCCCGAGGTCGAGCAGGGCTTCCGGACGGCGGTGGTCGAAGTTGAGCTCGACCATCACGTCCGTGCCGCCGGCGATCGGGACCGCACCGGGGTTCGCGGCGCGCGCGGCGAGCGCGTCGGCCAGCGAGGCGGGTCGGAGGAATTCCACTGTGGACGTCCTTTCGGGGCTGCTTCGTGAAGAAGTACACACGCTGGGGTGTGGCCGCGACCACGGCAAAACCCCTGAAAGACGGGTGAATTTACGGCCCCGGTTTGTACTTTCCGACAACCGCGCGATCGCGGACGCGCAACGGCCGCCGCACGAGGTCAGGTCTCGGGCGGCGGCCGTGGTCACGCGGGTGTCAGGCGGGTTCGAACTCCTTGACGGCGTCGAGCGCGGCCCCCATGGCGGCGTTGCCTTCGCGTTCGATCATGATCTCGACCAGGACCGGGCGGCTGGTGCGCTCGGCCTCCTTGCGCGCCCACTCCAGGGACGTCCGGATCTCCCCCGGCTCGTGCACCCGGGTGCCGGAGCAGCCGTAGGCCTCCATGATCTTGACGTTGTCGGTGCCGTTCGCGTCGTAGTGGATGTCGACTTCGAAGTTCATGTCGTAGCCGGTCTCGGCCTGGCGGATCAGGCCGAGGTACTCGTTGTTCAGCATGATCAGCACGAACCCGACGTCGTACTGGGCGGCCACCGCCAGCTCCTCGACGAGGAACTGGAACGAGTAGTCGCCGACCACGCCGACGACCTCGGCTCCGGGCCGGGCCTTCTTGACGCCGATCGCGGCGGGGATCTCCCAGCCGAGCGGGCCGGCCTGGCCGCACACCTGGTAGTGCCGCGGCTTGTGCGCCTTCTGGAACTGGCCCGACCAGATCTGGTAGAGCCCGATCGCGGTGACGAAGTAGGTGTCCTCGCCGAAGGTTTCGTTGATCTCCTTGAAGACCCGCGGCGCCTTGATCGGCAGGCTGTCGAAGTCGTCGCGCCGCGGCAGCGCCTCCTTGAGCTCGCCGATCCGCCCGACCCACGCGCGCCGGGGCGGCACCGAGCGCTTCTCCAGCGCCGCCAGCAGCGCGTCGAGGAACTCCCGCGTGTCCGAGACGATCCCGAGGTCGGGGCCGAACACCTTGCCCAGCTGGGTGGGCTCGATGTCGACGTGGATGAACTTCCGGTCCCCGCGGTAGACCGACAGCTCGCCGGTGTGCCGGTCGCCGAACCGCGCGCCCAGCGCCAGCACCAGGTCGGCCTCCAGGAAGGCCGCGTTCGCCCAGCGCTGCGACGTCTGGATGCCGGCCATCCCGGCGAACAGCTCGTGGTCCTCGGGGAAGCTCCCCTTGCCCATCAGCGTCACCTGCACCGGGACGTCGAGGCGCTCGGCCGCGGCCCGCAGCCGCTCGCTCGCCTCGCCGAGGACCACCCCGCCGCCGGCCAGGATCAGCGGCCGTTCGGCGGCCAGCAGCAGGTCGAGGGCCCGCTCGACCCGCGCGGGTGCCGGGGTCACCCGGGTCACCGGCAGCGGCGAGTCGATCGAGGAGTCCCACTCGATGTCCTGCTTCTGCACGTCGATCGGCAGGTCGATGAGGACAGGGCCGGGACGGCCCGAGCGGGCGACCCGGAACGCCTCGCGGAAGATCCACGGCAGCTGCGCCGCCTCCTTGACCTGCACCGCCCACTTCGTCACCGGCTTGGCGATCTCGACGATGTCGACCGCTTGGAAGGCTTCCTGGTGCAGCTTGGTCGTGGCCGCCTGGCCGGTGATGCAGATCATCGGGATCGAGTCCGCGTGTGCGGTGTAGAGCCCGGTGATCATGTTCGTGCCGGCCGGACCGGACGTGCCGATGGCGACGCCGACGTTGCCGTTCGTCCTGGCCCAGCCGTCGGCCATGTGCGTCGCACCTTCTTCGTGGCGCACGATCAGGTGCTCGATCGCCCGGCCTTGCAGGGCGTTATACAGCGGGAGGATGGCAGCGCCGGGGCAGCCGAAGACGGTGTCGACGCCTTCGCTCTCCAGGACGTCGACGACCGCCTGCATCGCGGGGATTCTGGGCATGTCACACCTCCGCCGGGACGCGGCCCGACAACTGTTCGGCGACCTTCAGCAAGGCCGAGTGGTCTTCGGCGCCGTACCCCATGGCACGGCCGGCGGCGACGAGCTGGGCGACCAGCCCGGTGAGCGGGAGCGCGACGCCGGCCTGCCGGGCGGCGGCCAGCGCGATCCCCATGTCCTTGTGGTGCAGGTCGATCCGGAAGCCGGGCGCGAACTGCCGGTCCACCATGGACTTGCGCTTGAGCTCGAGGATCCGGCTGCCCGCGAGGCCGCCGGCGAGCACGTCGAGCCCGGTGGCGGCGTCCACACCGGACGCTTCCAGCAGCACGATCGCCTCGGCGACGAGCCCGTAGATCCCGCCGACGACGAGCTGGTTGGCGGCCTTCACGACCTGGCCGGCGCCGTGCGGGCCGACGTGCACGATCGTCTTGCCGAGCGCGTCGAGCACCGGCTTCGCAGCCGCGAAGTCTTCTTGCGCGCCCCCGACCATGATGGACAGCGACGCCTGCTCGGCCCCGGCCTGCCCACCCGACACCGGCGCGTCGAGGACCCGGATCTTCTTGTCCCGAGCCGCTTCGGCGACGGCGATCGACGTCTCCGGGCGGATGGTGCTCATGTCGATCAGCAGCGTGCCGGGCTCGGCGGTGTCCAGGACGCCGCCGTCGGCCAGCACGACCGCCTCGACCTGCGGGTGGTCCGGCAGCATCGTGATCACGACGTCGGCTCCGGCCACCGCGTCGGCGACGCCGGTCGCGGCCCGCCCGCCGTCGGCCTGCAGCTTCTCCCCCGCGGCCGGGTGGACGTCGTAGCCGCTGACGTCGTGGCCGGCCGCGACCAGGTGCGCGGCCATCGGGGCGCCCATCACGCCCAGTCCGATGAATCCCAGTTTCATGCTCGTCCCCTTCGGGTTTTCGGCAGCCAGGCGAGCGACGTGAGGGTGTCGGGGTCGGGGACGTACTCGATCCCGACGAACCCGGCGTAGCCCGCGTTCTGCAGCTTCGCCAAGTGCCCCTCGATGTCCAGCTCGCCGGTGCCGGGCTGGTGGCGGCCGGGAGCGTCGGCGATTTGCACGTGCCCGATCCGGGCGATGTGCCGCGTCGCCAGTGCGTCGAGGTCGTCGCCGTTGACGGCCAGGTGGTAGAGGTCGGCCAGCAGCCGCACGTTGTCGCGCCCGAGGTCGTCGAGCACGGCCACGGCGTCCGCGGCGGTCTTGAGCGGATAGCGGTCCGCGCCGGAGAGCGGTTCGAGCACCAGCTGCGCCCCGATCCGCGCGGCGGCGTCGGCGGCCTTGTCCAGGTGCACGCGGGCCAGATCGTCCTGCTTGGCCGGGTCTTCGCCGTCGAGCCGGTTGCCGTAGAGCGCGTTGAAGCTGCGGCAGCCGGTGCGCTCGGCGATCCCGATGGCGATGACGAGGCTGTCGGCGAACTCGGTCTCGCGGCCGAGCCACGACACCAGGCCCCGCTCCCCCGCGGCCATGTCGCCGGCGTAGAAGTTCAGCCCCCGCAGGCGGACCCCGTCGAGGCTGCGCACGAAGGCGTCCACGTCCTCGCGCGCGGGCACCGCGGAGTCGAACGGCCACCAGTACTCGACGTCGGTGAACCCGGCCTCCCGCGCGGCGGCGGCCCGCTCGAGCAGCGGGACCTCCTTGAAGAGGATCGACAGGTTGGCGACGTACGGCAGGGAGTGACCTTCAGGCATCGCGACCTCAAATTTCGCTATCCGGAATTTTTCTTTCGCATATCGAGAATAGCTGCTGACCTGCGCCAGGGTCAACGCCCGGACGACGAAGACGCCGCGACTCGAGCGAGTCACGGCGCCTTCGCGCGGGCGGGTGGATGGTCGAGCACTCGGACACCCGGACCGGCTCACCGTCCACAGTGAACTTGACCGATCGGTGTCCACAATGGTCACTGGAGGAGTTGATCGCCGAGCTGTCCGGGAACAAGGGTGCCGGCGGAGCAGAGGGACCTCGTCGGCCGGCGGACCGCAGGACCGGGGAGGATCACCCGGAGCAGCCGCCCGTGGCGGAGGGTCGCGTCAACAGCTCGTAGTTCGAGGGGCGTCCGCCTCGTCCGCCTCGTCGACGAGGCGCGGTCCGCGGCCACGATGCCACTACCGCACAGGGGCCGCCGGGCGGGCGACGGAGGAACAGTCAGAAAGACCCGGCTCGGCCGGGCGCGAGGCGGCGCCGCCGGGCGTCACGCCGGGGAAAGGAGGCGGCCCGGTGGCCATCGAGGGAGGAGGCGGCCACCGGACCGGTGCTCCCGCGCGGTACCGGCCGCGCGGAGCACTGACAGTCTGGCCA
The DNA here is from genome assembly GCF_040610315.1 of Amycolatopsis sp. NPDC004169. Classification (NCBI taxonomy): domain Bacteria; kingdom Bacillati; phylum Actinomycetota; class Actinomycetes; order Pseudonocardiales; family Pseudonocardiaceae; genus Amycolatopsis; species Amycolatopsis sp. NPDC004169. The sequence goes on from NZ_JBEXMD010000017.1 coordinate 46,283, forward strand.
TCGGAGCCACTCCCGACAACCCTTCACCGCCCGCAAGGCGGGTCGACAGCCGTTCGGCGGCACCGGAACCGGCATTGCCGTCCACTTCGCACCGGACCCCGTGACGGTCAGGCACCGGGGGAACACCGAACGCCACCTGATGTCGCCTGGGCGACCACCGGCCGGCCGGGTGGCGCCGGCGGGCGTCTCCCGGCCGGCGCGGGCTTCAAGCCTTCTTGCGGGTCGCTCGCTTGCGCGCCGGCTTGGCGTCGGCCGGCTCGGCCGCCGCGGCCTGGTCGGCCTCGAAGCCCGCGATGATCTCGCTGGACAGCCGGCCGCGCTCGGCCACCTCGTAGCCGTTCGCCTGGGCCCACTCGCGGATCTGGCGGTTGCGCTCGCGGTCGGTGCTCGCACCGGACGAGCCGCCAAGGGACTGGCCGGTCGCGAGGCGGACCTTGCGGCCGCCGATGCGCCGCGCGGCGGCGACGTAGCGAGCCAGCTCGTCCCGCAGCGCGGAGGCGTTCTCCTCGGACAGGTCGATCTCGTACGTCACCCCGTCGAGGCTGAAGGGGACGGTCTGCGAAGCCTCGCTGCCGTCGAGGTCGTCCACCATCTGGACCTGCACCCGTTGCGCCATGATTCGTCGTTCCTCATCTTCTCCAGAACACGGTCGGACAGACCCTAACCTGTCGAATCATGCCCGGCACGCGCGACACCCTGAAGCGTCCACAATGGCCGCTCGGGCGAGCGGCTCGCCCGCGTCCAGGGTGACCGCAACCGAGCCGAAATGCTCGCACTGTTGAAGAAGATTCAATTTTGTGATATGCTCGAAATCCAATCGGTACCGTGGCGACATGACCCGAGCCGAGTTTCCCGGTAATGCACCTCACACCAGTCAGACCGCCTTCCTGGCGGCCGCCGCGCGCGCGGCACATTTGCTCGTCGACGCCGAGCCGTTCGTCTTCTCCGATACCCTCGCCGCGCGCCTCCTCGGCGACCGCGCCGACGAACTCCTGGCTTACCACCGGCTCCACGGTACCCATCCGATCCTGGCCGGAGCACGTGCCGAAGCGGTGTGCCGGAGCCGGTTCACCGAGACGCGCCTGATGCGCCGCAATTCCGGTATAGACCAGTATCTGATTCTCGGCGCCGGCCTCGATTCGTTCGCGTATCGGACCACCTCGCGACGATTTCGCGTGTTCGAGGTCGACCACCCGGCGACCCAGGCCGCCAAACGGGAACTGCTGGCCCGCGCCGGCGTCGCCGAACCGGCGTCGGTCACCTTCGTCCCGGTCGACTTCGAAGCCGAACCGCTGCGGGAACGGCTCGTCCAGAGTGGACTGGACCCGGTTCGCCCCGTGTTCGTCAGCTGGCTCGGTGTCACCATGTACCTGACCCCGGCGGCGATTGCCGCGGTTTTGCGTGAGCTCGGCGGATTCGCACCCGGTTCGGAAATCGTGGCCGACCACCTGCTGCCCCCGGAACTGCGCGACGCGGCCGGGAACGGCTACGTCGAAGCGGTCGGACCGGTGACGGCCGGGCGCGGAGAGCCGTGGCGCACGTTCCTGTCCCCCACCGCTGTGGCCACCCTCCTGCACGACGCCGGTTTCGAAGTCGTCGAACAGGCCGGACAGCGGCAGAGCATCCCCGCGCGGCTGTGGCAGCGCACTGACGCACTGCGGCCCGCCGCGCTTTCCGCACTGGCGCACGCGCGCCTGCCGCAGTGACCGGGTTACCCGCTCAGTCAGGCAACATCGGCATCTCGAGATCATCCGGACGACCGAGCAACACCGCCCGAGTGACCGCAGCCTTCCCGAACCGATCCCGCACCGCATCCAACGCCGTGTCCAACTCACTCGCACGCTGCCGCTCGAACGGCAGCGTGGGCTGGAACGGGTTGTCGTCGGCCAGGTTGGACAGGGACGCGCCCAGCAGGGTGATGCCGCGGTCGGCGATCAGCGGCAGGGCGGCGACGAGCAGTTCCCGCGCCGCGGCGAGCAGCACGCCGGTGCCCGCCGTCGGGTCCGTCAGCGTGTGCGAGCGGGTGGCGCGGGAGAAGTCGGCGAAGCGCAGCCGGATCGTCACGGTCCGGCACACGCGGCGGGCGGCGCGCAGCCGGCGGGCGATCCGGTCGATCAGGGCCACCAGCACGACGTCGAGCTCGGCCGGCGTCCGCCTGCCGCGGCCGAGGGCCCGCTGGGCGCCGATCGAACGCCGCCGCGTGCCGATCTCCACGCGGCGCGGGTCTTCGTTGTGCGCCAGGTCGTGCAGGTGCGCCCCGGCGCCCCGGCCGAGCAGGCCGACGAGGTCGACGTGCTCGGCGGCGGCCAGCTGCCCGACGGTCGTGATCCCGCGCGCCCGCAGCTTCTCGGCGGTGACCTTGCCGACGCCCCAGAGCGCCGAGACCGGCAGCGGGTGCAGGAACGCGAGCTCGCCGTCGTGCGGGACGACGAGCAGGCCGTCGGGCTTGGCGACGCGGCTGGCGACCTTGGCGAGGAACTTGGTGCGCGCCACCCCGACGGTGATCGGCAGCCCGGCCCGCTCCGCGACGGCCGCCCGCAGCCGTTCGGCGATGCGGCTCGGCCGCCCGCCGATCCTGGTCAACCCTCCGACGTCCAGGAACGCTTCGTCGATCGAGATGCCTTCCACCCACGGCGTCGTGTCGTGGAAGACCTCGAACACCGCCCGGCTGGCGGCCAGGTAGGCCGACATCCGCGGGCGCACGACGACCGCGTGCGGGCACAGCCGCCGGGCCTGCGCGCCGCCCATCGCGGTGCGCACGCCGTAGGCCTTGGCCTCGTAACTCGCGGCGAGCACGACCCCGCCGCCGACGATCACCGGCCGCCCCTTGAGCGACGGGTCGTCCCGCTGTTCGACCGAGGCGTAGAACGAATCGAGGTCGGCGTGCAGGATGGGCCCCTCGTCGGTCATAGAACATATGTTCGCATACCTGCGCGCCGAAGTCCGCTCATCCGCCTGCCGCGGGTGACGTGCCGCCGGTCGAAACTGCGCGTTTTCACGGTTGTCGACGTTCTGTTGCCGCGCTCACACTCGACGCAACGAACGACCCGACCACTGGGGGCGACATGACCGAGAAGTGCCGATGCGGCGACCACCACGCGTGGGCCACCCCGAGCCTGGAGGACAGGCCGGCCGCGCCGCGGGAACCGCTGCTGGCGGCCACGCTGGCGCAGGAAGACCACGTCGAGGACGCCGGCGGCCTCGATCCGACGGACCGCGTGACGTGCCGGACGCACCGCCGCTGGCTGCACGACTGCGTGGCGTCACCGGTGCACACGAACCCGGCGATCGGGTACCGGTGGTGCCGCCGTTGCGACCACCAGGCCCTGGTCGCCGTGGACGAGCTGATCGGTGCGGTGACCATCCGGTGCGAGCTGTGCGGGTCGGTCCCGCACAGCCGCGCCAACCAGGAGCTGGTCGAACTGTGCCGTCGCAGCCTGGCGCTGGCCCGCTCGGGGCGGTTCCCGGAGGCCGCCGTCGCCTGACCGCCGTGATCGCGTGACTGCCATGATGCGGGGGTGCCTTCGCCAGGAACCACCGCGCTCGTGATCCTCCTGCCCGCTGCCGAGCCGGTGCTGGCTGCGGCGCGGCGGGTCGATGCTTCCCTGGTCCGTCCCGGCTTGCCCGCCCACGTGACGGCGTTGTACCCGTTCCTGCCGGACGAGTCGCTGACCGGCCAGGTCCTGGCGGAGGTGCGCTCGCTGGCGGCCGGGGTCGCGCCGGTGGACGTGCGGTTGGCGGAGCTGGTGGTGGCGCCGGGTTTCGTGGCCTTGGCGGCGCCGGAGCTGCAGGCGGTGGCCGATGCGGTCTGCGCCCGGTGGCCGGAGGTGCTGCCGTACGGCGGCCGGTTCGGGCCGCGACCGGCTGCGCACCTGACCGTCGCGATGGGCGGTTCGGCGGAAACGCTCGAGCGGGCCGCCGTCGAAGTGCGGCCGTTGCTGCCGATCGAAGCCCGCGCCGAAGCCCTGCAGCTGGTGGCGCTGACGGAGCGCGGCTGGGAACCGCGGCTGGAGGCACCGTTCGGCGGGTGACGCACGCGCTTCGCGGCCAAGCCTTCGCGCCCGGGTCACCGCTCGGTGTCGGCCGGCGTGGCTCCTTCCAGGTTGCGGTACTCGCGGGCGATCGCACGCAGCCGGGCCACGTCCGCGGCGAACGGTTCCGCGGCCGCGGTGGGCGGCTCGACCTCGGATGGCTCGTCCGGGAGGTCGCGCACCAGCCTCGCCGCCGTCGCCGGCGGCACTTCCGGGGTCACCCCGGCCAGGATCAGGCCGTCGTTGGTTTCGCTCATCGCCGTCAGCAGGCGCTCGCGGCGGGACGACCCCGCCGGGTCGATGCGGGTGATCTCCGGGAACCGCCGCGTCAGGTGGGCACGCAGCGGGCGGAGCAGGCGCAGTGTCCGGGCGTCGCGGCGGGCCGCCGCCAGTCCCGGGATCGACGGGATCGTCAGGCCCAGCACGATCAGCAGCACCGACACCGCCGGGAACCCGACGTCGAGCGCGCACGGCAGCGTCGAGAACGGCCCGCGGCACAACGCCTTCACCGGGTGCTCGGCCTGCAGGGCGTGGATCGTCGCGACCACCTTCCCGGCCAGGTACGCGATCGCGAACGCCGACGCGAGCAGCAGCAGCGCGAGCCCCGCCCGCAGCGCTCCCCCGCTCGCCCGGATCGTCACCGCCGCCACGAAACCGATGTCGAGCACCGCCAGGCCCAGGTAGACGGTGTAGGTGAAGACGTAGACGACCAGCGTCGGGTGCGTGCGGTACAGCTCGTCGAACAGGCCGATGCCGCGCGGGAGGTCCGAGGTGCTGAAGAAGGTCACCACCAGGATGGTCAGCGCGACGCCGAGCGCGACCAGCCGGGTGCGGCGGCCGCGGTCGCGGGTGCCGCTGATCTCGGCGACCGTCAGGCCGATGCCGTAGGCCGCCACCATCGTCGCCAGGTTCGACAACAGCCGGCCCAGGCTCGGGTAGAGCTCGCTCTCGAACTGCTGCGCCCGGTTGGACAGGAAGCAGAACGCCGCGCCCAGCGCGATGAGCGAGACGGCAAGGCCCGCGCCCGCCCCGGTGCGGCGGGCGCGGTTCGCCCGCCAGATTCCGGCGAACAGCGCGAAGAGCCCGACCCCGACGAAAAGTATGTCGATCACGGGAGGCGACTATCCCAGGAGTGCCGCCAGCCGCCTAGCCTGGTCCGCCGCTCGGCCGGACGCACCCGGCTGAACGGCGGGTGGCTCGCTCGTCGCGGCGCTCATCAGCAACACGGCGATCAGCTCGGCCTCGTACTCGTCGGTCCCGGTCGTGACGCGGGTGAGCAGGTGCGACAACGCCCGCGGCGCGAGGTCCGGCGCGAGCTCGGCGGCCTCGGCCTCCGACATCAGGCACGTCCCGGTGTGCGCGCACAGCATGTGGGCCAGCTCGTGGGCGATGATGTGGTCCTGGTGCAGCGCCGACGTGTGCTCGGTGTAGGCGATCAGGTCGTAGTCCGGCCGGGCCTGCCACGCGCCGGACGGCTGACCGGGCCGGTACGCGATCGGGACGAGGTCGATCTCACGGCCGCGCCACGCTTCGAGGCCGTCGACCCAGGCGTTCATCGACCACGGCCGCGGCAACGGGACGGCGGCGAGCACCGTCCGCACGCGCTCGCGCGCCCGGTCTCGGAGGGCGGGCAGGCCGGGCTCGTCGATGGGTCCTCCCAGGTCACCGGGCGCCAGCCGGGTGCACCGGGGCGCGAACACGGACGAGGTCATCGTAGCGGAGCCGCCCGCCGTCACTCGGGCTTCCGCCGCCGTCCGGTGCGCTGCCGGGTTTCGTCGTAGCTGCTGAGCTGGTCCAGCAGGGCCGTGACGGTTTCGCGATCACGCGGCGAGAGCCGCATGGCTCGCTGCGCCAGGTTCCGCGCCTCGCTGTCCCGCCAGGCGAGGACGTCCTCGACCTGCTGATCGACCTGGCCGGCGACCTCGTCGTCGAAGAAGTACGTCACCGGCACGCCGAAGAACTGGGCGAGCGCCTGGATGTGCGAGCGCTTCGGGTCCTTGCGCGCGCCGACGGCGAGCTGCTGGACGTGCGTGGCCGACATCGTGACGCCGGTCTGCTCGGCGACGCCGTGCGCGATCTCCCGGTAGGAGTACGGCTTGCGGTCCGGCGGGTGCACGGTCGCGATCAGGTGCGCCAGCCGTTCGGCGAAACTGCGCTCTTCGCTCACCACACACCACCTGCAGACATGAAACGTGACACCGGACAGCGTAGCTGTTCCGAAAACTTGACACACCCTGTGCCGGAAAGACTACGATACTCCCAACCGGTGTTTCGGAAACTTGACACCGGCCCGGGGTGGCGCAGCGACCCGCGGGTTGTCTCACGTGGCCGCTGGGGGTGGCCACGCGCCCGACCCGCCCGCCGCGCCGCCCCTTCTTCGTCCGCCGTTCGAGCTGCTCGTGGCCCGGGTCGGCACGCCCGGCTCGACCGACACTGCGGCACCCGGCGAAACGATCCGCCCGCCGCCGGAGGGTTCCGGTGCGCGAGGTTCCGCCCGGGAGGCGGGGCCGGGCGACGAAGAGCAGTTCGCGCATCCGGCGGGCGGAGCGGCGACCAGCCGGTGCGGTCGTCCGCCTGGCGAGCCCGCCCACCTCGACCTCCGGGGCGGCGGCCTCGCCGCCGCCGAAGAGCGCGTGGCCCCACCGGCACGCCGGGACCACTCCGGTAGTCGCTCGCGGCTGCGACCCCGGCACGCCACGCCGCTCATGGCCCCGCGTTCGTGCCCGGTCTCGAACCAAGACCTGGTCTCGAAACTCGGCGTGTCGCCAGGTGAACCCCCGGCCCGCCCTGGCTCCGCACCGCCGCCGGTGGGCCCGGCCGACGGACCGCGAGGTCGGTCAGAGAGACTGGGGCCCGTGCCCGCCCTCTCGACCTGGAGCTTTTGATGCCGCAAGGAACCGTCCGCTGGTTCGACGCCGAACGGGGTTTCGGCTTCCTCGCGCCCGAGGACGGCTCGCCGGACGTGTTCGTGCACGCCTCCGAGATCGTCGGGGACGGCGGCGGGAAAGTGCTCCGCGAGGGACAGGCCGTCGTGTTCGAGGTCGGCGAGAACGACCGCGGGCCCCAGGCGCTGCGCGTTCGCGTGACCGCCGATGCGGCCACCGGCAGCGCCGTGGGCCTGCTCGGCACCATCAACTGGTACGAGCCGGGCAAGGGGTACGGCTTCGCGTCGCCGGACGGCGGCGGCGCCGACATCTTCGTGCACAGCTCCGCCATCGTGACCGGCGGCGTGGTCACCGAGGGGCAGCGGGTGGCCTTCCTGATCGTCGAAGGCGAGCGCGGCCCGCAGGCCGGGCACGTGATCCCGCTGGGACCAGGGGCCGGCTCACCCGCTGCGGCCGGTGTCGCGGACGGCGCCGACGGCACGGTGGCCTGGTACGACGAGGACAAGGGCTTCGGCTTCATCAACCCCGACTCCGGCGCCGGGGACGTCTTCGTGCACGCCCGGGCCCTGGCCGAAGGGCTGACGTGGCTCGCGGAGGGCGACCGCGTCGCCTACGAGGTGGCCAGTGGGGACAAGGGCCCGCAGGCCCGCGACGTGCACCTGGTCCGGGGCGCCGAGCCCCCGACGGCGCCGCACCGGTCGGCACCTGCCGCGGCCGCGGGGCCGGCGGCGCGGCACGTGCCCGTACGAGGCGGCGAGGGCGTCGTCGCGCGCTACGACGCCGACCGCGGCTTCGGCTTCATCACCCCGGACGCAGGCGGCGACGATCTCTTCGCCCACGCGTCCGTGATCATGGGGTCGGAGCCGCTGCAGAAGGGTGACCGGGTCCGGTACGCGGTGCGGCAGAGCGACCGGGGCCCGCAGGCCGACCGCGTCGAACGCCTCTGACGAGGCGGCCCCACCGGTCTTCGACCCGCCGCTGCTCCGGCTCGGGGTCAGAGCACCCGCAGTGAACGCGTCTCGATGCCGACGTTGCCGTGGCCGTCCCGGGCGTACAGGTACAGCTTCCAGACGCCCGGCTGCTGCGGCGCGGTGACGGTGAACGTGCCGTTCCCGGTGAACTGGGCCGGGATCAGCCCCGAGGCGTTGTTGAGGTACTTGCTGTTGTAGCCCATGGTGTAGGTGACCGGGTCACCGTCCGGATCGGACACCCCGGCGGTCACCGTGAAGGTGCCGCCCGCCGGGACGCCGGTGGCCCGGCTGAGGTCCATCGAGGCGATCACCGGCGGGGTGTTGCCGCCCGTCTGTCCACTGTAGAGCCGTCGGACGGCGTACCAGGACAGCCGCTTCTCGTTGCCCGTGGTGATGTTGAACCAGACGCCGCCGAAGTCGCCCTCGGTGCCGTAGTGGAACAGCGTGGCGCCGAGGGCCACGCCGGGGTGGGCCAGCACGCAGTTCCAGGCGTTGGCGTAGCCGTCGCGTTTCTGCTGGTCGGTCGGTTCCGCGGGGACACCGTTGCCGTCGTTGGGCACCTCCCACTCACCGGCCGGGCCGGTTTCGGTGATGACGTACGGCTTCGTGTAGCCACCCGCGAGCCAGTCCTGCTTCACCTGGCAGACGTGGGCGTAGGAGTTCACCGCGTAGAGGTCGAGGTTCGGCGCGTACGCCCGGTAGTACGGCCACGCGCCGGTCCAGGCGTCGGTCGAGGTGACCGGGTGGTTCGGGTCGATGGCGTGGATCGCCTGCGCCGCCTGGTCGACGAACCGGGCGTAGGCGATCCGCTCCTGCTCCAGCTGGGTGCCGGAGTAGCAGTTCTGCATCCCGAGGATGGACTCGTTGCCGACGTTCCACAGCAGCACCCCGCGGTGCGCCCGGTACGCGGTGACCCACTTCCGGATCTCGGCGAGCATCGAATCCTGGTAGTTCGTGTCCGTGGTGTAGTCGACGCAGCCACCGCTGCCCGGGCCGCCGCCGGGCTGCAGCCAGAACCCGCTGATGACCTTGATCCCGTTGGCCGCGGCCGCGTCGAGCAGGGGCAGCGTCGTGCCGTCGGTGCCCCAGGTGCGCACGGTGTTGACGCCGATCGCGTGCAGTTCCGGCATCCGCGCGGCCGCTTCGCCGGTCGGCGGCCCCCAGGTGAGGCCCTTGACGGTCCACGGCGTCCCGTCGACCGTGAGCTGCCAGTTCCCCTGCGTGCCGGTCACCCGCGTGGTGCCCGGGCCGTCCTGCGTCCAGGCCCCGCCGACCTGGAACTCCCACAGCGAATACCCGTAACCGCCGACGCGGTGGGTGCCGTGGAGGCGGACGTACCGGCCGTGCCCGGTGACCGTGAGGTTCTGCGTCCCGCCGGTCGCGGTCGTGGTGCTGTAGGCGGTCCGCCACGTGGTCGCGTCGTCGGAAACCCGGATTTCGTACGCGGTCGCGTAGGCGGCCTCCCAGTTCAGCGTGACCTGGCTGATTTCGGCCGGCGCGCCGAGGTCGACCTGCAGCCACTGGGGGTCGCTCCAGGCGCTCGCCCAGCGGGTGCCGGGGTCGCCGTCCACAGCCGCCGACGCCGGTGTCCCGGCCCCCTCGCTGCTCGACGCGGTCGCGGGCTTGCCCTGCGAAAGCAGGGTCGCGGCGTGCGCCGGCGACGGGACGGCGAGCAGGCCCAGCACCAGCAGGGCCACCAGCGCCCGGACGGCACGGACGAACGACGGTCGGTCCACGATGACTCCCGTACGGCAGGGGAACGGCGCTTGGAGAGCGCTCTCCGGCGCGACCGATGGTTCGCCGCGCACCCCGCCGCTGTCAAGGCTCCGCCGCCAACCCGACAACGACTGTCCGGTGGCGGAAGCGGGTCCTTCTTGACAGGTTCACGCCCAGCTGCGCATGCTGTGGGAGAGCGCTCTCCCATTCCAGGCACCCTCACCGTGGAGGACCCTTGGCAACGAAAGCCGCGCTCCTCGCCTGCACCGCCGCCACCGTGCTGGCAGGCGCCTTCCTGACCGCGGCCACTTGGTCGCCCGCCGGGGCCGACGACCTGGTGACCCACCACGAGTTCCAGGTCAACTGCTCCCCGAGCCACCACCAGCCGGACGACCCGATCGTCTACCCCGGGCTGCCCGGCGCGTCCCACGACCACACGTTCCTCGGCAACAAGACCACCAACGCGGCCACCACCCTGCAGTCGCTGCAGAACGCCGGCGTCGGCAACACGACCTGCCTGGCCCCGGACGACCTGTCCGCGTACTGGTTCCCGACGGTGTACAACGGGAACCAGGTGGTGCTGCCGAACTTCGCGCAGGTCGTCTACTACAAGTCCGGCATCCTCGACTACACGAAGGTGGTGCCGTTCCCGCCCGGCCTGCGGTACGTCGCCGGGAGCGTCACGGCGACGCAGGACGAGTTCCAGCACGCCCCCGGCGCCATCGAGGGCTGGGAGTGCGGTGACAGCTTCCACAACTGGGACATCCCGGTGCGGTGCGTCGACGGCAGCCAGCTCAACATCCGCTACCAGGCGCCGAGCTGCTGGGACGGCGTCCACCTCGATTCGGCCGACCACAAGAGCCACCTGGCCTACCCGGACCGGGCGACGCTGGTCTGCCCGGCCGACCACCCGGTGGCCGTGCCGATGCTGGAGTTCAAGATGGCGTTCCCGGTCAGCGGCGACATGTCCGGCGTGCACCTGGCCAGCGGACGCGGGTACTCGTGGCACTACGACTTCTTCAACGCGTGGGACCCCGAGACGCTGGCGGCGCTGGTGAAGCACTGCATCAACGGCGGCCTGCAGTGCGACCCGCGCGGGTTCGACCTGTACAAGCCCGACCGCGGCACCGTGCTCGGGCCGAACTACCGGCTGCCCGGACGGCCGTGAGGCTGCGTGTCCTGGGGTCGGCGGTGGTGGTGGCAGTGACCATGGGCGGATGCGCCACCACCACCGCCGGCCCCGCCGTCCCCGGGCCCGCCGCCCCCGCGGCCGTCAACCCGACCGACGTGGCCTGGCTGCAGCTGGTGGTGCCGATGACGGAGAACGCACTGGCCGCCGCCCGGCTGGCCCCGGAGCACGCCGAGAGCCCGCAGGTCCGCTCGGCGGCCGAAGCCTGCACGGGGCCGCTGGAGCAGCTGCTGGGCCGCCTGCGAGCCGTCCGCGACCGGGCCGGGCTGCCGGCCGCCGATGTCCACAGTGGACACCGGATGCCGGGCATGGTCACCGCGGCCGACCTGGTGGCCCTGCGGAGCGAACGGGGTGCCGGGTTCGACCGGCGGCTGGTCGCGTTGCTGCGGGCGCACGCCGCCCAGCTCGTCGTGCTCGCCGGCGGCGAGCAGGCGAACGGTGCGGACGCGGAGACCCGCGAGCTGGCCCGGCTGGCCGGCGCCGAGGGCGCACGGGAAACCGAGCTGCTCGGGTGAAAGCCGCCGGGGCCACGGCGATCCGTGGCCCCGGCGGCATTTCCGGCTCCGCCCACCGGGGGTCAATACGTGACGGTCACCGGAGCTCGTCCCGGCCGGGCCGGTGCGGTCACCGTCAGCGTCTTCGTCGCCGCATCCCACTTCCACGCCGACGACGGCGCCCAGCCGTTGCCCACCTTCACCCGGCTCGGCGCCGCCGCGACGCCGAGGAACTTCACGGTCCACTCGCGCGGTGCCACCCGGTAGGAGCCCTGCGCGGGCGCGACCGTGACCGTGTGGGCCCCGGCGCGTTCGCTGTAGGTGATCTTCGTCGACGCCGACCGCGACGACGAAACGCCGTCGTCCTCGTACAGCGAGAACGTCCCCGCCCCGCCCGGCGCCACCGTGACCGTCGCCCGGTTCAGCGGGTTCTGCACGTCGTTGGTGACATCGGCCGTGCGGGTGACGGCGATGCCGCCCGCGCGCAGGAACGCCGGCATGGTCCCCAGGTCGGACGTCACCTGCTGGGTCGTCCCGCCCGCGTACGTCTTGCCGGTGAAGTAGTCCGTCCACTGCCCCGGCGGGAACCACACCGACGTCGTCGCCGACGTGCCCGGGGACGTCACCGGCGCCACCAGCATGTCCGGCCCGTAGAAGTACTCGCTCTGGGCGGCCGCGTACGCGGCAGGCTCGTCCGGGTACTCCAGGTACGTCGGCCGGACCACCGGCACGCCGGTCGTTGCGGCTTCCTGGGCCAGGGTGTAGGTGTAGGGCACCAGGTTCTCGCGCAGGTTCAGGAACTTCGTCGCCGACGCCTTCGCCGCGTCGCCGTACTGCCAGGGCAGCCGGTCGCTGTGGTTGCTGTGCAGGCGGTCGATCGGCTGGAACGTGCCGAGCTGGACCCAGCGCGCGTACAGGTCGTCCGGCAGCTTGACCGTCTGGCGCTGCTGGCCGCCCGAGGTGTAGGTCTCGCTGCCGCGCAGGCCCGTGGTGTCGTTGTGGCCGCCGATGTCGTGGCTGATCGCCGACATGCCGGTCGCGGCCGACTCCGCCGGGGTGATGCCGACCTCCAGCCGCAGCGTTCCCCACGTGGAGGACGTGTCGCCGGTGAAGTGCAGCGTGCTGCGCTTGTCGGCCCACGGCCCCGTCGCCAGCCCGGTCGGGCCGCCGTAGCCGCCCGCCTGCAGCGAGCCGTACGCCCGCGAGATGACGAACCCGCGGCCGGTCGCGGGGGCCGCGAGGTCGGCGTACTGCTGGTTGATCCACGCGTCGGGCGTCACGCCGGGCAGGCTCGACCGCGAGGCGTCACAGCACCAGTCGAGCCACCAGAAGTCGTTGCCCTGCTGCATCATCCCGGCGTGCAGGTCGAGGTAGGCCTTCAGCTGGTCCGGGTCGCCCCAGTCGAAGACGTAGCAGTCGCTGCCGCAGCCGGACTTGGCCAGCTTGCCCTTCGCCGTCGCCTGCGCGCGGGCGAACTGCGGGTCCGAACCCATGATGCTGGGGTGGATGTTGAGGTTGTTGTGCAGGCCCTGGGCCTTCGACCAGGCGAAGAAGCCGGCCGGGTCGGGGAACTTGGCCGTGTCGAACTGCCAGCCGTTCCAGGTGTCCGGTGCCTTGAAGTCGGTGTCGGTCACCAGGACGTCCAGCGGGACGCCCTCGCTGCGGAACCGGGGCAGGATGGTGTCGCGGTAGTCGGCCGCGGTGCGGTCGATGTACTCGGAGTACCAGACGCCGTAGGCCCAGCGCGGCAGCAGCTGCGGCGGCCCGGTCAGCGTCGCGAGGTCGCGCAGCCCGGCCTTGTAGTCGTGGCCGAACGCGAACAGGTAGCCGTCCTGGTAGGGGCTGCCGCCGTGGGACGGCCGCTGCGTCACCGCGCGGGTGCGCGTGTCGTACAGCGCGGAAGGTGTGTCGTCGAGCAGGTACCAGCCGTCGGAGTGGAGCAGCCCTTCGGTGGTCGACGGCGCGCCGTTGTCGCCGTTGACGCCGTCGAGGCCGCGCCGGTAGCCGCCGAGCGCGAGGTGCGGTGGCGGCGCCGTGGCGCCGGCCGGGGTGACGGCGACGGTGTCGAGGTTGACGTGGCAGCTGGTGTCCTCGGGGCAGCCGAGGACGACGTCGTTCGCGCCCGCCTTCAGGTCCACCGGCACGGACGCGCTCGCCCACGCGTCCCAGCCGTCGGTGACCGGCAGGCTCAGCGTGCGGGTGACGCCGTTCGCGGTGACGGCGGCGGTGCGCGTTTCGTGGCGGCCGTCGCCGCCGGTCCCGTTGGCGTAGCGGACGTGCAGCAGGTAGGAGCCGTCGGCCGGGACGTCCGAGACGCGGTGGGTCAGCGTCGAGCCGCGGTTGAGCTCGGCGACGAACCCGCGTCCGGCGTACCCGGTGTGGTCGGTCGCCACGACCGCGGAGCCCGACCGCAGCCCGGCCTCGGCTTCGCAGCTCACGCCGGCCGGGCAGCCGGTGATCGCCCGCGCCGAGGCCGGCGGGAAGGCGGCACCGGCGGTCAGGACGGCCAGGCCGTCGAGGTTGATGTTCCCGGAATCGGCGGCGGTCCGTTCGAGGCGGACGCTGTGATGGCCCGCGCCGAGGGTGAGCGCGACGGAGGCCGGGCCCCAGGTGTTCCAGTCGGCCGTCACGGGCAGGGTGAGCTTCTGCGCCGCGCCGCCGTCGACGCTCACGCTGAGGGTGCGGGTGACGTGCTGGCCGTCGCCGCCCTGGCCGTTGGCGTAGCGGGCGGTCAGCGAGTAGGTGCCCGCGGTGGGTGTGGAGACGTCCGCGGTCACCGAGGTGCCGGTGCTCTCGAACCCGGCGAGGAAGCCTTCGCCGGTGTAGCCCGAGTGGTCGGTGGCGACGCCGACGCCGTCGGCGGTGAGGTCTTCGGCCTCGCAGCGGGCGCCTGCCGTGCAGGTCAGGTGGTGCCAGGGGGCCGCGAGCACCGGGGTCGCGCCCGCGGTGGTGCGGATCTCGAGGTTGCCGCCGTCGAACGGGCCGGAGTTCAGCCGGTAGGTCAGCGTCGTCGCGCTGGTCTTGATCGTGAGGACGCCACCGGAGACCGTGCTGGTGTACGACGTCGGAGTGAAGGAGCCGCGGCCGACGGCGTTGTAGGTGGCGGCGTCGGTGAAGCGGCCGTCGCCGGCGTATTCGGTGCGGATCAGGGTCGGCGACAGCACCTGGAAGCGCGCGTTGCCTGCGGTGACGGTCTGCCGCGCCGGCCCGGCGACGGCGGGCGTCGCGACGCTCACCGCGGCGACGGCACTCCCGGCGACGGCGAGCGCGCAGGCCCGCCGGATGGTTCTCGCTGTTCTGGTCCGCACGGCGGAAACTCCGTTCCGGTGAAGGGGACGCGGGGTGTTACAACGGGGACGCGTCGGCGTTACAACGTTGGAAAGCTGAGCACAGCGCCTCGGCCGATGTCCAGACCACTGAGTGGAACTTGTCCCGGACAGATCAGCGGCCGGTCACCCCGTCGAGCTGCTCCCGCAGGATGTCGGCGTGCCCCGCGTGCCGGGCGGTCCGGACCCCCGGCGACCCGGATCGCCGCGTCAAAGCCGACCGGGACTTCGGCCGCGGTGCGGCCCGCGGGGACCGCCATCCCGACATCGCCGGGTCCGGTCCGCCCGCGATGTGGTGGTCGAACCGACCTGCTCGGCCGGCGTCAGGTGATGGACCAGCCCGGGCAGCGTGGTGCCCGAGCCGATCAGCACCCGGCGCAGCTGCTCGTCGGCGAGCCCGTCGGTCTTCCTCGGGCGTCCTCTCAGGCCGAGTCGCGGACCACGAGCTCCGGCTCGAAGATCACCGACTCCGCGCGCAGGCCCGGGTCGGCCATCCGGTCCAGGACCATCCGGGCCATCGCCGCGCCCATCTCCTCGACCGGCTGGCGGATCGTGGTGAGCCGCGGGCGGCAGCTGAGCGCGATGCGGCTGTCGTCGAAGCCGACGACCGCCACGTCGTCCGGGACGCGCTTGCCCGCTTCGCGCAACACCGTCAGCGCGCCGTACGCCATCAGGTCGTTGGCCACGAAGAGCCCGTCCAGGGCGGGCTCCTCGGCGAGCAGGAGCTCCATCGCGCGCTCGCCGCCGTGCTCGGTGAAGTCGCCCTCGGCGACGGCGACGTAGGCGTGGCCGCGGCGGGCCATCGCGTCGCGGAAGCCGGCCAGCCGGTCCTGCCCCGCCGGGGTGCCCGCGGGTCCGGCGATCGTGGCGACGCGCTGGCAGCCCCGCGCGACGAGCCGCTCCGCCGCGAGCCGGGCGCCGTCCTGGTGGGCGACGTCGACGTAGCAGACCGGCGCCGGACGGCCCGGCCGCGCGAACAACGCCGTGGGGATGCCCGCGCCGGTCAGCGCGTGCGGGAGCGGGTCCTCGGCCGGGTGCAGCGAGATCAGCAGCACCCCGCTGACCTGCTCCTGCCGCAGCTTCGACACCAGCTTGGCCCGCTCTTCGTCGCTGTCGACGAGCATCAGCAGCGGGTGCAGCCCGTGCGGGCGCAGGTGCGCGACCACGCCTTCGACGACCCGGCCGAAGAACGGGTCGCCGAACACGCCACCGGTGAACGCCTCGACGTGCCGCTCCGGTTCGGACACGACCAGCGCGACCCCGCCGGTCCGCCGGGTGACCAGCGACCGCGCCGCCCGGTTCGGCACGTACCCGGTGTCGGCGATGGCCCGTTCGACGGTCTCCCGCAGCTTCGGATCGACGTTGCGCACGCTGTTCACCACACGGGACACGGTGGCGCGCGAAACACCGGCGACCCGCGCGACGTCCTCCAGTGTGGGCGGCTGCGTCGTCACCTGTCCTTTCTACCAGCTGTGAGAGCGCTCTCCCACCGCTGCGGGAAATGTCGTGCCCGGCTGGCCGTAGCTGCGGCACGACGTGCGCGGCTAGCTTGGCACGTATGCCCGAACCGATCCTGATCTCCATCGCGGCCGCACTGGCCGCGAAGGGTGCGACCGGTCTGTACGACCTGGTCAAACGCAAGTTCGCAAAGGACCTCGCGGCGGTTGCGCTCCTGGAGGCGGCCACGGAGGCACCGGAGGAGTCCCGCCCGATCACGGCGCTCGCCGAGCGGTTGGCGGAAGCCGAGGTGGAGGATGGCGAGTTCGCCGAAGCGCTGCGGACGGAGTGGCAGAAGGTGTCGTACAGCCACGGGAGCGTGCACAACCAGGTGACAGGCACTGTCACGGGCAAAGTCGTGCAGGGGCGCGACATCCACGGCAACATCAACCTCTGAACCGGAGGAGCCGTGGAGCAGGATCGGCAGCCGGCGACGCGCAACCGGATCGACGGCCCCGTCACCACCGCGCTGCAGATCGGCACGGTACACGGTGGGGTCTACGTCAATGCGGGCACTCCGGCGCCGGAACCCGTGGCCGATCCGCCGCAGGGGTGGGACGACCTGCCGGAGCTGCCGCCGGCGATCGAGGCGCTCCTGCGAGCCCAGGTGCGGACCGCCGAGGATCTGCCATACCGGCTACACGGCGCTCGGCAGCCGTCGCTCGAGGCGGTCTACGTGCGCCAGGAGGTGAGCAGCGGCACGGAAACACAGCCGCCCGAACCGACGCGCCCGCTCCCGATGCTGGACAGCCAGGGCAGGCAGATCGACGTGCCTGCCCGTCCGTTGACGCGGGTGGTGGTGCGCCCGCCGTCCCGCACGGTGCAAGCAGCCCTCGACGAAGACGATCACCTCCTGGTGACCGGCGGGCCCGGCCAGGGGAAGTCGACGCTTTCGCTGCGGCTGGCCGCAGACATCGCCGCTCGCTGGTCCGGCGGTGACAGCGCCCCTCCCCTCGCCGAACCGGTGGTGCCGTTGCGGCTGCCCGCACGGGAACTCGCCACACGGCTCGACATGGCGTTCGTCCAGGGCCTGGCGCAATGCGTCCTGGCCGAGTACGGCGCACTGCTCATGTTCCCGTTCGACGCCGGGACGCTGGCCGGCCGGATGGCGGGCTGCCGGTGGCTGCTGCTCGTGGACGGGCTGGACGAAGTCGCCGACCTCGATCTG
This sequence comes from Amycolatopsis sp. NPDC004169, assembly GCF_040610315.1. NCBI lineage: Bacteria > Bacillati > Actinomycetota > Actinomycetes > Pseudonocardiales > Pseudonocardiaceae > Amycolatopsis > Amycolatopsis sp. NPDC004169. Next base: position 63,560 of record NZ_JBEXMD010000017.1, read on the forward strand.
CGTGATCGACTGGTCAAAGTACTGGCCGCTCGGGCTTCCGACGAGGCTTCGGCGCACTTCCGGATCGTCTTGACCACCCGGCCGATCGCCGGCGCCGCGCTGGTGCCGTTCCACAGAGCCGGTGCGGCGCGCTACGAACTCCTGCCCTTCGACGAGGAGGCCCTGTGCCGCTTCGCCGCCAACTGGTTCGTCGAAGACGACGCCGCCGGACGGTTTGTCCGCCAGGTGCACGACGCGAACCTCGACGAACTGGTCCGTGTTCCCCTGCTGGCCACGATCGCCGCGATCATGTTCGAGCAGGACGACGACCGGCCGCTTCCGGACAACCGGTTCGAGCTTTACGAGGCCTACCTGGCGTACCTCCACTCCGCCCGGTCGATCGGACCCGCACCGTGGGACGATCACCGCGAAAGCCTCTTCGAACACCTGGGCCGGGTGCGTCTCGAAGAAGACACCTCCCTCCTGGCGGCCGCCTGCGACTGGGCAGCGGGCCATGTGGCACACGCCTGCGGCAGCACGAACTGGCGCGACGAGCTGACGACGTACCTCACCACCGTCGGGCCGTTCGTTTCCCGGGGTGGGGACGTGGGGTTCCTCCACCACAGTTTCGCCGAGCACCTCGCGGCGACCGCGCACGCACGCCTGCTGCCCTACCGGTTCGACCCGGAGGCCGGACAGTTCGTCCGGCTCTTGCACAGCGCACGCCCGGGCGAACGCGGCCGTCATGCCCGGTTCGTCCTGCTGCACTACACGCGCCTGCACCTCGGCGAGACCGACCGCTTGATCGGGTACCTGCACGCGGGCACCGCGACCATGCAGGTTCTCGGCGCGCAGCTCCTCGCCTGGCACGCGCCGGCGAGCACCGACGTCACCGACGCCTTCCTGACTACGGCCAGGGCCTGGGCGATGAGCACCCAATACCCGGCCCAGGCGATTCTCGCCCAGGTGAGCCGGGCCGCGCACCATCCGGGCCTGGCGGAGTGGCTGTGTCACCTCATGCGAGACGAAACGGCACCGTGGGAATCACGGATCGAGGCAGGCCGGGCCCTGGCCGTACGGTTGTACGGCCCGGATCGCCAGGACGGGGTGACCATGCTGCGGTCGCTCGTGGCCGACGAGGCGATCTCGGTCGAGTTCCGGTTCGAAGCAGCAAAAGCGCTGGCCGACTGCGGAGCGAGCGAACGCGCTGCGGCCGTGGCCGGGCTGCTCTCGGTGTTGACGGACCCCACCGCAACCGCGTTCCAGTGCCGCAACGCCGCGATCGTCCTCGCCGGTCTGGGCTCGAAACCCCGGTCCAAGGCGGTCGACACCCTACTCGGGCTTCTCGACAACCCGATGTCGACGCAGGACGACCAAGTCCAGGCCGCCATGGGCCTCCTCGAAGTCAGCGCGGGACACGAACACCGCTGCACCGAACTCTTCCGCGCCGTTCTGAGCAGGCGGAACGGCTCTGTCGCCGCCATGCGCAACGCGGCTTTGGGCTTGGCGTCACTGGGGGCCCAAAACCTTGCGGAGGCGGCCGCAGCGCTCAAATCCCGGCTGGCCGACCGACGAAAGAGCCACCTTCACGTGACTGTGGCCCGTGTGCTCGCCGAACTGGGCCCCGAGCACCGGCTCGAGGCGGGTGAGCTGCTCTTCGCGGCGGCTTCCAACCGACGAACGGGCGCACCCTCCCGAATGATCATCGCCATCTCACTCGCCGAGTTCGGGCCGGAGCTCCGTGAGCGAACACTCGCACTGCTCCACACCATCTCCGCGGACCGGCTCGCCAACACCAACGCCCGGCTCTGGATGGCCCACGCCCTGGTCGACTTGGGCCCGGAACACCACTCGGATGCGGTACGGGAGCTGAACCGGCTGGTGAGAGATCCTCGTGCCTCGGGCTACGACCGGATGACGGCCTGGAGCAAGCTCGCCGACCTCGGCGAGCCGCACCGGACGGCGGCCGTGCGCGCCTTGCTCCGGAATCTGGCGAATCGGGACGCCGACCCGGAGGTGCGGGTCCACACCGGCCGGGAGCTGATCCGCCTCGGCCCGGAGTTCCACGCCGAGGCAGCCCGGCACGTGCTCGAGATCGCCTCCGGCCGTACCGCCGATCCCGAGCTTCGCGTGTCGGCTTGGCAGGCTCTGAAATTGCTCGGCCCGGAGTTCCACGATCAGGCATCGCGGGCACTTCTCGATCTCGCCGGCCCCAGGGAAGCGAGGGCCTGGGAAGCGCACGCGTCGGAAGGGCGCTTCTTCGATGACACTGATCCCCACGCCACAGCGGCCGCCCTCACGGCGGTCCTGCAGGATTCGGCTCGTGGCGTGCGTCACCGGCTGGCCGCCGCCCGCGGCCTGGTCAACCTTGGCCGGCACCACCACGCCGACGGGGTCGCCGGGTTGCTCGAGCTCCTGGAACGACGCGAAATACCTGCAGCGAAAATCGCTTCGTCGGTCGCCGCCTTCTCCAGCGTGAACGCAGCCCGACGGGCCGAACTGGCCGAGGTGCTCATCTCGGCCGCGCTGACCCGGCAGGCTCCCGCCGAGCTTGTCTGTGCGGTGGCCGAAGCCTTGGCCGAGCTCGACGTGTCCGACCCCCGGCTCGACGAGGCCATGCATGCCTTGTTGTCCGACGAGTCGATCACCGGTCCCCAGCGAGCCGAGGCGGCCATGATTCTCGCCCGGACACAACGATTGGAACTGCCTACTGCCGTCGCCATCGTGCTGCCTCTCTGGCCTGTCCTCGCGCCCGATACCTGGTTCGGATACCGCGAAGAACTCGCCACCCTCGGCGCGGACGTGCCGGAAGACGCGTGGCCGGACCTTTCGGCCGTGGAAGCCAAAATCTGGGTGCAAGAAAAGTGGGACGGCCTGCTGTTCGCAGCTCGTCCTGAACGGGCTGAGGAAGCACTGGCGAAGCTTCGCTCGCAAGCGACGGACGAACATCTCCAGTTCACGTGGCGAACCGACGCAGTCATACGGCTGGCGGAGCTCGACCCGGCCACGGCGGACGAGGCAATCGCCTTTCACCGCAAGGTGCTCGACGACGAGGCCGAACCCGTTTCCCACCGCTGCGAAGCAGCAGATCGGCTGGTGCGGCTCGACGTGACCCAGCACAGCGCCGCAATGGCCGTGCTTCGGCGTTTGGCCGGCCGTTCCGATCTCCGCGACACCGAACGCGAACGGGCGCTGAACGGGCTCAGGTGGGCCGACCTGACATCGGCCGAACTGGTGCCACTGGCGCGGGCCATCGTCTATGCCCCGGCGACGTCGAACACCGTGCGACAGAGAGCGGCCCGGTACCTGCCGGCGGCCGAGTTCCGAGCTGTCTCCCGGGCGACGCTCGCCGACTACACGGCTTCGATCACTAATTGGACGGAGGTGACGGCCGGCTATTGGGACAACTGGGCCGTGGCGAGCGAAGCCGAGGCCGCGCTTCGCGACACGCTGACCGGGCCCGAGACGGACCGGGCCGACCGGGTTGCCGCCGCGGCCGCACTCGGGAAGCTCTCCCCGTGCCTCGTCCCCCAAGCCGTCGCCGTGTTGGCCGAGCTCGGCGGAAGCGGGCGCGTCCGTGTGCAACGGCTCCTGGCCCTCGCAGAGCTCGATCGGACATGGCGGGCGCGCGTGCTCGCGGACGCCCGCGCCGCTCTCGACGGCGAAGACCGGACCTGGCGGCACCGGATCGAGGCCGCCGCCCTCCTCATCCGGCTGGCTCCCGAACCCCTGACGGAGGCCGACCGGGTGAGGCTGGCCCAACTGCTGTCCGACAGCCGCCTCGCTGACCAGGTCCGGATCGAACTGCTCGCCGCGCTCGGGCGGTTCGAAGACATTCGGGCGCTCCGTGACGACGCTCGGGCCCGCGCAGCGACGCGATGGGAGGCGGCTAACCGGATGTGCCACTACCGGCGCGAAGATCGCGAGCGAGGCGCCCGCGTTCTCGCGGCCATCGCGGAAGATCCAGCGTCCCGGCCCGCCCTGCGCTGGCGGGCCGCCGAGGACCTCGCGACCTTCGGAGCGCAAGGTCGGGCGCTCGCCACGGAACGATTGCAAACAATGACGACCGACGGGACATTACCCGTCCTGGTGCGGATCGACGCCGCACGAACGCTCGGGCGTATCCGCCCCGATCTGCGCGACGAACTGGTGAACCTTCTCCACGAACTCCACACGATCGCGAACGTCACGGCCCGGATCCGGATTCTCGAAGCCATCGGACGGCAGGAGCCGTACGAGGCCGCCCTCGCACTGCGCGCCATGGCCGAAGATCCGGCCCTCAGCCCGGTGACCAGGCTGCGCTGCGCCGAATCAATGTCCGCACTTCACCGCGGCTACCGCGAGGCAGCTGCGCTCGTGTGCCGCGAACTGGCACACGACGAGGGCATCCCGTGCTATATCCGGATCCGTGCGGCCCGGGAACTGGCCCTGCTCAGCGCACTCTGCCGTCAGGAAGCTCGCGGACTGCTGACCGAACTCCGGGGCCGTCAACCGCGCAGCCGGGCCTCGGCGGCCGCCCAGTCGCCGGTACCCGATGGGTCGTAACGGAGGATCTGCTGCGTCTCGCGCACCAGCGCCCGCATCGCCGTCAGGTCCGGCAGGTCCTCCCCCAGTGCCCGGGCCTGGACCAGCACGTTGCCCAGCGCCGCCGCCTCCACCGGCCCCGCCAGGACGGGGACTCCGCAGGCGTCCGCCGTCGATTGGCACAGCAGTTCGTTGCGGGCTCCGCCGCCCACCAGGTGGATGACGTCGACCTGGCGGCCGGTGATCCGGGCCGCCTCGTGGATCGTGCGGCGGTGCGCCAAGGCCAGGCTGTCGACGATGCAGCGGACCACCGCCGGCCGGTCGGCCGGCGGACGCTGGCCCGTCGCCCGGCAGGCTGCCTCGATCCGGGACGGCATGTCGCCGGGGGGCAGGAATTCCGGCGCGTCGATGTCGACCACCGCCGCCAGCGGGGGTGCCGCGGCCGCCGCGGCCAGCAGGCCGGGCAGGTCCGGTGCCGACCACGTGCGCAGTGTCTCCGACAGCACCCACAGGCCCATCACGTTGCGCAGGAAGCGGATCGTGCCGTCGACGCCGCCCTCGTTCGTGAAGTTCGCCGCCAGTGCCTCGTCGCTCAGCTCCGGGGCCGCCAGCTCCAGGCCGGCGAGGGACCAGGTGCCCGACGAGATGTAGGCGAAGTTCGTCTCGGGCGACGCGGGCACCGCGACCACCGCCGACGCCGTGTCGTGCGAGCCCACCGCCACCACCGGCAGGCCGGCCAGCTCGTCCGCCGTGCCCACCACCGTGCCCGGGTCGCGCAGCGGCGGCAGCAGCCGGGGCGGGATGCCGACCTGCGAGGCCAGCGAAGTGGCCCAGGTCCGCGCGCGGACGTCGTACAGCTGGGTCGTCGACGCGTTCGTCCGCTCGGCGCCGATCGAGCCGGTGAGCCAGTGGTTCAGCAGGTCGGGGATGAGGAGCACGGTCGACGCCGCCTCGAGCCGGTCGCCTTCGGACACCAGCTGGTAGAGCGTGTTGAACGGCAGCTGCTGCAGTCCCGTGACGTCGTAGAGCGAGCGGGCGGACACGAGACCGGCGACCTTGGCCGGCACGCCGTCGGTCCGGGAATCGCGGTAGTGGACCGGGTTGCCGAGCAGCGCGCCGCGGTCGTCGAGGAGCCCGTAGTCGACCGCCCAGGAGTCGATGCCGACGCCGTCCAGGCGCCCGGCCTCCCGGATCCCGGCCACGCTCTCGCGGTAGAGGCCCAGGATGTCCCAGTACAGCGCCGGCCCCGCGCGGACGCCGCCGTTCGGGAAGCGCCGCACTTCCTCCACCGCCAGCCGCGACGGCCCGACCGTCCCGGCCATCACGCGCCCGCTGGACGCGCCGAGGTCGACGGCCGCCACCCGCTTCACGGACGCACCACCGTCAGCTCCAGGCCGAGCAGGTCCGCGACCGCGGTCAGTTCGGCGACGCGGTGGCCGGTGCCGAGCGCCCAGTGGTGCGCGATGCCGCTGGCGGACCAGGCGTCGGTCCACTCCCCCGGGTCGCAGCCGAAGTCGACGCGGGACGTGGTGTTGCCGATCCGCAGCAGCGGCCCGGGCACCACCGTGCCTTCCGCCGCGACGAGCGCGAACGTGCCGTCGCGGCGCTGGCCGAGCCCGCACAGCGTCACCGGCCCGTGCTTGACGTCGAACTCCACCGACACGCCCCAGCCGCGCTTGCCGTGGTAGACGCCGAGGCCGCGCAGCAGCGGCTTGCGGGCGCTGATGCCCAGGTGGGCCGGCCCGTCGTGGCCCATCTCGACCACCCGGTCGCGGAAGTTCAGCGCCTGCAGCTCGGTGAACGAGCCGCCCGCGCCGAGGCGATCCATGACCAGCATGGCCAGTGACGTCCGCAGCTCGTACTCGCCGACGGCCGGGATGCCACGGGCGGTGAGCAGGGACGCGCCGAGGATGAACCCGGCGCCGACGCGCTCGTGCGTCTCGCCGTCGAGACCGCGGTGGTAGTAGGCCAGGGAGTCGAGCGAGAAGTCGTCGACGAGCCGGTCGAGGGCGACGGACACCCGCGCGCCCCACGCGAAGTCTTCGTCCAGTACGGACTCGTCCACAGTGAACACTTCACGGGCCAGCTCGACGCGGTCCTTCGTTTCGGCCTCGGTGACCTGCTCCACGCGCACCCGCAGGTCGTCGACCTCCAGGATCTCGACGTGCCCGCCGAGCTGGGCCGACACCAGCGTCGGGTCGGTGGCGACGTCCATCATGCCCGGGTAGAGGTGCCCGAGCAGCCCGTGGCGGCCGTGGCGCAGTATCGCACGAACACCCGCGGCCTTGATCCAGCGCTCGATCCGCGTCCACGCCCGGCTGTCCTCGAGGTACCCGGACACCGAGCGGAACTCGACGCCGAGGCGCCGGAACGCATTGGCCATCTCCGGCAACGGGCAGGCGCCGCAGTAGGCCAGCCACGCGCCGGTGTCGAAGGACTCGTGGTCCATCGCCTCGGTGGGCTGCAGGTTCAGCAGCAGCACCGGCGCGCCCGAGCGCTGCGCGACCGGGGCCAGCATGTTCGAGGTCAGGTACGTCGTGAGGAAGCCGACGATCAGGTCGCACCCGGCCACCCGCAGCTTCTCCGCCGCGGCCGCGCCCTCCTGCGCGTCCGAGACGAACCCGGCGTCGACCACCTCGCAGTCCAGAGTGGACAGCCGCTCGGTGACGCGCCGCGCCGAAGCCTGCAGCCGGGGCAGCAGCGCCGGGAACTGCGGCCAGTACGCACCGAGCCCGCCCGAGACGAGGCCGACCCGGGTGCGGCGCGGGGTGATCCGGTCGAGCGTCATCGGTTCTCCTAACGCAGGAACGCGGCGGCCACCCCGGCGTCCACCGGCACGTGCAGGCCGGTGGTGTGGGTGAGGTCGCCGCCGGTGAGGGCGAACACCGCGGCGGCGACGTGCTCGGGCAGGACTTCGCGCTTGAGGATGGTCCGCTGGGCGTAGAACTCGCCGAGCTTGGCCTCTTCGACGCCGTAGACCGCGGCGCGCTGGGCACCCCAGCCGCCGGCGAAGATGCCCGAACCCCGGACGACCCCGTCGGGGTTGACGCCGTTGACCCGGATCCCGTGCCCGCCCAGCTCGGCGGCCAGGAGCCGGACCTGGTGGGCCTGGTCGGCCTTCGCCGCGCCGTAGGCGACGTTGTTCGGGCCGGCGAACACCGAGTTCTTCGAAGAGATGTAGACGACGTCGCCGCCGATGCCCTGATCGATCATCGCCTTCGCCGCCGCCTTCGCGACCAGGAACGAGCCCTTGGCCATCACGTCGTGCTGCCGGTCCCAGTCGCGTTCGGTGGTCTCCAGCAGCGGCTTCGAGATGGACAGGCCCGCGTTGTTGACCACCAGGTCGATCCCGCCGTACGCCAGCACGGTCGCGTCGATCGCCGCCTGCACCGCGGCGGCGTCGGTGACGTCGGCGACGACCGCCGTGCCGCCGACCTCCGCAGCGACCTCCGCCGCCGCGTCCCCGTTCAGGTCCGCGATCGTCACGCACGCACCTTCGGCGGCGAGCCGCTGGGCGATGGCCTTGCCGATCCCGGATCCCGCGCCGGTGACCAGGGCGATCCGCCCGGCGAGGGGTTTGGGTTTCGGCATCCGTTGCAGCTTGGCCTCTTCGAGGGACCAGTATTCGATCCGGAACTTCTCGCTCTCCGGGATCGGTGCGTAGGTCGAGACGGCTTCGGCGCCGCGCATGACGTTGATGGCGTTGACGTAGAACTCCCCCGCCACCCGGGCGGTCTGCTTGTCCTTGCCGAAGGAGAACATCCCCACGCCCGGGACCAGCACGATCGCCGGGTCCGCGCCGCGCATCGCGGGCGAATCGGCCTCCGCGTGCCGCTCGTAGTAGGCCCGGTAGGAGTCGCGGTACTCGGCGTGCAGTTCCTTCAGCCGCGCGACGACGTCCTCGAGGGGCGCGGTCGCCGGGAGGTCCACGACCAGGGGCCGGACCTTGGTGCGCAGGAAGTGGTCCGGGCACGACGTCCCCAGCGCGGCGAGCGGCTGCAGCTTCTCCCGGGAGAGGAACTCGAGCACGACCTCGCTGTCGGTGTAGTGCCCGACCTGGCGCTGGTCGGTCGAGGCCAGACCGCGGACCACCGGCGCCAAGGCCGCGGCGCGCGCGTGCCGTTCCTCCGTGGGGAGAGCTTCGAAGCCCGGGACGACCGGCCCGAACGGCTCCGGCGCACCCCGCTCGGACAGGAAAGCTTCGGCGGTCCGGATGATCTCCAGGGAGTTCCGCTCGCATTCCTCGGAGGTCGTGCCCCAGGCGGTGATGCCGTGCCCGCCGAGGATCACGCCGATCGCCTGGGGGTTCGCGGCCTTGACCGCGGCGATGTCGAGGCCGAGCTGGAAGCCGGGGCGCCGCCAGCCGACCCAGGCGACCCGGTCACCGAAGCACTCCTTGGTCAGCGCCGGACCGTCCGCCGCGGTCGCGAGGGCGATCCCGGAGTCCGGGTGCAGGTGATCCACGTGCGCGGCTTCCACGAGACCGTGCATCGCGGTGTCGATCGAGGGCGCGGCGCCGCCGCGGCCGTGCAGGCAGTAGTCGAACGCGGCGACCATCTCGTCCTCGCGCTCGACACCCGGGTAGACGTCGACCAGGGACCGCAGCCGGTCCAGCCGCAGCACGGCCAGCCCCGCCTCGGTCAGCGTGCCGAGATCACCGCCGGAACCCTTGACCCACAGCACCTCCGTCGGCGCGCCGGTCACCGGGTCGGTGACGGCCCCCTTGGCGGAGGTGTTGCCGCCGGCGTAGTTCGTGTTGCGCGGGTCGGCCCCCAGCGCGTTGCTGCGCGCGATCAGCTGCGCCGGCACGCTCATGCTCCCCACCCCGCCTGCTGCCCACCGGCCCGCTCGGCCACGATCTTCTCCTGGTACCCGCTGCGGTGGTACGCCGCGACCGGATCCGGATCGAGCCCGGCCTCCTCCCGCAGCTCGGCCAGCAGCGGCCGGACATCGGTGTTGTAGGCGTCCATCAGCACCGCGTTCGCGCCCAGCACGTCACCCGACAGCTGCGCCACCCGCAACGCCGGGCGATCCACCAGCAGCGCCTTCGCCGTGGCTTCCTGGACGTTCATCACCGACCGGATGATCGCCGGGATCTTCGCCTCGATGTTGTGGCACTGGTCCAGCATGAACGCGATCCCGTACGCCGGATCCAACGCATCCGCCCGGACGATCTCGTACATGATCCGGAAGAGCTGGAACGGATCCGCCGCCCCCACCATCAGGTCGTCGTCGGCGTAGAAGCGGGAGTTGAAGTCGAACGCACCCAGCTTCCCCGCCCGCAACAGGAACGCCACGATGAACTCGATGTTCGTCCCCGGAGCGTGGTGACCGGTGTCGATGCAGACGGTCGCCTTCTCGCCCAGCTCGATGCAGTGGGCGTAGGAGGTGCCCCAGTCCGGCACGTCGGTGGCGTAGAACGCCGGCTCGAACAGCTTGTACTCCAGCAACATCCGCTGGTCCGGACCCAGCCGGTCGTAGGTCTCGCGCAACGCCGCCGCGAGGCGGTCCTGGCGGTCGCGGATGTCGTCCTGACCCGGGTAGTTGATCCCGTCGGAGAACCACAGCTTCAGATCGCGCGACCCGGTCGCGTCCATGATGTCGATGGCTTCCAGCAGGTGATCGGTCGCCTTGCGGCGGATCCCCGCGTCCGGGTTGGTCACCGAGCCGAGCTTGTAGTCCTCGTCCTGGAAGACGTTCGTGTTGATCGCGCCGATTTCGATGCCGAGGTCCCGCGCGTACACGGTCAGCGCGGCGTAGTCGTCCACCCGGTCCCAGGGGATGTGCAGCGCCACGCTCGGCGCCACCCCGGTGAGCCGGTGCACGACCGCCGCGTCGGCGACCTTCTCCTCCGGAGTGCGCGGCACCCCGGGTTGCGGGAACACCTTGAACCGGGTGCCCGAGTTCGCGTACGCCCACGACGGCGTTTCGATGCGCTGGGCCCGCAACGCCGCTTTGACCGCGGTCAAGTCACCCATGGCGATCACTGTCCTTCCCGGACGTCGAGGTGGAAGACCTCGTCGAGCAGCTGGAACCCCGCATCCGGCGGACGGCCGTCGAGGCCGGTGAAGAACTCCGCCATCTCCGCCTGCCAGCGGGTGTTGACGTCGGTCTCCGCCATCGCGGCCCGTGCGGCTTCGAGGTCGTCCGCCTCGACGTACCCGATCAGCAGGCCGTCGTCGCGGAGGAACAGCGAATAGTTGCGCCAGCCGGTGTCGTGCAGGGCCTGCCGCATCTCGGGCCACACCGCCCGGTGCCGCTCGGCGTACGCGGCTTTCCGGTCCGGCTTGACCTGGAGGCAGAAGCAGTACCGTGGCATCAGAAGTCGAACTTGTCGATGTTGTTCGCGTCGAACGTCGTCGGCGGGCCGAGCACGATCTCGCCGTTCTCGCCGATGGTGTACTCGCCGAGCTTGCCCGCCTTGAACTTCTCGCCGGTCTTGCCGGTGATCTGGCCGGACTTGAGCGCGACACCGGCGTAGGCGGCGAGGTAGCCGATGTCCGCCGGGTTCCACAGCGCGAACTGCTTGACCGTGCCGTCCTTGACGAAGGCCCGCATCTGGTTCGGCGTGCCGAGCCCGGTCACCGCGACCTTGCCCTTGTAGCTGGACGAGCTGACGTACCGCGCGGCGGCGGCGATGCCGACCGTGGTCGGCGCGACGATCACCTTGAGGTTGGGGAACGACTGCAGCAGGCCCTGGGCCTCCTGGAACGACTTCTGGTCGTCGTCGTTGCCGTAGGCGACCTTGTCCAGCTTCAGGCTCGCGTACTCCGGCTTGGCCAGTTCCTTCTTGAACACGTCGATCCAGGCGTTCTGGTTGGTGGCGTTCGGCGTCGCCGACAGGACCGCGACCTCGCCGGAGCCGCCGGAAAGGTCCTTCGCCTGCTTCGCCAGCGCCTCGCCGATGCCCTGGGTGGTGGCCTGGTTGATGAAGACGTCGCGGCAGTCCTTGGCGGCGTCGGAGTCGAACGCGACGACCTTGATGCCGGCGCTGCGGGCCTGGTTGAGCGACGGGCACACCGCGTTCGGGTCGTTCGCGGCGATGCCGATGACGTCCTGCTGCTGCTGGATCAGCGTGTTGATGTAGCTGACCTGCGAGGACGCGCTGGCGTCGTTCGGCCCGACCAGCTTGTACTCGCCCTTCAGCTCGCCGAGGGCCTCCTTGCCGCCGCTGACCTCGATGTCGCTGTAGGGGTTGTTCAGCTGCTTGGGCAGGAACGCCATCTTGACGCCCTCCTTCGCCGCGGCGTTCGGGTTCGCCGCCGCGGTGGACTCACCCGCGCCGGAGGCGGCGTTGTCGTTCTTGGTCGTACCGCTGCACGCGGCCAGGACCAGCACCAGCCCGGCCGACACTGCACCGGTGAGGAACCGTCGGGACATCTTCGTCACCTTTCCGGAGTTACCGCTTGCCGACGGCGACGCACTGCCGTGCGGGCCGCAATCACGATGTTGGGCAGCAGGACCGACACGATCAGGAGCACGCCGGTCACGATGTTGAGGGCTTCGTTCGACACGTCCTGCAGGCGCAGCGCGTTCTGCAGGGACGCCAGCAGGACCACCCCGGCCAGCACGCCGGGCAGCGTGCCCTTGCCGCCGAAGATGGACACGCCACCCAGCAGCACGGCGGCCACGACCGCGAGTTCGAGGCCGAAGCCGTTGTCGGCGCGGGCGCTGGAGTACCGCAGCGTCCACAGCACCCCGGCGAGCCCCGCGACCGCGCCGCTCACGACGTACAGCCAGAACTTGAGCCGTCCGGTGCGGATGCCGGCGAACCGGGCCGCCTGTTCGCCGGCCCCGGCCGCGAAGACGCCGCGGCCGATCGGGGTCGCGTGCAGCACCACGCCGAAGACCAGCGCGACGACCACCAGCGGGATCAGGACGTTCGGGATCGGGCCGTCGCCGATCGTCCCGGTGACCCAGCTCGTGTAGGCCCGCGGGAAGTCGGCGACCGCGCCGTCACCGAGCACGACGAACGCCAGGCCGCGGTAGAGGGCGAGCGTGCCGATGGTGACGGCCAGGGACGGCAGCTTCAGCACGGTGACGAAGAAGCCGTTCAGCGCGCCGAGGACCGCGCCGAGCACGATGCAGAGCGGGATGATCGTCTCGATCGCCCACCCCGCGTTCCACAGCGAGCCCATCACCGCCGACGTCAGGCCGAGCGTGCTCGCCACCGAGAGGTCGATTTCGCCGGTGACGATGATGAACGTCATCGGCAGCGCGACCAGCGCGATCGGGAGCAGGTCGAGCAGCAGGAAGGTGAAGTTGCGGCTGGTGCCGAAGTTCTCGACCGCGCCGGAGGCGACGAGCAGGACGAGCACCGTGACGAGCACGACGGCGGCGTCCCAGCTGAGCAGCCTGCCGAACCGGTTCCCGGTGTCAGACATGGGAATCCCTCTTCTTCAGTGCCTTGGCGACGCGCACGGCGACGAGCCGGTCGGCGCCGATCGCGAGCAGGATCAGCGCGCCGACGATGGCCTGCTGCCAGAACTGGTTGATGTCGAGCACGGCCAGGGCGCTGCCGATGACCGTCAGCAGCAGCGCGCCGAGGCCCGCGCCCCAGACCGAGCCGCTGCCGCCGAACACCGCCACCCCGCCGACCACGGCCGCGGCGACGACGTTGAGCTCGTAGCCGGTGCCGGCGGCCGCGTCCACGGTGCCGAACCGGGCGGCGAACAGGACGCCGGCCAGTCCCGCCAGCGCACCGCTGACCAGGAAGGCGGCGCTGGTGTTGCGGCCGACCTTGATGCCCGCGAGCTTCGCGGCCTGCGGGCTCGAGCCCATCGCGTACAGCTCGCGCCCGGCGCGGTAGCTCCGGAGCACGATCCCGGCGGCGACCAGGACCAGCAGGGCGATCAGGACCAGCCAGGGCACGCCGAGGATCGACGCGGTGCCGAAGTCCAGGAAGGACGCCGGGAGCTTGTCGGCGTTGATCTGCCGTCCGCCGGCCCAGAAGTAGCTGACGCCGCGGTAGGCGTAGAGCGTGCCGAGCGTGACGACCAGCGCGGGCACCTGGCCGAAGCGCACCAGGACGCCGTTGACCAGCCCGCACACCGCGCCGACGGCCAGCCCGGCCAGGATCGCGACGACGACCGGCAGGCCCGGGTTGTCCTTCATCAGCGTGCCCACGGCGAACGCCGACAGCCCGAGCACCGAACCGACCGAGAGGTCGATGTTGCGGGTGATCATCACGATCGCCTGCCCGACGGCGAGCACCGCCAGGATCGCGGTCCCCAGGAGGATGTCGCGGATGCTCTGCCCGGACAGGAACCGGGAGTTCTGCGTCGCGGTGAACGCGACCAGGACGATCAGGGCGAGCACGATGCCGGATTCGCGGGCCTTCAGCACGTTCGCCGGCCACGACCGTCGCGAGTGGACGGCCGGGTCCTTCGTCACGCGGGCCTCCTCGGTGACGGTCATGCGGCGGCCCCCTGCCCCATCGCGGCGAACATCACCGAGTCCTCGGTCGCCTCGGCGCGCGGGAGCTCGGCCACGATCCGGCCTTCCCGCATCACCAGCACGCGGTCGGCCATGCCCAGCACCTCCGGCAGTTCCGAGGACACCATCACGATCGCGACGCCCTCGGCGGCCAGTGCCGACATCAGCCGGTGGACCTCGGCCTTGGTGCCGACGTCGATGCCGCGCGTCGGCTCGTCCACGATCAGCACCCGCGGCGCCATGGCCAGCCACTTGGCCAGCACGACCTTCTGCTGGTTCCCGCCCGACAGCGTGCCGACGGGGTCGCCGAGCCTGCGGTACTTGGTGCGCAGCCGCTCGGTCCAGCGGCGTGCCTCCCGACGTTCGCTCGCGCCGGTCAGGAAGCCGAGCTGCGCCAGCGCCCGCGAGCGCGGCAGCGTCACGTTCCGCTCGATCGAGAGGTCCATGATCAGGCCCTGCTGCCGCCGGTCCTCCGGGACCAGGGCCATCCCGGCGGCCATCGCGGCCCGCGACGAGTGCGGCTTGAGCTTCTTGCCGCTCACCTTGACCACCCCGGCGTCCCGCTCGTCGACGCCGAAGACGGCTTGGACGACCTCCGAGCGGCCGGAACCGACCAGGCCGGCGAAGGCGACGATTTCGCCCGCGCGCACGGAGAAGGAGATGTCGCGGAACACGCCCTCCCGGGCCAGGCCCTCGACCTCCAGCACGACCGCGCCGGGCTCGACGTCCTGCTTGGGGAACAACGCGTCGAGGTCGCGGCCGACCATGCGCTTGACCATCTCGTCGACGGTGACGTCCTCGAGGGCGTCGGTGGAGACGTGCCTGCCGTCGCGCATGATCGTCACGCGCTGGCAGAGCTCGGTGATCTCCTCGAAGCGGTGGGAGATGAACATGATCGCGGCGCCTTCCCCGCGCAGCGTCCGGGCGACGGAGAACAGCCGCTCGACCTCGATCCGGGTCAGTGCGGCGGTGGGTTCGTCCATGACGAGGACCCGGGCGTCGGCGCTGAGCGCCTTGGCGATCTCGACGATCTGCTGGTCGGCGATGGACAGGCCGCGGGCCGGGCGAGCGGGGTCGATCCGGACGCCGAGGCGCGCGAACAGGCGTTCGGCCTCGGCGCGGACCGCCGCCCGGTCGATCCGGCCGAGGCTCTTGCGCGGGTGGCGGCCCATCACGATGTTCTCCGCGACGCTCAGGTCGGGGAACAGCGTGGGTTCCTGGTAGATGACCGCGATGCCGGCCGCCTTCGCGTCGGCGGGCGAACCGAACCCGACCGGCTCGCCGTCCAGCAGCAGCGTGCCGTCGTCGGGCTTGTGCACCCCGGCCAGCATCTTGACGATCGTGGACTTGCCGGCGCCGTTCTCCCCCACCAGCGCGTGGGCCTCGCCGGCGTGCAGCCCGAAGCTCACGCCGGAGACCGCCGCGACCGCGCCGAACGACTTCGTCACGCCGCGCACCTCCAGCAGAGGGGCCCGGCCCGGGTCCTGCCGCGTCATTGCGACCTCCGGATTGAAAGGTTTCACAAATCTGGTGCGGTGAAGCTACTATGCAGCGGAAGAAGAAGTCAATGCATCGGCGCGGCCGTGGCCAAACGGCGTCTCCACCAGGTCGGTCGCCGTGATGTTACGTTTCAACGAGGGGGTCCGATGGTCGTCAGGGAGCCGCGAGCCGCGGGCATGAAGGAGGTCGCGGCGGCCGCCGGCGTCTCCCTCGGCACGGTGTCCAACGTGCTCAACCGCCCCGACCGGGTCAGCCCGGCGACCCGGGCGAGGGTCGAGGCCGCGATGGCCGACCTCCGGTTCGTGCGCAACGAATCCGCGCGGCAGCTGCGCGCCGGCCGCAGCCGCGTCCTGGCGTACGTGATGCTCGACGGCAGCAACCCGTTCTTCACCGACGTCGCGGGCGGGATGGAGGACGCCGCGGACGCGGGCGACCTGTCCCTGTTCCTCTGCAACAGCGCGCACCAGCCGTCGCGCGAAGAGGCCTACCTCGGGCGCCTCGAACAGCAGCGCGTGCAGGGCATTCTCATCACGCCGGTCGACCCGGACGCCCCGCTGCTGGGCGAGATCGCCCGCCGCGGCACGCCACTGGTGGTCGTCGACCGCACCCCCGAAGGCGCCACGCACTGCTCGGTCGCGGTCGACGACGTCCACGGCGGCGAGATCGCCGTGCGGCACCTGATCGAGCAGGGCCACGAGCGGATCGCGTTCATCGGCAACCACACGAGTGTCGGCCAGGTCCGCGACCGCCGCCTTGGCGCGTTGCGCGCCCTGGAAGCGGCGGGCCTCGGCCCGGACCACCTGGTCGACCTCACGACAACGGCCCTGACCGTGGCCGACGGCCGCGGAGCGGGCGAGCGCCTGGCGGGTCTCCCGTCCCCCCGCCGCCCGACGGCGGCGTTCTGCGCCAACGACCTGGTCGCCCTCGGCCTGCTGCAGACGTGCGCGAACCTCCGCATGAGCGTCCCGCAGGACTTGGCCATAGTGGGCTACGACGACATCGAGTTCGCCGCGGCGGCCGCAGTGCCGTTGACCTCGGTCCGCCAGCCACGGCGCCGGCTGGGCCGCACGGCGGTGGAGCTGCTGCTGGCGGAGGCGTCCGAAAGCGACCACGAACACCGGAAGGTCGTGTTCACACCGGAACTGGTGGTGCGCGCTTCCACCCTTCGGTGAGCAACCGCCTGATCGTTTGTGACGTCTTACCCGGGACGAGCGATAACACAGCGGAGCCCGAGCCCGGAGGTCGCCGATGGCCGAGTTGCGGGGGCGGTTGTCCCGGCGGGGGTTCCTCGCCGCCGGTGGGGCCGCCCTGCTCGGGGTCGTCGCCGGGTCGGCCGGGCATGCCTCGCCCGGGGCGGATGCCCTGCGGCTGGGGGATTTCTGGTTGTTCGGGCGGTACGACGACGGGTGCACCGAGCTCGGCTTCGACGAGGTCGACCTCTCCCCCGTTCAGCTGCCGCACTGCGTGACGCCGCTTTCGTGGACCGGGTGGGATCCCGCGTCCTGGCAGGACCGGTGGATCTACCGCAAGCACTTCACCGCGTCCACGGCCGAACGCCACACCGCCCGCTTCGACGGCGTCATGACCAACGCCGAAGTGCACCTCAACGGCCGGCTCCTCGGCACCCACGAAGGCGGCTACCTGCCCTTCGAAGTCGAACTGCCCGACGTCGTGGCGGGCGACAACGTGCTCGCCGTGGTCGTGGACGGGCGGTGGACGCTGGACGTGCCGCCCAACCTGCCGCGCGGGGGCGGGCCGTCGGTGATCGACTTCTACCAGCCGGCCGGGATCTACCGCCCGGCCACCGTCGGCGCGGTGCCTCGGGTCCGGCTCACCGACGTCTTCGCCCGGCCGGTCGACGTGCTCTCCCCCGGCCGGTCGCTGCACCTGGCCTGCACGCTCGACTCGCCCGTCGCGGGCCAGGTGACCGCGTCCGTGCGGCAAGGCGGCCGTGAGCTGGCGCGCGGGGCCGCGCCGGTGCGGGGCAGGACGGCCGAATTCGACGTCGGCGGGCTCGGCGGGGTGCGGCTGTGGGACGTCGAGGACCCCGCCCTGTGCGACGTCGTCGTGACCGTCGAGTCCGGGAAACACGCGGTCGACCAGCGGGTGGTCCGGACCGGGTTCCGCGACGCGCGGTTCACCACCGAGGGGTTCTTCCTCAACGGGCGGCGGCTGCAGCTGTTCGGCCTCAACCGCCACCAGTGGTACCCCTTCGCCGGCGGTGCGCTGCCGGATCGCGTGCAACGGCGGGACGCCGAGATCCTGCGCCGCGAGCTGAACTGCACCATGGTCCGCTGCTCCCACTACCCGCAGTCCAGCGCGTTCCTCGACGCCTGCGACGAGCTGGGCCTGCTGGTGTGGGAGGAGATCCCCGGCTGGGGTCACGTCGGCGACGACGCCTGGCAGCGGCGGAACCTGGCGGACATCGAGGGCATGGTCGTGCGCGACCGCAACCACCCGAGCATCGTCGTCTGGGGCACGCGGGTGAACGAGGCCAACGGGCCGACGGCGATGTACCAGCGCACCGGGCGGCTCGCGCGGCAGCTGGACCCGTCCCGCCCGACGAGCGGCGCGCTGGCCAGCAGCACGCTCGGCCGGTTCGCCGGCAGCGACGTCGAAATCCTGGCCTACAACGACTACACCGCCCGGCGCGGGGCGCCCTTCCGGCTGCGCCCGCCGCGGCCGGGGGTGCCGTACCTGGTGACGGAGACGATCGGCACGCTCGCCGGCGCCCGCGCGTACCGCCGCACCGATGCCCCCGGCGTCCGGCAGCAGCAGGCGGAACTGCACGCGAAGGCCCACGACCTGGCCGCCGCCGACGACCGTTACTGCGGGTTGCTCGCGTGGTGCGCGTTCGACTACCCGTCGGGCTGGCAGCGGTCGGTCGGCGGGTCGAAGTTCGCCGGCGTGTCGGACATCTTCCGCATCCCCAAGCCGGCCGCGGCCTTCTACGCCTCGCAGGCCGATCCTCAGGTGCGGGCGGTCGTCGAGCCCGGTTTCGCGTGGGACTTCACCGCCCAGCCGGCCGGGCCGGGCGCCGGCGCGACGATCTGGTCCAACTGCGACCGCCTGCTGCTGTTCCTCGACGACCGCCCCGCGGGCGAGGCCCGCAGCAGGCGCGCGGACTTCCCGCACCTGCGGTACCCGCCCTTCGCAGCCGACCTGGTGGTGCCGAAGGGGCGGCGGCCGCAGCTGCGCATCGACGGCTACCTGGCCGGACGGCTGGTCCTCAGCCGCCGGTTCAGCGGCGACCGCGGTGCGGACGTGCTCAGCTGCGTGCCCGACGACCCGGAGTTGCGCGCGGACGGGAGCGACGCCACCCGTGTGGTGGTGGCGGCAACGGACCGCTTCGGGACGCTGCGGGCGGGAACGGCCGGACGAGTCCGGCTGACGCTGACCGGCCCGGGCGAGCTGGTCGGCGACCCGGTGCTGGACTTCGGCGCCACGGGTGGCGCGGCCGCGGTGTGGCTGCGGCCGTTCGCGGGGCCGCCGGGGACGCTCACGCTGACGGCCCGCCACGACACACTCGGCTCGGCCACGGCCACGGTCCTGGTGACGGCCGACGCGGCCCGCTCCTGAAGCGCCGAGCCGGGGCGCGCGAGATGGGCGCGGTTGCCCGCCGGTAGGGGTCGGGTTGCGTACCCACAGGGTCGGGTTGGGTACCCACAGGGTCGGGTTGCGTACCCACAGGGTCGGGTTGCGTACCCACAGGGTCGGGTTGCGTACGTCGAAGGTCGGGGCGGGCCCCGCGAGGTCGACTTGCGTACCCAAGCAGTCGGGCTGTGTCCGCAGAGGGTCGGGTTGCGTGCCCAGGCAGTCGGCCTGCGTACCCGGAGGGTCGGGTGGCGTACTCAGAGGGTCGGATGCCGGGTCACTCGCCGGTGAGGACCGCTGCCAGTACCGCTGCCTGGCTGATTGCCGGGGTGGCGCTGGCCGTCAGCAGGGTCACCGGGCCGTCGCCCGCCAGCTCGCGCAGGCGGTCCAGGGCCGCCACTCGGTCCGGCTCGCGCAGCTCGGCACGGTAGCGCTCGGCGAACTCCGCGAACCTCTCCGGGTCGTGGCCGTACCAGGTGCGCAGCCGGTCCGATGGCGCCAGGCCGCGGTACCAGCCGTCGAGGACCACCGCCGTCCGGGCGGTTCCGCGGGGCCACAGCCGCTCCACGAGCACGCGGACGCCGTCGGCGGGCCCGGCCGGGTCGGCCAGCCGCGCCACCCGGACGACCGTCGGCTGCATGCGCGCATTCTGCGTCGAGCAGGCCCGGACCGCCACCGGAGTCCGGCAGCTGCTGCCCCGGGCAGCGAAAAGGGCCACCACGGCGACCGTGGAGGGGTCGCCGTGGTGGTCCTACCCCCAGCTCGTGCCGCCCGTGGAACAACGACAGCCGAATCCGCCGGTCCCCCGGCGACCGAGCCGGCCGTGGACATCGTCGGGAGCATGTCCTGCAGCCCCGCCAGGATGGCGGACCGGGGCTGAGCCACGCTTGCAGTACGCTTGCACACCCGATCAGGTGAGGGGAGGTGACCGGGTGGAGTTCCGCGTCCTCGGCGCCGTCGAGGCGACGGCGGACGGCGCCCCGGTCGACCTCGGTTCCCGCAAGCAGCGCCTGGTCCTCGCCGTCCTGCTGCTCGAGACGCCCCGCCCGGTCACCGTCGAACACCTCGTGGACCTGCTGTGGCCCGACGATCCCCCGGCCAGCGCGCGCAACACCGTCCAGGCGCTGGTTTCGCGGCTGCGGGCGGTGTTCCGCACGCACGGCGGCCCAGAGCTGGCTTCCGGAAGCCATGGTTACGTGCTGCGCGCCGACCCGGACACCATCGACGCCCACCGCTTCACCGCCCTCACCCGCCGGGCCCGCGCGGCCGGTGACGAGGCCGCCGTCGAGCTGTTCGACGAGGCACTCGGGCTCTGGCGGGGCGAGCCGCTCGCCGGGGCCGCGTCCGCCGACGTCGCCGGTGTCCTGCTCGCCGGGTTGCACGAAGCCCGGTGGAGCGCGCTGGAGGACCGGATCGACGCGCAGCTGCGGCTCGGCCGGGGCCGTAACCTGCTGGCCGAGCTGACGAAGCTGGTCGCCGCGCACCCGCTGCGGCAGCGGTTCGTCGGCCAGCTCATGCTCGCCCTGTACCGCGAAGGCCGCACTGACGCCGCTCTCGCCGCCTTCCGCGCCCTGCGCGCCCGGCTCGTCACCGAGCTCGGGCTCGACCCTTCGCCGGAGCTGAGCCGGCTGGAGGCGGCGATCCTCGCGGCCGACCCGGCGCTCGACCCCGCGCCGGAGCCGCCACCCGAGCCGGTCCGCCCGGCGCAACTGCCGCACGACGTCCGCGGCTTCACCGGCCGCGCCGCCGAGCTGGCCCGGCTCGACGCACCGGCGGAACCCGGTGCCGGTGCCGACATCCGGGTGGTCACCGGGACCGCGGGCGTCGGCAAGACCGCGCTCGCCGTCCGCTGGGCCCACCGGGTCCGCGACCGGTTCCCCGACGGCCAGCTCTACCTCGACCTGCGCGGGTTCGACCCGGACCACGAGCCGCTCACCCCGGCCGTCGCCGCCGCGCAGCTGCTGCGGGCGCTGGGGACCGACCCGCGCGCGATCCCGCCGGAGCCGGACGCCCGCACGGCGCTGTGGCGCTCGCTGCTGGCCGACCGGCGGGTGCTCGTCCTGCTCGACAACGCCCGCGACAGCGCCCAGGTGACGCCGCTGCTGCCGCCGTCGGGCACCGTGCTGGTCACCAGCCGCCAGCGGCTCGGCGACCTCATCGCCCGCACCGGCGCGCTCGCGGTGCCGCTGTCCGTGCTGCCGGCCGAGGACTCCCGGCAGCTGCTGGAAACCGTGCTCGGGCCGCCCGCGGTCGCCGCCGAGCCGGCCGCGGCGGCGGAGCTGGCCCGGTTGTGCGGGCACCTGCCGCTGGCCCTGCGGCTGGCGGCGGCGAACCTCGGCGCCGGCGAGGTGTCAGGGATCGCCGAGCTGGCGCGCGAGCTCGCCGGCGGCGACCCGCTGGCCGGGCTGAGCGTCGACGGCGCCGAAGAAAGCGCCGTCACCACGGCGTTCTCCGTTTCGTACCGGGCACTGCCCGCCGAGCACCGCCTGCTGTTCCGGCGGCTCGCGCTGGTGCCGGGCCAGACGTTCACCGCGCCGGTGGCCGCGCGGCTCGCCGCGGTCGCCGACGGACGCGGCGGCCAGCAGCTCAAGGCCCTCGCCGCGGCCAACCTCGTCGAACGGCACCTGCCGGGCCGCTACCGCTTCCACGACCTGCTGCGCAGCTACGCGGGCGGGCGGGTCGCGGCCGACGACACCCCCGCCGACGCGGACGCGGCGCGGCGGCGGCTGTTCGACCACTACCTGGCCACCGCCGACGCGGCAGGCCGGTTGCTGATCCCGCACTTCCTCCGGCTCCCCCGGCGCGAGCCGGAGCCGGCGTTCGAGGGCACCGAAGACGCGCTGGCCTGGCTGGACACGGAGTGGCCGAACCTCGCCGCCGCCGTCGAGCACGCCGCGGCGCACGGCCCGCGCGAACACGCCTGGCACCTGGCCGACGCGCTCCGGGCGTTCTTCCACCACCGCGGCCACCACACCGAGTGGATCGACACGGCCACGACCGCGCTGACGGCCGCCCAGGCCGAAGGCGACCGGCAGGCGCAGGCGGCGATGCGGCTGTCCATCGCGCTGGCCGGCGTCAACAGCGGCCGCTACGCCGAAGCACGGGCCCACTTGACGACGGTCCTCACCGACGGGCTGGCGGCGGAGTGGCCGGCCGGGCGCGCCGCGGCGCTCAACAACCTCAGTGCCGTGCTCCAGCGCCTCGGCGACGCGCGCGAAGCGATCGAGTGCGGTCTGGAAGCGTTGCGGCTGTGCGAAGAAACGGCCATGCCGGGGATCACGATGGCCCTGGCCAACCTCGGGTTCGCGTGCGGCCAGGTCGGCGACTTCGAAGCCGCGCTCGGGCACTTCGGCCGGGCGCTGGAGATCGCCGAACGCGACGGCGCGCGGTTCAGCGTGGCCGTGCTGCTGGTCGACCTCGGGCACGTCCACCGCGATCTCGGGAACGCCGTCGCGGCCGGGCTCTACGAGCGGGCGCTGACCGCGAACCGGGAACTCGGCTACCAGTACGGCGAAGCGGCGGCGCTGTCCGGCCGCGCGGTCATGGAGGCCAGGGCGGGCGACGCCACCCGGGCCCTCGCCGACGCGGCCGAAGCGGTGGAACTGACCCGCCGCATCGGCGACCGCGGCACCGAAGCGTCCGCGCTGGCCTCGCTGGGCGAAACCTGCCTCCGGCTGGACCGCCCGGCGGACGCGGTCGAGCACCTGACGGCGGCGCTGGAGATCGCCCGGGAAACGAGCTTCACGTGGTGCGAAGCCGCGGCGCTGACCGGTCTCGCCGAGGCGGCGCTCGCCGTGGGTGACGCCGAAGCGGCGCGCACCCACGGCGAAGCCGCGGTCAAACTGGCCGCCCAGGCCGGCTACCGGCCGCTGGAAACCCGGGCGGCAGCCGTGCTGGCGGAAGCGGCCTAGCGTCAGCAGGCAGCCGGGGCCGTGCACTTGGCGCGGGCCAGGATGGTGCTGAAGTTGTCCTCGTAGGCCGCGCTGATCCCGGCGTTCTCCACCTTGACGAGGATCTCGTCGTTGTCGCGCAGGGCCGCGCCGGAGATGTTGTGCGAGCCGGTGAAGACGAGCTGACGGCCGGCCTTCTCGCTGTAGTTGCCCGTGTAGAGCATGTACTTCGAGTGCACGGAGATCTCGCGGTCGCCGACGGTCGTGTTGAACCGCTTGAGCGTCACGTTCGCCTTGCCCTTGAGGGCGGCCAGCGCCGCGGTGCCCATGTCGTCGTAGACGATCCGGACCTTGCAGCCCAGCTTGCCGATCCGGACCAGCTCGTCGACGACCGGGGTGCGCGAGTCGGCGATGTTGGCCTGCACGACGTCGAGCGAGCAGCCGGCTTCGTACTTGGTGACGTACTTCAGCAGCTGTGCCCAGGTGTCGGTGGCGAACTCCTCGGAGTCGCCGCCCTTCGAGTCGGCGCGCGGCGAAAGGTAGCCGGTGACCATGGTGGTCAGCGTCTTGTGGTAGCCGGCGGTGTCGAAGTAGTCGTTGTTCTTCTTCTGCGCCAGCATCTTCTGCATGTGGCCGAGGTAGAAGCCGTACAGGTCCGCGTCGCCGTAGGTCAGCAGGGCGTTGTTGAACAGGTTGCCCTGCAACGTGGTCAGGTTGTACGAGCCGATGACGACGACGTCCTTCTTGCCCTCGGTCTCGGAGAACATCCACAGCTTGTCGTGGTTGATCGAGTGCGGGCTGCCGTCGTGGGCGATGCACCCGGTGTTGTTGCCGCCGGTACCGCAGAACACCAGCTGGGTGAGCCCGGCGGACTTGAGGATCGGCATCGCGGTGTTGGCCGGGTCGTCGTCCGCGGCACCGTCGAGGGCGATCCGCACCTTGACGCCGCGGGCCTGCGCCGCCTTGAGCGCCTCGGCGAGCGCCGGCCGCGTCCAGCTGAAGAGCGAGATGTGGATTTCCGCGCCGGCCGGGGTGCCGTTGGCCAGCTGCACCAGCCGCGTTTCGATCGAGTGGTCGCGGTCGCCGTTCTCGGGCGGGTTGTTGAAGATCGCTTCCATGCCGGTGGCGTCGGCGGTCACCGCGGCCGGCGCGGCGTGCGCGACGCCGCTGCCGGCCAGCGCGAGCAGCGCGCCGACCGCCGCGGTGAGCGCCTTGAACTTCGGGGCCATGACTTCCTCCCTGTCGGATGAGCCCAAGCTCGCAAGCCGCCGTACAAGATCCGTACACCCGGACGTTCCCGCGCATACACGACGAAAGGGGCATCCAGGCCTGCGGAACCCGACTCTTGGCGGGTTCCGCCCATCCGGGGCGCAGAGGACGCTTCTCCTGGCTCCCACGGGTGGAGCCGGGAAAGGACGACCTCCATGAGATCGAGGGTGCTTCCTGCCGTGCTCGGCGTGGCCATCGGCCTGCTGGGCACCGTCGCCGTCGCCACGCCGGCCCAGGCCGCCGCGGTCTGCGGTGACCAGCTCGTCGCCAACGGCGGGTTCGAGAGCGGCACGACGCCGTGGACCCAGACCAGCGGCGTCATCTCCGCGGCCACCACGGCCGAACCCGCGCACGGCGGGACGATGGACGCGTGGCTGGACGGCTACGGCAGCACCCACACCGACACCCTGTCGCAGTCGCTGACGCTGCCCGCCGGCTGCGCGTCGGCGACGCTCTCGTGGTGGACGCACATCGACACCAAGGAGACCTCGACCGGCACCGCCTACGACAAGCTGGTGGTGCAGGCCGGTTCCGACACCTTGGCCGGCTACTCGAACCTCGACAAGAACACCGGGTACGCCCAGCGCACGGTGGACGTCTCGCGCTACCTCGGCCAGACGGTCACGCTGAAGATCACCGGCACCGAGGACTCCAGCCTGGCCACCAACTTCCTCCTCGACGACTTCGCGCTGACCACCACCGGGACGAGCAACCCGCAGTCGCCGGTCGTCACCTCGCCGGGCGCCCAGACCGGTGCCGTCGGCCAGGCCGCTTCGCTGCAGATCCAGGCGAGCGACCCGCAGGGTGACGCGCTCACCTACAGTGCCACCGGACTGCCCGCGGGCCTGGCGATCGGCGCGGGCACCGGCAAGATCACCGGCACGCCGACCACCGCGGGCACGTCCTCGGTGACCGTGACGGCGAAGGACCCGGCCGGCAACAGCGGCAGCGCCACCTTCACCTGGACGATCACCGCGGCGCCGGCGGACTCCACGCGGACGCCGATCAACCCGGCCTACACGGTGAACCTGACGTCGAACACCGCCGGCGACACCTGGACCGGGCACCAGAGCGTCAGCTTCACCAACGGCTCGGCGACCGCGCTGCCCGAGGTGTACCTGCGGCTGTGGGACAACTACCACGGCAGCTGCCCGAGCACGCCGATCACCGTCACGAACGTCACCGGCGGCACGCCGTCCGCGCTGAGCGTGAACTGCACCGCGCTGAAGATCACGCTGCCCGCGCCGCTGGCCCAGGGCCAGTCGGCGAGCATCGGGTTCGACCTGAGCATCGTCGTGCCGAGCGGCGCCGACCGGTTCGGCCACGACGGCGCGTTCAACATGATCGGCAACGCGCTGCCGGTGCTCGCCGTCCGCGACGGCGCGGGCTGGCACCTGGACCCGTACACGAACAACGGCGAGTCGTTCTACACGGTGATCAGCGACTTCGACGTCACCCTGGTGCACCCGACGTCGCTGCTGACCCCGGCCACCGGGACGTCGACCGAGACGACCAGCGGCAGCACGACCACCACGCACGCGGTGGCTTCGAAGGTGCGCGACTTCGCCTGGGCCGCCGGGCCGTTCGCGAAGATCACCACGACCTCCGGCAAGGGCGTGCGGGTCAACGT
The DNA here is from genome assembly GCF_040610315.1 of Amycolatopsis sp. NPDC004169. Taxonomy (NCBI): domain Bacteria; kingdom Bacillati; phylum Actinomycetota; class Actinomycetes; order Pseudonocardiales; family Pseudonocardiaceae; genus Amycolatopsis; species Amycolatopsis sp. NPDC004169. Next base: position 89,381 of record NZ_JBEXMD010000017.1, read on the forward strand.
CTACTCCGTCAGCGGGATCTCGACCAGCAGCGCCAACCAGATGCTCACGCTGGCCGCCGACGCGATCGACGTCCACTCGGGCCGCTTCGGCGACTACCCGTACGGCGAGGTCGACGTGGTGCTGGACAACAACTTCTGGTTCGGCGGCATGGAATACCCGGGCTTCGTGCTGGACCTCGTGTCCACCACGGCGCTCCCCCACGAGCTGGCGCACCAGTGGTTCTACGGGATCGTCGGTGACGACGAGTACAACTCGCCGTGGCTGGACGAGAGCTTCACCGACTACGCCACCGACCTCTACCGCGGGATCACCGGCAGCGGCTGCGGCATCACGTGGCAGTCGAGCGCGGAGAAGCTGACCAACTCGATGGCCTACTGGGACGCGCACTCGTCCCGGTACTCCACGGTGGTCTACAACTACGGCAAGTGCACCCTGCACGACCTGCGGCGGCTGATCGGCGACACGGCGATGGCGAACCTGCTGAAGTCGTACGCGCAGTCGCACTGGTACGGCGTGTCGACCACGGCGGAGTTCAAGGCCGCAGCGCAGGCGGCGGCCGGTTCGACCGACCTGACGTCGTTCTGGGCTTCGCACCGCGTGGAGGGCTGAAAACCGGTTTCGTTCCCCGTCCGCGTCCGGCATGGTGAGGGCGTGGACGGGGAACGGCTCTTTTGCGGGACAGCTCTGGCCGAGCGCATCGAACGCGCGGACGCGCAGTTCGTCGCGGCGTGCGCCGACGCCACGCGGCTGCGGCTCGGGGGCGGTCCCGGCTTCACGCGGTCGCTCGCCGGGGGTGTCGCCACCTTCGCCGAGCCGGACTCGCCGTTCACCAAGGTCGCCGGGCTGGGGTTCGCCGGGCTGCCGGGCTCCGCGGAGCTCGACGAGGTGGAAGCGGCGTTCGCCGAGCTGGGCGCGCCGGTGCAGGTGGAGCTTTCGCAGCTCGCCGAGGCCGGCACGGGCGCGTTCTTCACCGCGCGCGGCTACCGGCTGGAGTCCTACGAGAACGTGCTCGGCCGCCGGCTCGAGCGTGGTTCGTTCCCCGGCGACGTCCGCGCCTGCCGGGACGACGAGCTGGAGACCTGGCTGTCCGCGGTGGCCGAAGCGACCGCGGTGCCCGACGAGCAAGGGCTGCCGTCACACGAGGACTTCCCCCGCGAGCTGCTGGTGAACGCGTTGCGGGACATGGCAGGCGTCCGGCGGTACCTCGCGGAGCGGGACGGCGAGTTCGCCGGCGGGGCGAGCTTCCGCGTCACCGACGGGATCGCGCAGTTCAGCGGCGCGGCCACCCTGCCTGCACACCGGCGCCGCGGCGTCCAGACGGCGTTGCTGCGGGCCCGGCTCGCGGCGGCCGCCGAGGCCGGGTGCGATCTCGCGGTCGTCACCACGCAGCCGGGGTCGAAGTCGCAGCAGAACGTGCAGCGGCAGGGGTTCGACCTGCTCTACGCGCGGGCGATCCTGGTGAAGGGCACCTCGGCGACGAGCTCCTCGGGGGCGGACAGGCGCCAGGCCTCGTAGAGGAGCTCGGCGAGTTCGTCGGCGTCGATGCGGTCGAGGTGGACGACGACCCAGCCGAACCCGCCGGCGGTGAACTGCACCTCGAACACGTCCGGGCGTTCCGACACCAGCGCCAGCTGCTCGGAGATCTCCTGCTTGAGCCCGACGGTCCGGGTCCGCGGCCAGAAGTAGCCGAACCGCTTGCCGCGCACGCTGAACGACGAGTAGTCACGCGCTTCCGAACGCTGGACCTCCGCCAGCGTCTTCAGGACCCGCTCGAACTCCTGGACCCGCACCACCACAGCCGCTCCCCTGTCTCCGGCGACCACCGTAGCGCGCCGGTACCGTGCGGGACATGACCGAGTCCGGAGACGGCCGCGAGGTGTTCGTCAAGCAGGGGCACGCGCCCGGCGCGACCGCCGCCGAAGTGGCCGGCCTGCGCTGGCTGGCCGCGGCCGGCACCGTGCCGATTCCCGCCGTCCGCAGCCACGACCGGGACCGGCTGGTCATCGACCGCGTCCCGGACGGCCGCCCGTCGGCGCCGGCCGCGGAGCGCTTCGGCCGCGGGCTGGCCGGGTTGCACGCCGCGGGCGCCCCGGCGTTCGGCGCGCCGCCGCCGGACGGACCCGCGGAGGCGTTCATCGGCCGGGCCCCGATGGCGAACAACCCGGCGGACGACTGGGCGTCCTGGTACGCGTCGGACCGCGTGCTGCCCTACGTCCGGCTGGCGGTGGACGCGGGCACGTTCGGCCCGGCCGAGGCCGCGGTGTTCGAGCGCGCCTGCGCCCGGATCCCGGCCTCGCCCGAACCGCCCGCGCGGCTGCACGGCGACCTGTGGAACGGCAACGTGCTGTGGGACGGGCGCGAGGCGTGGCTGATCGACCCGGCCGCCCACGGCGGGCACCGCGAGACGGACCTGGCGATGCTGCACCTGTTCGGCTGCCCGCACCTCGACCGCGTCCTCGCCGCCTACGACGAGGCAGCGCCGCTGCCCGGAGGTTGGCGCGACCGGATCGGGCTGCACCAGCTGTTCCCGCTGCTGGTGCACACCGTCCTGTTCGGACAGTCCTACGCGGACCAGGCGCTGGCCGCGGCACGCTCGTTCTAGCAGCGGTCCAGCATGGTCTGCAGGGCCGTCTTCTCCGGGACGGTGATCGTCAGGCCGTAGTTGCGCTTCACGACGATCCAGTCGGTGGCGTAGGTGCACCAGTAGGAGACGAGCGGCGGCTTCCAGGCGTCCGGGGCCTTGTCGCTCTTCTGCTCGTTGAGGTTGTCGGTGACGGCCTTCAGCTGCGGGCGGACGAGGTCGTTCGCGAACTGCTCGCGCCGTTCCCGCGTCCAGCTCTTCGCGCCGCTGATCCAGGCCTGCCCGAGCGGCACCACGTGGTCGATGTCCAGGTCGGACGCCTTGTGCCAGGTCTCGCCGTCGTAGGGGCTGACCCAGGTGCCGGACTTCGCGGCGCACTGCGCGTCGGTCTTGACGTCCTTGCCGTCGCGCTTGAGGACCTGCTCGCGGACGTCGCAGTTGGCGTCGACCTTGTCCCAGTGCGGGAACTCGTCGCGGCTGTAGCCGTCCATGGTGCCGCGCACGGCGATCTTCAGCGCCGCGAGCTCGTTCTTCGCCTCGGCCGGCGCGATCGGCGGGGCGGCGGCCGTCTCGGGTGCCTGGGTGCCGGCCCCGGAAGCGAGCCCGTCGGGGATCTTGCAGCCGGTGAGGGAAGCGCCGGCGAGGACGGCGAGAAGGACAAGCGCTCGGGTGCGCGGCATCGTGAACCCCTTTCACATCGACCGGGAGGTGCCCAGCGGATGCGACAGGGAAACGGTGCAAATGGCCTAGTTGAAGCGAACTGAACGGGTCAAGATCCGTGGAAGACCTGGTTGACGAACACGGCGGCCACCACCCCGGCGGCGACGAGCAGGGTGAGCACGAACAGCAGCGCCCAGGGGATCTGCCGGATCGGCCGCTGCCGCGGGAAGACGACGGCCCGCGCGGACGGGGTCCACGGGACGGGCTCGTCTTCGGCGGGCGCCGGCGGGGGTTCCGGGGGCAGGGGAACGACGGCGGGCAGTTCGGGCAGCCGGTCGAGCACGGGAAGCCGCGCAGGAAACCCCTCGGCGATGAGAGCGGCACGGGGCGGGGCGAGGTGCGCGAGGGAGAGGGCGTAGCAGGCGTCGAGGACGTCGTCGGCGGACCAGACGGTCCGCCACCGGTTGTGCTGGGCGATGATCCGCCGCAGCCCACGCGAGTCGGCGAGGACGACGGCCACGCCGGGCACGGGGTGGGGGTCGGGCCACCGGACTGCGGGCGGGGCGGTTCGGGGCCGGACCGCCCCGGACGGGAGGTCGGATGCGGGGGCTCGGCCGGTGACGCCGGAATCGCCCGCCTCCGGAACCGCGATCGGCCCGGACGGCAACTCCGTCTCCTGGGCGCGCCCGGGAGGCTTCGGATCGCTCGCCTCCGGAGCCACCACCGGCCCGGACGGCAACTCCGCCCCGCGGGCGCGCCCGAGCTGCGGCGAATCGCCCGCCTCCGGAACCACCACCGGCCCGGACAGCAACTCCGCCCCGCGGGCGCGCCCGAGCTCCGGCGAATCGCCCGCCTCCGGAACCACCACCGGCCCGGACGGCAACGCAGCCTCCCGGGCGCGCCCGAGCTCCGGCGAATCGCCCGCCTCCGGAACCGCAACCGATCCCTCGGCCCGCCGGCCTCCGCCCTCAAACACCGTCGCCTCGCGAAGAGGCGAAGCCACCTGCGAGACCTCCGGCAAGCCGGCCGGCCGCTCTCCCCCGCGTACCTGTCCGCCCATCCCGGCATCGCCCACCCGCGGGACCACCGCGACCAGGCCCGTCACATGCCGGCCGCCTTCGTGCCCCGCCAGCGCGCCCCTCGCCGCCGCCACGGCCGCTCCGGTCCGGTCTCCCGGGCCCGGCCACTCCGCCGGGCCCGGCTCGTGGGCCGCGATCACCACCACGCCGTACCTCGTGAACACCAGCGCGTCCACGAACCGGGGCCCCAGGTTGCCCGCCAGTGCCAGGCCCGTCAGGTGCTGGGGGCCCGGGCCCCACGACCTCAGCACCGCCACCAAATGCTCCGCCGCCGGGGGGAGCGGCCGATCCCGGCCGGTGCGCTGGAGGGCCACGAGCACGCCGGTCACACCTCCCACGACGCCTACGGCGAGCACTCCCTCGACGGTAGGAGCCCACCCCGCTCCTGCCCCAGCAGCCGAACGAGTGGTCGATCACCACCGTGTGTAGCCGAAGACCGCAAAACGGCGGGTGCGGTCCACAATGGACCGCACCCGCCGCGGGGCCGCGGGCTACGGCCGAGGGGTGTTGCGCAGGTTGGCGCGCGCCAGGTCGACCATCTTGCCGACCCCGCCGTTGAGCACCGTCTTCGTCGCCCCCAGCGCGAATCCGCGCACCATTTCGCCGGTGATGCGCGGCGGGATCGACAGGGCGTTCGGGTCCGTCACCACCTCGACCACCGCCGGCCCCGGGTGGGCGAACGCCTTCTCCAGCGCGCCGCGCACGTCGGCCGGGTCCTCGACGCGCTCGGCGAAGATCCCGCACGCCGCCGCGATCGCCGCGAAGTTCACCGGGGCGTGGTCGGTGCCGAAGTCCGGCAGGCCGTCGACCAGCATCTCCAGCTTCACCATGCCCAGCGTGGCGTTGTTGAACACCACCACCTTCACCGGGACGTCGTACGCCGGCAGCGTCAGCAGGTCACCCATCAGCATCGCGAGCCCGCCGTCGCCCGAGAGCGACACCACCTGGCGGCCCGGCTGGGACAGCTGCGCGCCGATCGCGTGCGGCAGCGCGTTCGCCATGCTGCCGTGCCGGAACGACCCGAGCACGCGGCGGCGGCCGTTCGGTGTCAGGTAGCGGGCGGCCCAGACGTTGCCCATGCCGGTGTCGACGGTGAACACCGTGTCGTCCGCGGCGACCTCGTCGAGCACCGAAGCGACGTACTCCGGGTGGATCGGGCGGCGGTGCTCGATCTTCGTCGTGTACGCGCCGACGACCTTCTCCAGCTTCCGCACGTGCTCGCGCAGCATCCGGTCGAGGAACGCGCGGTCGGTCCGTGGCCGCAGCAGCGGGAGCAGCGCCCGCAGCGTCTCGCGCACGTCGCCGTGCACCGCCAGGTCCAGCGGGGTACGGCGGCCGAGGCGTGCAGCGTCGTGGTCGACCTGGATCGTGCGGGCCTGCGGGAGGAAGTTGTCGTACGGGAAGTCCGTGCCCAGCAGCACGACCCGGTCGGCTTCGTGCATCGCGTCGTAGCAGGCGCCGTAGCCCAGCAGCCCGCTCATGCCGACGTCGAACGGGTTGTCGTACTGGATCCACTCCTTGCCGCCGAGCGAGTGCCCGACCGGCGCGGCGAGCTTCTCCGCCAGCGCCATGACTTCCTCGTGCGCGCCGCGGACACCGGCGCCGGCGAACAGCATCACCTTCTCACCGGAGTTCAGCAGGTCCGCAAGCTCCTGCACGGTCTCCGGAGCCGGCACCGCGGGCGACGGCGTCACCAGCGGGAGCCGCTCGGTCAGCGAACCGGTCGCCTTCCGGTCGGCCAGGTCGCCCGGGATGGTCAGCACCGCGACGCCGCCCTTGCCGACGGCGGCCTGCGTCGCGATCCGGAGCAGCCGCGGCAGCTGGGCCGGGTCGGCCACGACCTCGCTGAAGTGGCTGCACTCGGCGAACAGCCGGTCCGGGTGGGTCTCCTGGAAGAACCCGGTGCCGATCTGGTTCGACGGGATGTGCGACGCGATCGCCAGCACCGGCGCGCCGGAGCGGTGGGCGTCGAAGAGGCCGTTGACCAGGTGCAGGTTGCCGGGGCCGCAGCTGCCCGCGCAGACGGCGAGCTTGCCGGTGACCTGCGCTTCGGCCGCGGCGGCGAAGGCCGCGGTCTCCTCGTGGCGGACGTGCACCCACTCGATGCCGTCGGTGCGGCGGACCGCGTCGACGATCGGGTTCAGGCTGTCCCCGACGATGCCGTAGATGCGCTCGACCCCGGCGTCGCGCAGGGTCCTGACCAGTTGTTCAGCCACGGTTGCCATACCTCCAGCCTGGACCCCGATGATCGATGCGTCCAATGCCTGATTGGCTGAAATTCCATACACTGGCGGCATGGACGTGCAGACGCTGCGGCTCTTCCGCGAGGTCGCGGCCGGCGCCACGGTCACCGAGACCGCCGCGCGGGCGCACCTCACCCAGCCGGCGCTGTCGCGGGCGCTGCGACGGCTGGAGCACGAGGCCGGCGCCGAGCTGTTCCGCCGGTCCGGGCGGGTGCTGCGGCTGACACCGGCCGGGCACGCCTTCCGGCGGCACGTCGACCTCGTGCTCGACCAGCTCGACCAAGGGCTGCGTGAAGTCGGCGAGATCGTCGCGCCGGACACCGGGGTCGTCCCGCTGGCGTTCCTGCACACGTTCGGCACCTGGCTGGTGCCCGCGGTGCTGAGCGGCTTCCTCGGCGAGCACCCGGGGGCCCGCTTCGAGCTGCGCCAACACGGCGAGGCCGGGCTGGAAGCCGAGCTCCTCGACGGCACCGCGGACCTCGTGCTCACCAGCGGCGACCCCGGGCACCCGCAGCTGCACTGGTCCCGCCTGCTCGTCGAGCCGCTGCGGCTCGCGGTTCCCCCGCGTCACCGGCTCGCGGGGCGGCGGCGGGTGCGCCTCGCCGACGTCGCGGACGAGACGTTCATCCTCCTGCGCCCGGGTTACGCGCTGCGCGAGACGACCGAGCGGCTGTGCGCCGAGGCCGGGTTCGTCCCCCGGATCGGGTTCGAAGGCGACGAGGTGGAGACGCTGCGCGGGCTCGTCACGGCCGGGCTCGGCGTGTCCGTCGTGCCGCTGCCGCACACGGCGGCGTTCCCGGCACCGCACCTCGAACTGACCGATGTGGACGCTGCGCGCGACATCGGCCTCGCCTGGGCGGCGGGCCGGAACCTCCCGCCGTTGAGCGAAACCTTCCGCCGCCACGTCGTCACCGCGGCCCCGCGGCTGGTCCCTTCCGACCTCGAAAGTCCACAAGGGACGATGTGAGAAGTGCCCGGCCGGTCCGCGGGATCGCCGGTGGTGTGCCAGGGTGGAGGCATGGTCGCCGCGCTGAGATCCTTCCTGCTGTCCTGGACCTCCGTCACCCCGGTGCTCGGCGTGCTCGTGCTGGCGCTGTCGTGGGGCCGCGACCTCGGCCCGGTGTTCGTGGCCGTCGTCGCCGTCGCGCTCGGGGCGACCGTGCTGGCCGCGGTGCACCACGCCGAAGTCGTCGCCCACCGCGTCGGCGAGCCGTTCGGTTCGCTCGTGCTGGCGGTGGCCGTCACCGTCATCGAGGTCGCCCTGATCGTCACGATGATGGTGTCCGGCGGCCCGGAGGCGGGGTCGCTCGCGCGGGACACCGTGTTCGCCGCCGTCATGATCACCACCAACGGCATCGTCGGCATCTCGCTGCTCGTCGGCGCCCGCCGCTACGGCTCGACGCTGTTCAACTCCGAAGGCAGCGGGGCGGCGCTGGCGACGGTCGCGACGCTGGCCACGCTGAGCCTGGTGCTGCCCGCGTTCACCTCCAGCACGCCCGGTCCGGCGTTCTCCCCCACCCAGCTGACGTTCGCGGCGCTGGCGTCCCTGGTGCTGTACGGGACGTTCGTGCTGACGCAGACGGTCCGCCACCGCGACTTCTTCCTCCCGGTCGCCGCCGACGGCGCGGTCAAGGAGGACGACCACGCCGAGCCGCCGTCGAACCGCGCGGCGCTGGGCAGCCTCGCGCTGCTGCTCGTGGCGCTGGTCGCGGTGGTCGGGCTGGCGAAGGTGGAGTCACCGGCGATCGAGGCCGGGGTCCGCGCGGCCGGGTTCCCGCAGTCGTTCGTGGGCGTGGTGATCGCCCTGCTGGTCCTGCTGCCCGAGACACTGGCGGCGGTCCGCGCGGCCCAGCGCGACCGCATGCAGATCAGCCTCAACCTGGCATACGGCTCGGCGATCGCCAGCATCGGCCTGACGATCCCGGCGATCGCACTCGCGTCGGTGTGGCTGCCGAGCCAGCTGCTGCTCGGCCTGGGCTCGACGCAGATCGTGCTGCTGGCGCTGACGGTCGTGGTGAGCGTCCTGACGGTGGTGCCCGGCCGGGCAACCCGCCTGCAGGGCGGCGTGCACCTGGTCCTGCTGGCGGGCTTCCTGGTGCTGGCCATCAACCCCTGACCCGTGTCGACCCCCTGATCACGAGTGATGCCTCTCCAATCACCCGTGATGCCCCTTCAATCACGCGAGATGCCTCGCAGCGCACGGACGACGCCCGGCTCGGTCCACCGGCCGGCCGCCCGCTCGTGCGGGACGGGGCATCGCTCGTGATCGGAGGGGCATCACGTGTGATCGGAGGGGCATCATTCGTGATCGGAGAGGCATCACGTGTGATTGGGGGGACGACACGCGTCAGGACGTCATCACCTCGATGCCGACGACGCAGGTGTCGTCGTCCGTGTCGGCCGTGCTGTAGGTCAGCAGGCGGTCCAGCTGGTGCTCCAGCCCGCCGTCGTGGCCGTCGACCAGGGTGAGGAGGCGGGACACCGAATCCTGGACCGGGCGGTCGCGGCGCTCGATCAGGCCGTCGGTGTAGATCAGCAGGAGGTCGCCCTCCGCCAGCTGGAGCTCGTCCTCCTCGTACGTCACGTCGCGGACCGCGCCCAGCAGGGAGCCGCGGATCAAGGGCAGCGTCGTGGCCGTGCCGTCGCTGTGGCGGACGATCGGGGGCAGGTGACCCGCCCGGGCCCAGCGCAGCTTGTGGTCCGCCGGGTTGTACACGGCCGTCACCGCGGTCGCCGTGACGTGGTCGGTCAAGTGGTAGGCCACCAGGTTCAGCCAGGTCAGCAGCTGGGCGGGCCCGGCGCCGGTCGCCGCGAGGCCCCGCAGGGCGTTGCGGAGGCTGACCATGCCGGTCGCCGCGTCGATGCCGTGGCCGGCGACGTCGCCCACGCACAGGAGGACCTCGCCGGTCGGCAACGCCACCGCGTCGTACCAGTCGCCGCCGACCAGGTGCTCCTTCTCCGCGGGCCGGTACCGGACCGCCGCGCGCAGGCCCGGCATGTCGATCGGCCCCTTGGCCGGCGGCATGATCGCGTGCTGCAGCTGCAGCGCGAGCCGGTTGCGCTCCATCGCCTGCTGCTCGGTCTCGGCCAGCCTGTCCCGCGTCGCGGCCAGCGCCACCTCGGTCCAGTGCTGCGACGAGACGTCCTGGTAGGCACCCCGGACCGCGACCAGCTCGCCGCGGGCGTCGACGACCGGCTCGGCGACCACCCGGATGTGCCGGGCGACGCCGTCGGAGCGCTGCAGCCGGAACGCCGTCGACGACGGGCGCTTGTGGTGCAGCACCGCCCGCAGGAACCGGCCGATCGCCGGCGCGTCGTCGGGGTGGGCGTTCGCGGCCAGGTCGTGCAGCGACAGCGGCGTGGCGGTGGACGGCAGGCCGTACAGCGAGAACAGCTCGATGTTCCAGGTGATCGCCCCGGTGACGACGTTCTCCTCGAACCCGCCGATGCGCCCGAGCCGCTGGGCGTGCTGCAGCAGCACCGCCAGCTTCGCCGCGTCGTCCTGGATGCGCAGGATCAGCAGCACGTTCCCGGCGAAGCGGGTGACGCTGACGTCGGTGAGCACGGTCAGCGGGACCTGGTCCACCAGCGTCGTGACCGCCATGCTCTCGGCCCGGAACGGCTCGCCGGTGGCGTAGACGCGCTGGATCTTGTCCAGCAGCCCGCTCTCCTCGGCGGCGAGCGGGTACGACTCCAGCAGCCGGGTGCCGACGATCCGGCTGCGCGGCCGTCCGCCCGGGTCGGCGAACCGGACGTTGGCGTGGTGGATGCGGAAGTCGCTGAGCCGGTTGCCACCGTCGACGCACGGCGAGAGCAGCACGGCCGGGTCGTGCAGGCCGTCGATGAAGTCGACCAGCTCGCCGAGGAAGTCGCCGTCCGCGGTCACCGGCGGGACGACGCCGTCCCACGTGTCGAGCGTGTGCGCGCACAGCTCGGCCAGCGCTTCCAGCTGACGGCGCTGCCGCCCCGGTTCCGCGGGCAGCGGCTCCGGCCAGCACATCTCGACGACGCCGATGATCCGCCCGCCGGTGCCGGTCGGCACGGTGACCCGGCCGCCGCCGGACAGCGTGTGCTGCCCGATCGACGGCAGCCCGGCCCCCGCCAGCGTGGGGAGCCAGACGGTGTCCCGCGCGAGCAGCGCGCTGCGGGCGGGCGTTGCCACGCCGGGCGGGACGTAGCACCAGCGCGCCGCCTCCTCCGCGGAGAACCCGGCCGAGCCGGCCAGCGTCAGCGACCCGTCCGGCCCGGCGAGCCACACCGCGACCGCGGTCGCGCCGAGCGGCCGCAGCGCGTGCTCCAGGATGGACTCCGCGACGCGCTGGGTGTCGCCCGCCGCGAGCACGCCGCTCTCGGCGGTCCGCAGCCGCACCGCGACCGACTCTTCGCCTTCGGCGCGGGCCAGGAACTCCTGCGTCACCTCGGTGATCCGGTCCTCGGCCGCCTCGCCGACGACGTCCGCGGCGAACTCCAGCGGCGTCATCCCGGAGCGCTCGGCCAGCGTCTCCAGCTGCTTCGCCGCGTCCGACGGCGTGCAGTGCAGGCGTTCCATCAGCACGCCCTTGGCCAGTTCGATCAGCCCACGGCCGTCGGCGACCGCGTGGGCGTGGTCGACTTCGCCGCGCAGGCGCGCGACGGTGTCGGCGAGCCGGGCGAGGTTGGCCGACACCTCGGCCGGCGGGGGCAGCACGGGGATGATCCGGTCTTCGGCAGGCAACCGCTCCTCGCCGATCACGCGGTCACGTGCCGCTTGATGCGGGTGATCAGGTCGTCCGCATCCACCGGTTTCGTGACGTAGTCGGTCGCGCCCGAGGCGAGGCTCTTCTCCCGGTCACCGGGCATCGCCTTCGCCGTCACCGCGACGATCGGGATGCTCGCGTGCTCCGGCATCGCGCGGATCTTCGAGGTCGCGGTGTAGCCGTCCATCTCCGGCATCATCACGTCCATCAGGATCAGGTCGATGCCCGGGTGGGACGCGACCGTCTCGACGCCCTTGCGGCCGTCCTCGGCGTGCAGCACGTGCATGCCGTGCAGCTCCAGGATGCCGGTCAGCGCGTAGACGTTGCGCGGGTCGTCGTCGACGATCAGCACCGTGCGCCCGGCCAGCGTGGTGTCGACGTCGGCCGCCCGCACGGGCGCGGCCGCCTCCTCCGGGCGGACCAGCGGCAGCACCGCGCCGGGCTCTTCGGCCGACAGGTGCAGCGCGATCCGCTCGCGCAGCTCGTCCAGCCCCGACAGCACTTCGAGGGACTGCATGTCCGCGCGGGACTGCACCAGCTGTTCGAGCTCGCCGTCGAGCCGCCGGCTGTTGTGCGCGAGCACCGGGACCAGCCGCAGCGCGCTGTCGCCTTCCATCGCGTCGAGGAAGGTGAACGCGGTCCGCTCCGGCAGGTCCAGGTCGAGCACCACGCAGTGGTAGGCGTCGGTGGCGAGCGCGGCGGCCGCCTCCTGCGTGCCGACCGCCGTCACGACTTCGACGTCGGCGGGCGAGAGGCCGATGTCCCGGCTGTCGGCCAGGTCCGCCGCCGCGCTCTCGGCGACGAGCGTCAGCAGGCCGTGCTGGCGTTCTTCGACGACCAGCAGCCGCCGGTGCGGCCGCGGGCCTGCCGCCGGGACGACCGCGCCGGACTCGGCGGGCACGACCGCGGTGCCGGGGTGCTCCCCCGACGGCAGCGGCGCGAAGTCCGGGCGCGCGACCGGCAGCGCGAAGGTGAAGGTGCTGCCTTCGCCCAGGGTGCTTTCGGCGGTGATGACCCCGCCGAGCAGCTGGGCGATCTCCCGGCTGATCGACAGCCCGAGCCCGGTGCCGCCGTACTTGCGGCTGGTGGTGCCGTCGGCCTGCTGGAACGCGCCGAAGATCGATTCGAGCTGGTGCTCGGCGATCCCGATGCCGGTGTCGGTGACCCGGAACGCGACGGCGGGCCCGTGCGCCCGCAGCGGCCGGGGCAGCCGCTCGGGGTCGACCGGCTCGATGTGCAGCTCGATCCCGCCGACCTCGGTGAACTTGACCGCGTTGGACAGCAGGTTGCGCAGCACCTGGCGCAGCCGCGAGTCGTCGGTCAGCAGCTCGGGGGGCGAGCCGGGCGCGACGGTGATCCGGAAGTCGAGGTTGCGCTGCGAGGTCATCGGCCGGAACGTCGCTTCGACGTAGTCGATGAGCTGGCGCAGCGACACCTGCTCCGGGGTGACGTCCATCTTCCCGGCCTCGACCTTCGACAGGTCGAGGATGTCGTTGATCAGCTGCAGCAGGTCCGAGCCCGCCGAGTGGATGATGCCCGCGTACTCGACCTGCTTGGCGGTGAGGTTGCGGGTCGGGTTCTGCGCGAGCAGCTGGGCCAGGATCAGCAGGCTGTTGAGCGGGGTCCGCAGCTCGTGGCTCATGTTGGCCAGGAACTCCGACTTGTACTTCGACGCCAGCGTCAGCTGCTGGGCGCGGGCCTCCAGCTCCTGGCGGGCCTGCTCGATCTCCAGGTTCTTCGTCTCGATGTCGCGGTTCTGCGTGGCCAGCAGCGCCGCCTTCTCCTCCAGCTCGGCGTTGGAGGACTGGAGCTCCTCCTGCCGCGCCTGCAGTTCCTCCGAGCGGGCCTGCAGCTCCGCGGTCAGCCGCTGCGACTCGCCGAGCAGCTCGTCGGTGCGGGCGTTCGCGACGATGCTGTTGACGTTGACGCCGATCTGCTCCATCAGCAGCTCGAGGAACGCCCGGTGCACCGGGGTGAACCCGTGCACCGACGCCAGCTCGATCACGCCGAGCACCTGGTCCTCCACCACGATCGGCAGCACGATCAGGTTGGCCGGCGCGGTGCTGCCCAGTCCGGAGGAGATCGTGGCGTACCCGGGCGGGACGTCGTCGACGGCGATCGCGCGGCGGCTGCGGGCGGCCTGCCCGACCAGCGACTGGCCGACCCGGAACCGGATCGCGGGGCCGTCCCCGACGGCGCCGGACTCGGGGTGGCCGTAGGCGCCGACCAGCCGCAGCTCCGGCACCTCGGCGGTGTCGTCGGCCAGGTAGAACGCGCCGTACTGGGCGTTGACCAGCGGGACCAGCTCGTCCATCACCGCGGCCGCGACCACGGCGAGGTCGCGGCGGCCCTGCATCAGGCCGGTGATGGTGGCCAGGTTGGACTTGAGCCAGTCCTGCTCCTGGTTCGCCCGCGTCGTCTCGCGCAGCGACTCCACCATCGAGTTGATGTTGTCCTTCAGCTCCGCGACCTCGCCGGAGGCGTCGACGGTGATCGAGCGGGTCAGGTCGCCCTCGGCGACCGCGCTGGTGACTTCGGCGATCGCGCGGACCTGCCGGGTCAGGTTCCCGGCCAGCTCGTTGACGTTCTCGGTCAGCCGCTTCCAGGTACCCGACACGCCTTCGACCTCGGCCTGGCCGCCGAGCCGGCCCTCGCTGCCGACCTCGCGCGCCACGCGGGTGACCTCCGCGGCGAACGCGGAGAGCTGGTCGACCATCGTGTTGATCGTGGTCTTGAGCTCGAGGATCTCGCCGCGGGCGTCGACGTCGATCTTGCGGGTCAGGTCGCCCTGGGCGACGGCGGTGGTCACCTGGGCGATGTTGCGGACCTGCCCGGTGAGGTTGTTCGCCATCGAGTTGACGTTGTCGGTGAGGTCCTTCCAGGTGCCGGCGACGTTCGGCACGCGGGCCTGGCCGCCGAGCATGCCTTCGGTGCCGACCTCGCGGGCGACGCGGGTGACCTCGTCCGCGAACGCCGACAGCGTGTCGACCATCGTGTTGATGACGTCGGCCAGTGCCGCGACCTCGCCCTTGGCCTCGACGGTGATCTTCCGGGACAGGTCACCGCGCGCGACCGCGGTGGCGACCTGGGCGATCGACCGGACCTGGCCGGTCAGGTTGGACGCCATGACGTTGACGTTGTCGGTCAGGTTCTTCCAGGTGCCGGACACGCCGCGGACCGTGGCCTGGCCGCCGAGGTTGCCCTCGGTGCCGACCTCGCGCGCCACCCGGGTGACCTCGTCCGCGAAGGCCGACAGCTGGTCGACCATCGTGTTGATGGTCTCCTTCAGCTCCAGGATCTCGCCGCGCGCGTCGACGCGGATCTTCTGGGACAGGTCGCCGCGGGCGACCGCGGTGGTGACCTGGGCGATCGAGCGGACCTGCGCGGTGAGGTTGTCGGCCATGACGTTGACCGACTCGGTGAGGTCCTTCCAGGTGCCGGAGACGCCCTTGACGTCCGCCTGCCCGCCCAGCCGGCCCTCGGTACCGACCTCCCGCGCCACCCGGGTGACCTCGTCCGCGAACGCGGACAGCTGGTCCACCATCGTGTTCAGCGTGTCCTTGAGCTCCAGGACCTCGCCGCGGGCGGTGACGTTGATCTTCTGGGACAGGTCGCCCTTCGCCACCGCGGTCGCGACCTGGGCGATGTTCCGGACCTGGTCGGTCAGGTTGCCCGCCATGAAGTTCACCGAGTCGGTGAGGTCGCGCCAGGTGCCGGAGACGCCCTTGACGTCCGCCTGGCCGCCCAGCCGGCCTTCGGTGCCGACTTCTCGCGCGACGCGCGTGACCTCGTCCGCGAAGGAGGACAGCTGGTCCACCATCGTGTTGATCGTGCTCTTGAGCTCGAGGATCTCGCCCCGGGCGTCGACCGTGATCTTCTGCGACAGGTCGCCCTTGGCGACCGCCGTCGTCACCTGGGCGACGTTGCGGACCTGGTCGGTCAGGTTGCCGGCCATGAAGTTCACCGAGTCGGTGAGGTCGCGCCACACGCCGCCGACCCCCGGCACCTGGGCCTGCCCGCCGAGGCGGCCTTCGCTGCCGACCTCGCGGGCGACGCGGGTGACCTCGTCCGCGAAGGAGGACAGCTGGTCCACCATCGTGTTGACGGTGTCCTTCAGCTCGAGGATCTCGCCGCGCGCGTCGACGTCGATCTTCTGCGACAGGTCGCCCTTCGCCACCGCGGTCGCCACCTGGGCGATGTCACGCACCTGGGTGGTGAGGTTTCCGGCCATGGCGTTCACCGAGTCGGTGAGGTCCTTCCAGGTGCCGGACACGCCGGGGACCTTCGCCTGCCCGCCCAGCTGCCCCTCGCTGCCGACCTCGCGCGCGACGCGGGTGACCTCCGAGGTGAACAGCGAGAGCTGGTCGGCCATGCCGTTGAACACCGTGGCGATCTCGCCGAGCAGGCCGTCGGCGCCACCCGGCAGCCGGATGCCGAAGTCGCCGTCGCGGACGGCGGTCAGGCCGGCCAGCAGCCGGCGCAGCTCCTGCTCCCCGGCCTCGCCCACGCCCGAAGCGTCCGCACCCGCACCCGAGCGCGTCCCTTCGACCATTGCCCCGCTCATCCGCCACCCGTTTCTCCGTTTGCCGGCACCGCGGCACCGTCCCGGTGCCTGCACACCGGGTGGCTCAGCATAGTGCAGCTGCACTATGCTGAGCGGCAACGGTTGAGCAACCAGCCGCGCCGGTGTCCACGTGCGCTTCCAGGCGGTGCTCGAAAGCCTTTCCTTCTGTCACAGGCCATCCGGCCACACTGACCCGTTCGGCTGAACGCCGTCCCGGGGCCCGGTGACGTGCACGTGGACGCCGTCACCGAATCTCGTCGTGCCCGGATTTCGGCGTCCACAATGGAGTATCCGGTGTGGACACTCCATTGTGGAACAATTGCTCAGAGCCAGTCCTTGCGCTTGAACAGCGCGTACAGGCCCACCGAAAGCACCAGCACGGCGACGGTCGAGGTCCAGAACCCGCTCGGCGCGCCGTTGCCCGGGTAGGGCACGTTCTGGCCGTAGTACCCGGTCACCGCGGTCGGTACCGCGATCACCGCGGCCCAGCCGGTGACCTTCTTCATGATCAGGTTCAGCCGGTTGCCCTGCAGGTTCAGCTGGGTCTCCCGGACCGTCGCGATCAGCTCGCGCAGCGCCTCGGTCTGCTCCGCCGCCTGCCGGGCGTGGTCGTGCACGTCCTCGAAGTACGGGCGCGTCTGCTCGTCGGCCAGGTGCAGGTCCGGCCGCATCAGGGCGCTGAGCACCTCGCGCATCGGCAGCACGACGCGGCGCAGGGCGGTGAGGCTCTTGCGCAGCCGGAACGAGCGGCGCTGCAGTTCCGAGGAGTCCGGCCGGTCGGCGAAGACCAGGTCCTCCAGGGCTTCGACCTCGTCGTCCAGGGCCTGCACGGCCTCGTACTGCCCGTCGACGACGTGGTCGAGCAGGCCGTGCAGCAGGAAGGGCACGCCGGTCTTCGCCAGTTCCGGCGCCTGGTCCCAGCGGCGCACGACCGGCTCGATGTCGAAGCCGTCGTCCTTGCGCACGGTCACCAGCGCCCGCGGCGCGACGAAGGCGCCGAACTCGGCGAGGGCGACGTCCCCGGTGTCCGCGTCGAAGCGCACGGCGTAGGCGGCCAGGAAGGCGTGCCCGTCGTAGCGGTCGAGCTTGGGGCGCTGGTGTTCGGACACCGCGTCCTCGACGGCGAGCCGGTGCAGGCCGAGTTCGTCCGCGAGCTCGGCGAGGTCCGATTCGGTGGGCTCGCACAGGTCCACCCACACCGTGGTCCCCGGCTCGGCCAGGAACTCCGACACGTCCACGACGGGGAAGTCTTCCTTCTGCAGCACGCCGTCGCGGTAAACGCGGGTCCTCGTCATCCTTCCCGGTTACCCCGCGGCGGCCGCGTTCAAGCCAGCCACGCGGAGAACCAGGCACGGGTGCGGTGCAGGAAGTCGAGCTGGTGGCCGCGTTCGCGCAGCGAGTGGCCCTCGCGCGGGTAGACCACGAACTCGTGCTCGCGGTCACCGAGGGCGTGGTGCAGGAGCTCCGCCTGGGAGAGCGGGACGTTCGTGTCGTCCTCGCCGTGCACGATGAGGACGGGGGTCGAGATCCGGTGCGCGTGGGTGATCGGGCTGTTCTCCCGGCCGCCCAGTGCGAGCTCGAACCGGCCGTGCTCCCCGGTCGCGGCGAGCAGCGGCCAGTCGACGACGCCCGCGTTGACGACGGCCGCCTTGAAGCGATCCGTGTGGGCCACGGCCCAGGCCGCCATGAACCCGCCGTGGCTGCCGCCGCCGATGCCCAGCCGGTTTTCGTCGGCGACGCCCGCCTCGACGAGCAGGTCGATCCCGGTGAGAAGGTCGGTGAACTCCGCGCCACCGACGTCGCCGGCGACGCTCGCCGCGAAGGCGTGCCCGTGACCGAGGCCGCCGCGGGGATTCGGGAGGAACACCGCGAACCCGGCGGCGGCCAGCCACTGGCCGTTGCGGAACCAGCCGAGCTGGCACCGGTCGGCGAAGCGGTCGTACGGGCCGCCGTGGACCAGTGTGACCAGCGGGAAGGGCCCGTCGGCGCGGGTCCGGCCGGGCGGGAGGACCAGCAGGCCGTCGAGCTCCAGGCCGTCTCCGGCGCGGTAGGACAAGCGTTCCTGCGTGCCCCAGGGGATGTCCGGATGCGGTCCGCCGAGCCGGCCGAGCGGACCGCCGGGTGGTCCACAGTGGACGGCGTCCGGCTCGGCGGCCGTGCTCCCGACGACGGCGATCCGCCCGCCGCCCGCGCTCAGGTCCTGCAGGCTGCCGGGTGCGCGGCCGAGCTCGGTGAACGTGCCGGAGGCGGGGTCGAGGCACCGGATGGTCGTGTCGAGGCCTTCGGCGAACAGGGCCAGCAGCGCGCCGTCGCCGGACCCGGCCAGTTCGATCGGGCAGACACCAAGCCCGGCGGTGAGGTTCCGGTGCCCGACGGCGTCGAAGACCGCGTTGCCGCCGATCAGGCCGGGCGGGGTGAGGCCGAGGTAGGCCAGGCGCCAGCCGGCTTCGTCCCGCCACCAGGTGAGCGACCCGGCCTCCAGTGCCGGGGTGCCGAGATCCTGCCGGCCACCGGTGGCGGGATCGATCAGGTGGAGTCCGGGGTCGAAGAGCCCGGGCTCCCGATCGGCGACGGACCAGGTCAGCACGGCGAGGGTGGCACCGTCCGGCCGCGCGGCGGCTTCGACGACGTGCCGGGGACCGAGGTCGCCGAGCGGGCGGACGGCGCGGGTCGCGGTGTCGAGGAGCCACAGCCGGCCGGGCCGCTCGACGGTGTCCCAGGTGGGTGTCCCGGCACCACCCGGCCGGACCACGCGCACCCGCGGGTCGGCCGGGCCCGCCTTCTCCTCCGGCGCGACGAGCACCACCGCACCGCTGTCCGGCAGCAGCACGTACTCCCGGATCCCCGGGTGCCGGTCCGTCAGCCGCTCCGGCTCGCCCGCCAGGCCGGCCCGGTACAGCTGCGCGGTCCCGCGGTCGGCCCGGTCCGAAAGGAAGTACACCCACGCGGAGTCGGCCGACCACCTCGGGTCGCGGTCTTCGGCCGCGGCGGCGGCGAACGCACGGGGCGGCTCGGCCCCGTCCGCCGGTGCGAGCCACAGGCCGCTCTCCGGGTGCTCCCCCGCCTGCCCCACCGGCGCACTCGCGGACACGACCCACCGGCCGTCCGGCGAGACCCGGGGCGTCTGCGGCACCATCCGGTCGACCACGGACTCCGCCGTCAGCTCCCCCATGGGCCCAGTCTGGCATCACCCCACGGCGGGGACCATCGCCAGCAGCCGCTCGTGGTCGCCCGCTTCGCGCAGGACCGGGGCCTCCAGGGTGCCCGCGTCCGGGTCGCCCGCGCGGACCGCCGCCAGGAACCGGACCACCGCGCGGGCCTCCGGGAGGACGTCGCCGCCCAGGTAGGTCAGGACCGCCGGGCCGCCGGCGTCTTCGATCGCGGCCGCCCAGCCGTGGACCTCGTCCCAGACGAGGGCCAGGTCGTGTTCCGGGAAGCGGGACAGGCGCCAGTCGAGCGCGATGTAGGCCGCCGCGGGGGTTCCGGTGTCGAGCGTGCAGGACTCCAGGCCCACGCCCACCGCACGGGCCACCACTCCCACGTAGTCGCGCAACCGCCGCTCGAACGAGAACTCCGTGTCGCGCCCGAAGTCGATCAGAATGCTCAACGCCGCCTCGCTTTCCCCGTCCGCCGCGGGATCTTCCGCGGTCGCCCGATCGGGTACCCCGGTGACGCTCCGTTCAATCCCGGCGAACCGGACAGTCGTTGTCGTCCATCCGGCGACATCTCACTTGTCATCGTTTGGATGACATGTTAGAACCGGGGTGTCCGGAGAGACAGGCGAGAAAGGCGACCGACCCCCGTGACCGCATCGATCGAACTCCCGACCGGTTACCAGCACCACCCCGCCGTCCCCGCGCTGCTCGGCTACCTCCGCGAGGTCACCGCCGAGCTCGGGATCGGCCTCGAGTCCTGCACCCTCGACCACGACCGCCCGGTGTCGGCCTACGTCGCCCTCGACAGCAGGCTGCCGCACTACCCCGACCGCGACCTGGCCCTGCTGTGGGACGAGGAGCGCGGCTGGGCGGCGGCGATCGAGACCCACTCGGGCGAGGACCTGATCGTCCTGCGCTACCTGGGCGGCCCCACGGTCGCGCCGTCGCCGCGCCGGGTCGCGCGGTTCGTCGCCGCCCTGCACGCGGACGACCACACCGTGGGACGGCCGGACCCGGTGCGCATCCGGACCGCGGGGGACGCCGGCGCGCTCGCCGCGCTGCTGAGCCGTCCGGCCGTGGCCCGATGACGGCGCCCCTGCCCCTGCCCCTGCCCGAGAGCTTCGCGCTGACGTTCCGCGGCTACGACCGCGAGCAGGTCGACGAGCGGATCGACGAGCTGCTCGCCGAGATCCGCCTGCTCACCACCGACCGCGACGCGGCCGTCGCCGAGGCCGAACACCTGGCGCGGCAGCTCGAGCACGCGCGCGCCGAAAACGCGGAGCTGACCGCCCGCGCCGACCGGCTGTGCCGGGCACCGGCCGACCCGGCCGCCGTCGGCGACCGCGTCCGGCACCTGCTCGAACTGGCCCACGCGGAGGCGGACGGGGTCGTCACCGCGGCCCGGGAGCGGGCCGCGGCGATCGTCCGCGAGGCGGAGGAGTCCGCCTCGCGGCGCACCGCGGACGCCCGTGCGCAGGCCGGGCGCATCGTCGAAGACGCCCGGCGCCGGGCCGAGCGGCTCGCGGCGGTCGAGCGGCGCACCGCCGACCGGCTCCGGCGGATCGACGCGTTCCTCGCCGACGCCGAAGCACTGCTCGACGAGCGAACCCCGCTCCGCGCCGTCGCCTGACCCCGCGCACCGATCCCGGCGCCGGGTGTTCGCGGCTCTCGGCGAGCCACCCGGGTCGGCGGTGAGGCAGGATCAAGGCGTGAGCATCGATCAGGCCGGGGCTCCGACCGCCCCGCCGTTCCCCGAGCACGAAGCCCGTGTCGACGCACTGAGACGGCAGCTGACCGCCATCGCCGGAGAGGCGACCGTCCGGCTGGCGAAGCGGACGTCGAACCTGTTCCGTTCCCGCGCCGTGGCCAAGCACCCCGGGCTGGACGTCTCCGGCTTCACCCACGTGCTGCGCGTCGACCCCGGGACCCGCACCGCCGACGTCGAAGGGATGGTCACCTACGAGCAGCTCGTCGACGCCACCCTGCCGCACGGCCTGATGCCGCTGGTCGTGCCGCAGCTGAAGACCATCACCCTCGGCGGTGCGGTGACCGGGCTCGGCATCGAGTCCTCGTCGTTCCGCAACGGCATGCCGCACGAATCGGTGCTGGAGCTGGAGGTGCTGACCGGGGACGGCCGGATCGTCGTGGCCACCCCGGACAACGAGCACGCCGAGCTGTTCCACGGCTTCCCCAACTCCTACGGGACCCTCGGCTACGCGCTGCGGCTGAAGATCCTGCTGGAGCCGGTCAAGCCGTTCGTCGAGCTCCGGCACGTCCGGTTCCACGACCGGGAGACCTACTTCGGCGCGCTGCGGGAAGCCTGCGACAGCGGCGACCACGACTTCGTCGACGGCACGGTCTTCGGCCCGGACGAGCTGTACCTCACGCTCGGCTCGTTCACCGACACCGCGCCCGCGACCAGCGACTACACCTGGCTCGACATCTACTACCGCTCGATCCGGCGCCGGGAGACCGACCACCTCACCGTCCGGGACTACCTCTGGCGCTGGGACACCGACTGGTTCTGGTGCTCGCGCGCGTTCGGCGTCCAGCACCGGCTGCCGCGGCTGCTGCTCGGCCGCCGGTTCCTGCGCTCCTCGGTGTACTGGAAGGCCGTGGCGCTCGACCGGCGCTTCCGGATCGCCGAGCGGCTGCTGAAGCTCCGGCGGCTGCCGCCGGAGGAGACGATCGTGCAGGACATCGAGGTCCCGCTCGCGCGGGCCGCGGAGTTCCTGGACTTCTTCGAACGCGAGATCCCGATCAGCCCGGTCTGGATCTGCCCGCTGCGCCAGCGGCCCGGCGGCGTCCGCTGGCCGCTGTACGAGCTGGACCCCGAGGAGCTGTACGTCAACTTCGGGTTCTGGTCGGCGGTGCCGCTGGACCCGGGCGAGCGTGACGGCGTGCACAACCGGATGATCGAAGCCGAGGTCACCCGCCTCGGCGGGCACAAGTCGCTCTACTCGGACAGCTTCTACACCGAGGACGAGTTCTGGCGGCTCTACAACGGCGACGCCTACCGGAAGCTCAAGCGCGCCTACGACCCGCGCGAGCGGCTGCTCGGCCTCTACGAGAAATGCGTCCGCCGCCGGTGAAAGGAAACAACGTGACCCAGGACAACATCACCGTCGGCGAGGTCTTCGCGCGGCTGCTCGGCCCGCGCGCCGAGGTCTCGATCACCGCCTACGACGGCAGCCGCAGCGGCCCGGCCGACGCGCCGGTGGCCATCGAGGTGCGCTCGCCGCTGGCGCTGGACTACCTGATGTCCTCCCCCGGCGACCTGGGCCTCGCCCGCGCGTACGTGGCAGGCGCCCTCGACGTCACCGGCGACCTCTACACGGCGCTGCACGCGCTGGCCGCCCAGGTCGACCAGCTCACCCCGGCCGACCGGCTGTGGCTGCTGCGCAAGCTCGGCCCGCGGCACCTGCGGCCGGTCAAGCCGCCCGCCGAGGAGCACCCGAGCCGGTTCCGGCGCGGGCTGACCGCGCTGCGGCACTCCAAGCAGCGCGACAGCGAGGCCATCTCCAGCCACTACGACGTGTCCAACCGGTTCTACGAGCTGGTCCTCGGCCCGTCGATGGCCTACACGTGCGCGGTCTTCCCGCACGAGGACGCCACCCTGGAGGAGGCGCAGGCGCACAAGTTCGACCTGATCTGCAAGAAGCTCGGCCTCAAGCCCGGGATGCGGCTGCTCGACGTCGGCTGCGGCTGGGGCGGGATGGTCGCGCACGCCGTCCGGCACTACGGCGTCGAAGCCATCGGCGTCACCCTTTCGCGTGAACAGGCCCAGTGGGCGCAGAAGAACATCGTCGCGCTGGGCATCGCCGACCGCGCCGAGATCCGCCACCAGGACTACCGGGACGTCACCGAGACCGGGTTCGACGCGATCTCCTCGATCGGCCTGACCGAGCACATCGGGGCGCGGAACGTCCCCGGCTACTTCCGCTTCCTGGCCGGCAAGCTGAAGGCGCACGGGCGGCTGCTCAACCACTGCATCACCAACCCGGACACCAGCGTCGCGCACCGCTCGCGCGGGTTCATCGACCGCTACGTCTTCCCGGACGGCGAGCTCGAGGCACCCGGCGAGCTGATGACGGCCATGCACGACGCCGGGCTGGAGGTGCGGCACGCGGAGAACTTCCGCGAGCACTACGCGAAGACGCTGGCCGGGTGGTGCGCCAACCTCGACGAGCACTGGGACGAGGCGGTCGCCGAGGCGGGCGCCGGGCGCAGCCGGGTCTGGGCGCTCTACCTCGCGGCCTGCCGGCTGGCCTTCGAACGCCGGGAAATCGAACTGCACCACATCCTCGGCGTCCGCACCGACAACGAGGGCGGAATGGGCATGCCGCTGCGACCCGATTGGGGAGTTTGACCACCGGGGGTGGCCACACCGGACGGGCAATGGAAGGATGGTGGCGAGACCGGGGGTCCGAACGGGACGCCCAGGCTCACTACAAAGAGTAGGTATTGGTATGGCTCAGGGCAGTGTCAAGTGGTTCAACGGCGAAAAGGGCTTCGGCTTCATCGCGCAGGACGGCGGGGGTCCGGACGTGTTCGTCCACTACTCCGAGATCCAGGGCAGCGGCTTCAAGTCGCTCGACGAGGGTCAGCGCGTGGAGTTCGAAATCGGCCAGGGCCAGAAGGGCCCGCAGGCCCAGCGCGTCAGCGTCATCTGAGCCACGAGGCAGCCTGAGGCCCTCGCCCCGACCAGGGGCGGGGGCCTTCCTCGTTTCCGGCCACACTGCGGATTCACAACGATCAGGTAACGTGAGTGGCGGTGAGAGCACCTCGTACGCCGGCCCCCGCCGGCCCCACTCCCACCACGCGGCCACCGAGGCAGATCACCGGCAGGAGCGGTGACGCGCCCGGTCACCCGCAGCCCCCGACCGCCGGGTGTTCCCGCCCCCGGCCTTCCGCGCCCCGAGCGTGGCGCCGAATCCGAAACGAGTAGTGCATGACCGCCTCCGTGAAGGCAGCCCGTCCGGCCCCGAAACCCGTGCTCGCGGGCAAGCAGACGATCCCAGAGCTGATCACCATCCGCACCTTCCTACTGGTTCCGTTCCTCGCGCTGGCCGTCGCGGTCCCGGTGTTCTGGGGCTGGGGCATCAGCTGGCTCGACCTGACGATCGCCGCCGCGTTCTTCGTGGTGTCGACGTTGGGGATCACCGTCGGCTACCACCGCTACTTCACGCACGGCGCGTTCCGGGCGAAGCGGGCGCTGCGGATCGCGCTGGCCATCGCCGGCGGCCTGGCGGCGCAGGGCCCGGTGCTCGTCTGGGTCGCCGACCACCGCCGCCACCACGCCTTCTCCGACCGCGAGGGCGACCCGCACTCCCCCTGGCTGTTCGGGACCTCCCCGGTGGCGCTGGTCCGCGGCTTCTGGCACGCGCACATGGGCTGGCTCTTCGGCCGCGACAAGACCAACGTCGACCGGTTCGCCCCGGACCTGGCCGCCGACCGCGACCTCCGCGTCGTCGACCGGCTGTTCCCGCTGTGGGTGGTGCTGAGCCTGCTGCTCCCGCCGCTGCTCGGCGGGCTGCTCACGCTGTCGTGGTGGGGCGCGCTGACCGCGTTCCTCTGGGCCGGCCTGGCCCGGATCTCCTTCCAGCACCACGTGACGTGGTCGGTGAACTCGGTCTGCCACATGATCGGCGAGCGCCCGTTCACCAGCCGCGACCGCTCGGCGAACTTCTGGCCGCTGGCGCTGCTGTCGATGGGCGAGTCCTGGCACAACACCCACCACGCCGACCCGACCTCGGCCCGCCACGGCGTGCTGCGCGGGCAGCTCGACGTCTCCGCCCGGGTGATCTGGGTGTTCGAAAAGCTGGGCTGGGCGTGGAACGTCCGCTGGCCGACGGCGAAGCGGCTGGCCTCCCTCGCCGCCCGCTGACCGAAACCCGGGCGAAAGTCCTTGCCCACCGCCGCGGGCCCGCGTGATCTTGGAGCGATGGACACGGTCGCGCTGACCTTCGACGACGGCCCGTACCCCGAGACGACGCCGGCGCTGCTGGCCGCGCTCGGCGGCACGCGGGCGACGTTCTTCCTGTGGGGCGAGCACGCCGCGGCCCACCCGGACCTGGTCCGGGCGATCGCCGCGGCCGGGCACGCGATCGGCAACCACACGTGGACCCACCCGCAGCTGACCACGCTGGCCGACGACGCTGCCCGCGACCAGGAGGTCCGGCGCACGCAGGACCTCCTGACCCGGCTGACCGGGCTCCGGCCGTCGCTGTTCCGGCCGCCCTACGGCGACACCGACGCCGCCGTGGCGTCGACGATCGCGCACCACGGGCTCACCGAAGTCCTGTGGAGCGTCGACACCCGCGACTGGGCCGGCTGCACCACCGACGAGATCGTCGCCGCGGCCGGGGACGTGCAGCCGGGCGGCGTCGTGCTGATGCACGAAGGCCGCCCGGCCACCGTGGACGCGGTCCCCCGCATCCTCGCCGCGCTCACCGAGCGCGGGCTGCGTCCCGGTCCGATCAGGGGTTGAGGGCGAAGTACGCCGGTTTCGGGCGCAGGTTCTCGTCGAACAGGCAGGCCGCGCCTTCGCCGGGGAAGACGTCCGGGACCCACGAGTGCCGGTCCGTGAAGCCCCACGTGGTGAACTCGACGCACTTGCGGACCGCGTGGCAGCCGTCCCAGAGCTGCCCGAAGTAGCTCGCCTGGGTGGCGAGCTCGGCCGGGTCGGCCGGGGTCGGGATCCGGACGTCGGCCTCGGTGACCGCGGTCTCCACGCCGATCTTGGCGAAGCGGGCCAGGTTTTCGCGGTACTGGCCGGGGAAGCCGTACTGGATCGACAGGTGGCCCTGGATGCCGACGCCGTCGATCGGCACACCCTGCCGCCGCAGCGTCTTCACCAGGTCGTACACCGCGTCGCTCTTGGGGTTGATCCCTTCGATGTTGTAGTCGTTGATGTAGAGCTTCGCGTGCGGGTCGGCCGCGTGGGCCCAGCGGAAGACGTCGGCGACGAAGCCGTCGCCGAGCTTCTGCCGGAAGACCGTGTCACGCCGGGTGCCGTCCTCGTTGAAGATCTCGTTGACGACGTCCCAGGCGCGGATCTTTCCCTTGTACCGCTTGACTTCCGTGGTGATGTGGTCGCGCAGGACCCGGCGCAGCTCGTCGGCGGGCAGCGCCCCGACCCAGTCCGGGAGCTGGGAGTGCCAGACCAGCGTGTGGCCGCGGACGGTCTTGTGGTGGGTCCGCGCGTACTCGACGATCGCGTCCGCGCCGGACCAGTCGTACTGGCCGCGCACGGCTTCGACCGTGCCCCACTTCATCTCGTTCTCGGGCGTCACGTTGTCGAATTCGCGGGTGAGCACGGCCCGGTAATCGGTTTCCGAAGCGAGGTACGCCGCGGCCACCGCACTACCGACGTAACGGTTCGTGGTGTATTGCAGCGGCGTGTGCGCGGATGCCGCAGGGGCCTGCCACACCGCAATACCCAGAGTGGCCGCCACCGTCAGCAGGACCCGTTTCTTAGGAATTCTTCCCGGCATCTTCATCCTCCACGAGACAATGGTGTTCCGAAACTTTCCAACCGTTTCAATTCAGGTTTCGATGACCTAGAATCTCCGTCATGACAACGAAGTCTGACGAGCTCGAGCCGACCGAGACCCGGGTGACCATCGCCCGGATCGCCGCCGAGACCGGTGTCTCCGTCCCGACAGTTTCGAAAGTGCTGAACGGCCGTCCCGACGTCGCCGAAAGCACCCGCGCCCGCGTCGAAGCCGTCATCGGGAAATACGGGTACCGGCGGCGAGCCGACGAACGTTCCCGCCGTTCCCGGCTCCTGGAGCTGATGTTCCACGAACTCGAAAGCACCTGGGCTCTCGAAATCATCCGCGGTGTCGAGTGCGTCGCCCGCGAAAACGGAATGGCGGTGGTGCTCGCGGACTCTTCCGGCCGCCACACGCCCGGGCAGAGCTGGCTGGAGAGCGTCCTCGCCCGGCGGCCCGTCGGCATCGTTTCGGTGTGCTCGGACTTCACCGGCGGGCAGCTGGCGAAGCTGAGGGCCCGGGACATCCCGCTGGTGGTGGTCGACCCGGCCGGTGCGCCGGGACCGGAGACGCCCTCGATCGGAGCGACCAACTGGCAGGGCGGGCTGACGGCCACCCGGCACCTGATCGAGCTGGGCCACCGCCGGATCGCGATGATCGGCGGGCCGGAAGGGGTGCTGTGCAGCCGGGCCCGGATCGACGGGTACCGCACGGCACTGGAGACGGCCGGCCTGGCGTTCGACCCGGCGCTGGTGCGCCGCGGCGACTTCCACGTCCGGGCCGGTTACCGTGAACTGGCTTCACTGCTCACCCTCCCGGACCGGCCGACGGCGGTGTTCGCCGGCAGCGACCTGCAGGCACTCGGCGTGTACGAGGCGGCTCGTGACGCGGGTCTGCGCATCCCGGACGACCTCTCGGTGGTGGGCTTCGACGACCTGCCGATCGCCCGCTGGCTGACCCCGGAGCTGACCACGGTCCGCCAGCCCCTGCAGGAGATGGCGGCGGCCGGCGCCCGGCTGGCGATTTCGCTGGCCCGCGGCGTGGACCCGGAGAGCCACCGCCTGGAGCTGGCGACCAGCCTGGTGGTCCGGCACAGCACGGCGGCACCGGCCCACCGGGGCTACCGGGTGCTGACCGGCGGAGCGAGCTAGGACACGGAGCTGATCCACGGCCGGCGGGCGCGGCGCCGGCTGTCGTTCAGCCACCTCCGGGCGCCGGAATCGTCGGTGCCCGCCGGTAGAGTGGAAAACGGGGGGCGCCCCCGGCGGGCGGTGTCCCGTCGCCGCTCTCACCACGGCCACCGGGTGCTCTCCGGCGGTCCCAGGTAGCTCGCCTGCAGTCCCCCGGTGTCGACCACCAGCTTCTGCACGATCACCGCCGGGTCGACCATCCAGAACTTCAGCACGTGCGGGCCCGGTGCCCCGATCACGTGCCGCGTCGCCGTCAGGTTCACGTTGTCCGACGTCGTCCGCTCCCACTGGCGGTTCATGGCCGTGTCGTCCGCGCCTGTCGCCGTGGTGATGTTCACGACCTGCGGCTCGGCGTCGTCGAACGCCACGGCGTACCGCAGCCCGTCGCCCTGGAGCACGTTGCTGCGCGGGGACAGGAACGCCCACACCGTCACCGGCCCGGTGGTGAACAACGTCATCCGGTACTCCAGGCGCGGCCCCGTCCCCGGTGCGCGGCTCGCCGCCGTCACCGGGAACGGGGTCATCCCCGCGCCGGTCCGTCCGAGGTCCGGGATGCGCCGCCAGCCGACGTCCGCCGTGCCGACGTTGGCGCTGCAGTGCTCGGCCTCCATCGACACGTACCCGCCGGCCTCGATGAATCCCCGCCGCCACCGGGGCGGCAGCTGCGGGTTGCGCACGACGGCGTCCACCGCGACCGAACTCCCCGCGCCCGACACCGTGATCGGCACGGTCGTGGTGCCGGCAGGCACCCGCGCCCAGTCGATCCGCACGGTCATCCGCAGCTCCTCCTCCACGCGGCCGCCCCGCGGCTCGACGAGCACCCACGGCGCGCCCGTCGTCACGGTGCAGCGGAACGGCGTCCGGCCCCGGTTGAAGACGTCGACGTACTGCGGTGGTGCGCTCTGGTACGGGCTGAACTCCGGCAGCACCGGCCGTCCCGCGGTGCCCGGCCACGCGTCCGCCGAGCCGTCGACCGCGACCCCCAGCGACGCGGCGGCGGGCAGCTCGAGGCGTTTCACCGCCGGGAAGATGACGTCCGGCAGGGCGACGTTGTCCTTCTCCGGCTGCTGCCACGGCGCGTTCGGGCCGTAGCGCTCGACGTCGCCGTAGTCGATGTGCGGCTGGGTCTGGAAGCCCTTCCACTTCCCGCCGGCGATGCCGGTGTTGTACTTCTCCGCCAGCGCCAGGTCGTCGGCGAAGCGGGCCTCCGTCACGGCGGCCAATGCGTTCGCCGAAGCCCGGCCCTGCGCCGCGTACAGCAGGTTGGTGAACTCCGCGCGGCGCAGCGCGTACAGGTTCGCCGTCGCCTGGGTCGCGTACTGCACCAGCTCGTAGTAGGCGTCCTGAAAGGCTTTCGGCAGCCGCGCGCCGATCTTCAAGGCCCGCTGCGCGAGGTCGTGCCACTCGTCGGTGACCCGGTCGAGCTCCCGGTAGCCGACCAGGCTGAACGGCGTCATCCGGTCGTCGTAGGTGATGGTGCCGGCGGCGTCCACGGTGATCCGCCGGTTGAGCAGCTCAGGCTTGCGGCGGGACTGCAGCCGCCCGTAGTCGTGCAGCACCCCGGCGATCTCCGCGGCCAGGGCCGCGCCGAAGTTCTCCGCGGCGAACTGCTGCTCCCATGTGGACAGCCGCTCGGCCGGCAGCGCGGCGGGATCCCAGGCGTAGTCGAGGAAGAACTGCAGCGGCAGCTCGTTGCCCTTCATGTCCCCGACGTTGGCCACCCACAGCCGGTCGTTGCCGTAGGCGTACGCCTGGTGCAGCTGCTCCCACGTGTTCGCGAGCAGCGCGGTGTCGACCCACTTGTAGTTGCGGCCGCCGCCGACGTAGTCGAAGTGGTAGTAGAGCCCGTACCCACCCGGGTGCGGTGGCAGCGAGAGGTCGGGCATCTTGCGGATGTTGCCCCAGTTGTCGTCGGTGAACACGACGATGACGTCGTCCGGCGGGCGCAGGCCCTTGGCCCAGTACCGCTGGACTTCCTTGTAGAGCGTCCAGACCTGCGGGACGTCCGTCGAGAGCTCGCGCGCCAGGATCTCCCGCTCGGCGGCGATGATCTCCTGCATCAGCTCGATGCCGTCGCCGTCGGGCAGGCCGACGTCACCGTTGCCGCGCATGCCCAGCGTGACGACGCCTTCGAAGTCCTCGCGGGCCATCCGGCGGATCCCGTCGGTCCAGTAGGCCTTGATGGCCTCGCCGTTGCGGCGGAAGCTCCACTCCCCCGTGCCGCCGTACGGGTCGTGGCCCGGGGTGGTGATGGTCCCGGCCGCGTCGCGGACCGCGGGCACCGCGTGCCGGTTCCACTCCTCGATCCCGCGCATCATCGGCGCCTCGTGCGAGGTGCCCATGACGATGCCGTACTCCTTGGCCGTGGCGTGGTTGAGCGGGTCGTCCTCGGCGAACGCCCGCCCCCACACCGCCGGCCAGAGGTAGTTGGCCCGCAGCCGGAGCATGGTCTCGAAGACCTTGGCGAAGAAGAGGTGGTTGAAGCCGTTCGGGAACCCGGGCGCCTGACCGGGCCCGAAGAAGGCCGGGGCCCAGGTGCCGAGGGCGGGATTCTCGTCGTTGATGAAGAACCCGCGGTACTTGACGTGCGGGGTGCCAAGGCTGAACCGCCCGCCCGGCAGGTGCAGTTCCGCCTGCCGCCGCGGCGGCACGTCCGCCCACCAGTACCAGGGCGAGACGCCGATGCGCCGTGACACCTCGTAGACGCCGTAGATCGCCCCGCGCTGGTCGCTGCCGGTGAGCACCAGGCGGCCGTCGACGACCTGACTCAGCGACGTCTCCCACTTCCCGGCGATCCCGGTGACGTCGAGCTTCCCGGCCGCGACCAAGCCGTCGACCAGCGGGCTGTGGCCCAGGGTGCCGACCACGACGACCGGGCCCCGCGCCGGCACGACGTCGAACGACACCGCGGGCCGCACACCCGTGACGCGCTCGACGTCGGCCGCCAGGTCGGCTGCGACCCGCCGCACGCCGGGGAAATCACCCGAGCCGACCACGATCGTCGCGGCCTTTCCCCGCGACACCAACGGGAAACCGGTTCCCGCCTCGGCGAGGCCCGGCGCGGCTACGGAACCGGCCGCACCGGCCACGGCGAGTAGTTGCAGGAAGGTACGACGATGTACCTCGGACGGCACGGGAGACCTCCTGAGTCAGCCCTTCACGGATCCGGTCAGCCCGCCGACGATGCGCCGTTCGGCGAGCACGAAGAACGCGAGCGCCGGGATCGCCGACAAGGCCGTGAACGCGAGCACCCTGGCGGTGTCCTGGGAGAACTGGGACTGGAACATCGCGACGCCGAGCGGGAGCGTGAAGTGCCCGGAGTCGTTGAACACCAGCAGCGGCAGCAGGTAGGCGTTCCAGCTGGTCACGAAGGCCAGCACGGCGACCGTGGTCAGCGCGGGCGTCGACAGCGGCAGCAGGATGCGCCAGAAGAACCCGAGCCTGGTGGTGCCGTCGAGCACGGCCGCGTCCTCGATCTCGCCCGGGATCGCGTGCATGAACGGCCGCAGGATCACGATCGTCACCGGCAGCGAGAACGCCGCCTCGGGGATCGCCACGCCCCAGAAGCTCTCCAGCATGCCCAGCTGGCGCAGCCACAGGTACAGCGGCAGCGTCGCCACCGTCAGCGGGAACAGCAGGCCGATGGTGAACAGCGTGTACAACGCCTCGCGGCCCTTGAACTGGTATCGCGAGAGGGCGTACCCGGCCATCGACCCGAGCGCGACCGCGAGCGCGGTCGCGATGACCGCGATCAGCGCGCTGTTGCCCAGGAACGTCCAGAACGCGCTCGAGCCCAGGACCGAGGCGTAGTTGTCGGTCACCCACGGGCCCGGCAGCCCGGCCGGGTCGGAGTTGATCTGGGCGTTGGTGCGGAACCCGCCGAGCACGACGAACAGCAGCGGCACGACCGTCACGCCGACGACGACGATCGCCGCGAGGTAGCCCATCGACAGGCCGAACTTGCCGGAGCGCATCAGCCCACCATCCTGGTCAGGGCGCCCTGGGTGTCGCGGCGGAGCGCGAACCGCTGGTACAGCAGGGCGAACAGGAAGCAGATGACGAACAGGATCACCGCGACCGCGGAGCCGAACCCGAACTCGTAGCGCTTGAAGCCGTGGTCGATCAGGTAGGTCGCCATCGTCGTCGAGGCGTTCGCCGGACCGCCGGTGGTCATGATCCAGACGATGTCGAACAGCTGGAGCGAGCCGATCACCGACAGGAAGATCCAGATCCGGATGGTCGGGCCGAGCAGCGGCAGCACCACGTGCCGGGTCGTCTGCCACGCCGACGCGCCGTCGAGCGCCGCGGCTTCGCGCAGTTCGGCGGGCACGCCCTGCAGGCCGGCGAGCAGCAGGATGATGCCGAAGCCGATGTACTTCCAGGTGATCACCGCGAACAGCGTGTAGAGCACGATGCCGGGGTCGGCCAGCCACTGGTGGACGGCACCGCCCAGCCCCACGGCCTTGAGCACCTGGTCGGCGAACGCGCCCGGCTGCAGCATCAGCGACCAGATGACCGCGGTGATCGCCTCGGACAGCACGTAGGGGGCGAAGACCAGGGCGCGCAGGACGGCACGGCCCTTCAGCTTCCGGTTGAGCAGCATCGCCAGCCCGATCGACAGCGGCAGCTGCACCACGATGGACAACCCGGCGATGATCAGGTTGTGCACGATGGCGCTCTGGAACACCGTGCCGTTGAACGCGTCGGCGTAGTTGTCGAAGCCCACGAAGTCGTCGAGGGCGCCGAAGCCGTTCCACTTGAACAGGCTGTAGAACGCGGCGATCCCGATCGGCACCAGGACGAACCCGGCGAACACCAGCAGGGCCGGGCCGAGCAGCACGACCAGCTCCAGGCGTTTGCCGAGGCCGGAGCGTTTCGCCCGGGCGGGGACCGCCGGCGCGGGCGGCCGCGCCGCCGCCCGCGCCGGAGTCGTCGCCGTGGTCACTTGTTGCCCGCCGCGGCCTGGTTGACGGCGGTCACGATGCCTTCGGGGGTGCCCTGGCCGGCGAACAAGTTGGCCACCGCGTCGTTCAGCGCGGCGCCGACCGCCGTCGGGAACGCCCGGTCGAAGTACATCTGCACGTACGGCGCCTTCGTGCCGTAGTCGTTGACCTGCCGGAGCACGTCGGTCTTCAGCGACTTCGCGGCCACGGCGTTCACCGGCAGGCCGGTCCCCTTCGCGGCGAGCTCGGTCTGCACCGGCTCGCTGACCAGGTACTGCAGGAAGGCCGTGCAGGCCTTGGAAGCACGGGTGGTGCAGGCGAAACCGTCACCGCCGCCGAGCGCGGCCGCCGGGTCGCCCTGGCCGCCAGCCACGGTCGGGAACGGGAACCAGCCGATCTTCGAGTCCAGGTCCTTGTCCTCGGTCAGCGACGACATCGTGCCGGGCTCCCAGTCGCCCTGCAGTTCCATCGCGGCCTTACCGTTGGCGACGAGACCGGCGGAGCTGCCCGCCCCCTGCTGGGCGGGCGTGCCGGCGAACCCGGTCTGGAACGGCTGGGTGTCCAGGAAGTTCTTCAGGTCCTGGCCGGCCTTCGTCCAGCACGGGTCCTCGAGCTTGACCGCCTTCACCGACTGCTGGAGCACCGTGGTCGAGCATTCGCGGATGGCGAAGTAGTTGAAGTAGAAGGCATCCGGCCAGCGGTCCTTGCCGCCGACGGAGATCGGCGCGATGTTCTTGGCCTTCAGCGCGGTGACGGCGGCGTTCAGCTCGTCCATGGTCTTCGGCGGGGTGGTGATGCCCGCTTGCTGGAACAGGTCCTTGCGGTACCAGAAGCCGACGAAGTGCTGCGTGAACGGCACCCCGTACTGCTTGCCGTCGACCTGCCACTTCTCGCCGAACTTGCCGGTGGCCTGCTCGATCCACGACTTGGTGTCGCCGGTGATGTCGGCGACCTTGCCCGAGGTGATCTGCCCGGCCAGGTCGCCGGCGCCCCAGGACTGGTAGATGTCCGGCGGCTCGGCCGACTGCAGGGCGAGCGGCACCTTCGTGTTGAAGTCCTCGTTCTGCAGCGGCTGGGCCTTGATCGTGACCTCGGGGTGCGCCTTCTGGTAGTCGAGGACGACCTGCGCCCAGACCGACTTGATCGGATCGGTGGTGCCGTTGTGCCACCAGGTCAAGGTGACCGGGCCGCTCGGCTGCGCGGGGGTTTCGCCTCCACCACCGCTGCACGCGGCGAGCGCGAGCGGGACGACGGCCGCCAGCGCGGCGAGAACGGTCTTGCGGCGTTTCACAAACATCGTGGGTCCACTCCTGACGACTTCGGCCGAGTTGGACGGGGCGGCTTCCGCGCCCGGGTTGGCGAAGAGTCTGCTCCCGGGACAAATGCCGTGTCAATCGTTGTCGATAACGTTTTCTATGGCTAGTCTGAGCCGATGCAGCCCAGTTCCAGGGTGACCATCCGTGACGTCGCCGCCCGGGCCGGCGTCTCGGTGGCCACGGTTTCGAAGGTGATCAACGAGCGCTACGGCGTCTCCGCCGCGACGCTCGCCCGAGTCCGCGCCGTGATCGAAGAGCTCGGTTACGAAGCGAGCTTGGTGGCGCAGAGCCTGAGAAACCACCGGACGAACGTCATCGGCATCCTGGTCGCCGACCTGGAGCCGTTCTCGACGGAGCTGCTCAAGGGTGCGGCGGACGCCATCCGCGGCAGCGGTTTCGAACTCGTCGTCTACTCCGCGGGCGGGCGCACGGGAGACCCGTTGGGCTGGGAGAAGCGTTACCTGTCCCGGTTGAGCGGGACTCTGGTCGACGGCGCCGTGCTGGTCACCCCCACCGTTTCGCTGGACGTCGTCCCGGGCACGCCGGTCGTCGCCGTCGACCCGCACACCGGGCCGTCGCACCTGCCGACGATCGACTCCGACAACCTGCGCGGGGCGCAGCTGGCCACCGAGCACCTGCTCGACCTGGGGCACCGGCGGATCGCCTTCCTCGCCGGACGGCCGGACCTGCAGTCGGCCGAACTGCGGAAAACGGGGTACCTGCGCGCGTTGACGGCCGCCGGCATCACGCCCGACGAAGACCTGATCCGGATCGGCGCGTACGACCCGGAGATCTCCGCCGCCTCGGCGCACGCCCTGCTCACCGGCCCCGACCGGCCGACCGCGGTGTTCGCCGCGAACGACATCTCGGCCATCGCGACCGTGGACGCGGCCCGCGAGCTCGGGCTGGCCGTGCCCGACGACCTTTCCGTGGTGGGCTTCGACAACGTGCCCGAGTCGGCGCTCTGCAGCCCGCCACTGACCACAGTGGACCAGCCGATCCGCGAGATGGGGCACCGGGCCATCCGCATGCTCATCGCGCTGATCAACGGCGACGAGGTCGAGCGGACCCACGTCACGCTCGACACCGGCCTGGTGGTGCGGCGCTCGACGCGCGCCCTCCTCTGACCGTTCCCTCCTGCTCACTCCTTCACAGACGAAGGGCGGACCTGCCTTGACCACGCAGCCCACCACGGCCGGAGAGCCGTGGCGCGACCCCGCGGCCGACCCGGGCGAACGCGTCCGGGCCCTGATGGCCCGGATGACCCTGCGCGAAAAGCTCGCCCAGCTCTACGGGGTCTGGGTCGGCATCGACTCCGGCGGCGAAATGGCCCCGCACCAGCACGATTTCGTCGACGCGGCGGTCGACTTCGACGAACTGGTCCGGCACGGGATCGGGCAGCTGACCCGCGCGTTCGGCACCCGGCCGGTCGACCCGGTGATCGGGGCGCACAGCCTCGCCCGCACCCAGCGGCAGATCGTCGCCAGCGGCCGGTTCGGGATTCCCGCGGTGGTGCACGAAGAATGCCTGACCGGGCTGGCCGCGTGGCAAGCGACGATCTACCCGGCGCCGCTGTCGTGGGGCGCGACCTTCGACCCCGACCTGGTGCGCCAGATGGCGGCGAAGATCGGGCGGACCATGCGCGACCTCGGGGTGCACCAGGGTCTCGCGCCGGTCCTCGACGTGGCCCGCGACCTGCGCTGGGGGCGGGTCGAGGAAACCATCGGCGAAGACCCCTACCTGGTCGGGACGATCGGCAGCGCGTACGTGGCCGGCCTCGAATCGGCCGGCGTGGTCGCCACGCTCAAGCACTTCGTCGGGTACTCCGCCTCCCGCGCCGGGCGCAACCTCGCGCCGGTTTCGGCGGGCCCGCGCGAAATCGCCGACGTCCTGCTCCCGCCGTTCGAGCAGGCGCTGCGTGCCGGCGCCCGGTCGGTGAT
Source organism: Amycolatopsis sp. NPDC004169 (assembly GCF_040610315.1). NCBI lineage: Bacteria > Bacillati > Actinomycetota > Actinomycetes > Pseudonocardiales > Pseudonocardiaceae > Amycolatopsis > Amycolatopsis sp. NPDC004169. The sequence continues at coordinate 125,285 of NZ_JBEXMD010000017.1, forward strand.
GAACGCCTACACCGACACCGACGGCCTGCCCTCCGCCGCCGACCCGGCCCTGCTGACCGATCTCCTGCGGGACACCTACGGGTTCGACGGCACCGTGGTCGCCGACTACTTCTCGGTGGCGTTCCTGCACCGCCTGCACGGGGTCGCGGGCGACCGCGCCGACGCCGCCGCGCAGGCGATCACCGCGGGCATCGACGTCGAGCTGCCGACCATGGACTGCTACGGCGAGCCACTGCTCGCCGCGGTGGAAGGGGGCGCGGTCGATGTCGCCGCCGTCGACCGCGCCCTCGAACGCGTGCTGCGCCAGAAGTGCGAGCTGGGCCTGCTCGACGCGGGGTGGGCCCCGGAGGTCCCCGACGAGATCGACCTCGACGACGCGGAGTCGCGGGCACTGGCCCGCGAGGTGGCCGAGCGTTCGATCGTGCTGCTGCACAACGACGGGACACTGCCGCTGGCCACGGGCACCCGGGTCGCGGTGGTGGGGCCGCGCGCGGACACCCCGGGCGCGATGCTCGGCTGCTACTCCTTCCCGCTGCACGTCGGCGTCCACCACCCCGACGTCCCGTTCGGCGTCTCGGTGCCGACCGTGCTGGAGGCGCTCGGCTCGGCCTACGACGTCACCTACGCGCTGGGCTGCCCGGTCACCGGCGGCGACGACGAGGGGATCGCGCAGGCCGTGGCCGCGTGCGAGGGCGCGTCGGTGTGCGTGGCCGTGCTGGGCGACCGGGCCGGGCTGTTCGGCGGCGGGACGTCCGGCGAAGGCTGCGACGCGGCCGACCTGCGGCTGCCGGGGCGCCAGGAGGAACTCCTGGACGCGCTGCTGGACACGGGCAAGCCGGTGGTGCTCGTCCTGCTCTCGGGGCGGCCGTACGAGCTGTCCCGGCAGCTCCCCCGGCTCGCCGCGGTGGTCTGCGGGTTCTACCCGGGCGAAGAAGGGGCCGGGGCGCTGGCCGACGTCCTCAGCGGCCGGATCGACCCGGCCGGGCGGCTGCCGGTGAGCTTCCCGGCGGCCGGGGCGAGCCAGCCGTCGACCTACCTGGCCGCGCCGCTCGGCCGGAGCAGCGAGGTGTCCACTGTGGATCCGTCGCCGTTGTTCCCGTTCGGGCACGGGCTGTCCTACACCCCGGCGACCTGGCTGGACGTCAGCGCGACGGGCTCGCTCTGGCCGACCGACGGCGTCTGCCGGGTGCGGGTGACGCTGCGCAACGACCACGAGCGCGAGACGTCCGAAGTCGTCCAGGTCTACCTGCACGACCCGGTGGCCGAGGTGGCGCGGCCGGAGCGCCAGCTCATCGCGGCCCGCCGGATCACCCTGCCGCCCGGCGAAACCTGCGTCCTGGAGATCGGCCTGCACGCCGACCTGACGTCCTACACCGGCCGCGCGCGGCAGCGCCAGGTCGACCCCGGTGACGTCGAGCTGCGGGTGGGCACCTCGAGCGAAGAGATCGTCGCGACCCTGCACTGCACGCTGACCGGGCCCCGCCGGATCGTCGGCGCGGACCGGGTCCTGACCCCGGAGTTCTCGTTGTGAGACGCCCCTTGGTGCTCGCCGTCCTGGCCGCGCTGACCGTGCTCTTCGTCGGCGCGTCCGCCCGTCCCGCGCCGTCGCACTGGGTGGCGACGTGGACGTCGATGCCGCAGCTGACCGAGCCGGGGAACCTGCCGCCGGCGCCGTTCACCGGCTCCGACCGGGTGCTCGACGACGCGACCCTGCGCGAAACGGCCCAGGTCACCGTCGGCGGCCCGCGGATCCGGCTGCGGTTCTCCAACGCCTTCGGCGGCTCGCCGCTGCCGCTGACGGCCGTGTCGGTGGCGCGTCCGGCGGCCGGCGCCGCCGGTGTCTCCGGGATCGTGCCGGGCAGCGTCCTCCCGGTGACCTTCCACGGCAAGCCGTCGACGACGGTCCCGCAGGGCGCGCAGGTGGTGTCGGACCCGCTGCCCTTCCCGGTGCGGTCGCTGGAGAACATCGCCGTGACGGCCTACCTCGCGCACGGCCAGGCAACGACGTCGATCACCTCGCACCCGGGCTCGCGGACGACGTCGTACCTGCTGGCGGGCAACCACGTGACGGACCTCGAGCTGCCGGGCGCGACCCCGGTCGACCACTGGTACTTCCTCAGCGGCGTCGAGGTGCTGTCCCCGGCCTCGGCGGTGGCGGTGATCGGCGACTCGATCTCCGACGGCCGCGGCTCGACCACGAACGGCAACGACCGCTGGCCCAACGTGCTCGCCGCGCGCCTGCCCGGGGTGTCCGTGGTGAACCAGGCGGCCGGCGGCAACCGCGTGCTGCAGGACGGCCTCGGCCCGAACGTGCTGGCCCGGCTGGACCGCGATCTGCTGGCCACCAGCGGGGTTTCGTGGGCCATCGTGTTCGAGGGCGTGAACGACATCGGCACCGCGGCCCCGGCCGACGCACTGGCCGTCGCCGACCAGCTGATCGACGCCTACGACCAGATCCTGGTCCGCGCCCACGCCCAGGACATCCGCGTGTACGGTGCCACGATCACGCCGTTCGGCGGCAACACCGGCTACGACGACCCGATGCGGGAGGAAGCACGTCAGCGGGTGAACGCGTGGATCCGCCAGCCGGGCCACTTCGACGCGCTGCTGGATTTCGACAAGGTGGCCCGTGATCCCGCTTCGCCGACCCGGCTGCTGCCGGCCTACGACACCGGGGACCACCTGCACCTCAACCCGGCGGGCTACCGGGCCCTCGGCTCGAGCGTTCCGGCCGTCCTTTTCCGGAACGACGGGTAGAAATCGTCAAGCGCCAAAAAGAAGACAATTCCCGGACGTGGTTTCCCCCGGCTGATCACCGACAGCCGACCTCGGTCTGACGCACGGTGATCAGCCGGATATCTGTTGGGACACAAGCGAGTCTCGAAGACAGGGGCCCAGTGACGCGCGTCACGGGTCGTCCCCTAACATGTCGCCGTCTCCAGTCCCCACAGGTAGTCGTCGCTCCCGGAAAGGGAAACCATGTCCGACGTCATCAACAGCATCTTCGGCCGCCCCAAGAACGAAAACACCGGCTCGGCCGGGTACGCCTACGGCACGGTCGAGCCGGCACCGGTGGTCGCCGAGGCGCCCGCCGAAAGCGCTCCCGGGACCGACGAGGCGGCCGTCGTCGAGGAGACGGAATCCGCACCGGAGGCCGAAGCCGCCGCGGAAACCGTGGAGGACCAGTCCGAAGCCGGCACCGACGATGCCGCCGAGGCGAGCGACGAGGAGGTCACCGGGGCCGACGAGGAGGCGGTCGCCGAGGACACCGAAGAGGACTCCGCCGAAGCGGACGTGGACTCCGCCGAGGAGGACTCCGCTGAGGACGACGTCGCTGACGACGACGTCGCCGAGGACGTTGCCGAGACCGACGCCGAGCCGGAAGCCGAAGCCGTTGCGGCGGAAGAGCCGGTCGCCGAAGCGGAGCCGGCGGCCGAGACCGCCTCGGTGACCGAGACCGAGCCGGCGGAAGCCGAAACCGTGGCAGCCGAGCCGGTTGCCGAGGCGGAGCCGGCGGCGGCCCGCCCCGCCGCGGGATCCCGCGGCAGCACCACGATCGCCGACGGGGTGGTCGGCAAGATCGTCGTGCGGATCGCCGCGCAGACCGCGGGCGTGCACAGCGTCGCCGAGGACGGCATCACGGTCGAGCTCGCCGACGAGGTCGCCTGGGTGACGATCCCGGTGGTGATCGAGTTCGGCCACGCGGTCAAGGCGCTGGGCGAGCAGATCCGCGTCGCGGTGATCGACGCCGTCGAGCAGTTCCTCGGCTTGGACGTCGAGGTCGTCGACGTGTACGTCACGGACATCCACTTCCCCGAAGCGGACTGACCCGCGCCGCCGTGCGCCGCGGCTTCTCAGCGGCGCACGGCGTACCGCAGGTGCAGCACGTCGCGGTCCGGCAGCTGCCGCAGCAGCTCGAACCCGGCGGGTCCGGTGCCCTCGAACAGTCGGCGTCCCTCGCCGAGCAGCACCGGGAGCAGGTGGATCTCCACCTCGTCCAGCCGGCCGGCCCGCAGCAGCGCCTGCGCGGCGCCCGCGCCGTGCACCATGACGACCCGGTCGCCCGCGGCCGCGCGGGCTTCTTCGGCGCACGCAACGACATCGGTGTAGTAGCGCGCGCTGCCCGGCGGCCGGTCGGCCGGGTCCACGTGGTGGGTCAGCACGTGGATCGGCACGCCGTCGTGGTGGTCGCCGCCCCAGCGGCCGGCCAGCTCGTAGGTCCGGCGGCCCGAGATCAGCGCGCCGGTCGCCAGCGCCTCGCGGTAGACCTGCCCGCTGGGGCCGTCGCCGTGGCGGTCGTCCAGCCAGTCGAAGAGCCGGCCGCCGCCGCGGCCCAGCTCCTGGCCCGGACGGTCGTCCGGGCCCGCGATGAAGCCGTCGAGCGACATGGACATGGAGAGGCGGATCATCGGGGACTCCTCGGGCCGGGTGCGCTTCACCCACGCGTCGAACGAACCCCGCCCGGATCGACCGCCCTCAGCCTGCTTTCGCCCGCGCGATCACCTCTTCCAGCCGCAGCGGGCTGGCCGGGTGGTGGGACAGGCACAGCGGCGTCGCCACCTGGCGGAAGCCGAACGCCTCCCCCGCCACGTAGAACTGCGCTCGTTCGAGCCGCGAGATGTCCGCGACCGGGCTGCCCTTCGCCCTGGCCAGTTCGTTGGCCGCGGCGATCTGGGCCGGGCTGTTGAGGCGGCCGAAGAACTGCGTCATCGCGTTGCCGACCACCTGGTTGTGCAGCCCCTTGGGCGCCTGCGTGGCGAACAGCAGGCCGAGGCCGTACTTGCGGGCCTGGGACGCGAGCACGATGGTGCTGCGCGTGCTGGCCGTGAGGCTCCCGGAGGACGCCAGCGTCTGGGCCTCGTCCATGACGAAGAGCGCGCCCAGCGGCCGGTCGCCGGCGGGGTGGCGTTTGATCCAGGCGAACAGTTCCATCTGCAGCTGGTTGACGAAGTTCTGCCGCTGTTCCTCGGCGGGCAGCCCGACGAAGCTGATCACGGAGACGCGCGCCCGCTTGCCGCCGGCCGGGGTGAGCAGCGTGCCGGGGTCGACGGGCTCTCCGCCGCCGGCGAAGAGCGGGTCGTTGACCATCGCGGCCTTGAGGACTTCGGCCAGGTCGGCGGCGATGCGCTTGGCGTCGTTGAGGTTGCTGACGTCCTCGGGCAGGTCGGACATCAGCTCGACGAGGTCGGGCAGGCTGCGTGACCCGGTCTTCGCGTGGTGGACGACGGCCTGCCGGAGCACGGCCAGCCCGATGTTCGCTTTCGCGGTGGCCCCGGTCAGCCGCACCTGAGGGGCGAGCGTCGCCACGGCGACCTCGACGGCGGCGGTGAATTCGTCGGTGTCGTCGAGAACGCCGGCGAAGTCGGGCAGGGGCCGGAAGGCGAGCGGCCGCCCGGTGGCCCGCCCGGGCGTCCAGACGACGACGTCGGTGCCGGCGAGGTACTGCCGGGCGAGTTCGGCATCGCCGTTCGTCCAGCCACCGGGCGGTTCGGGCCAGGTGTCCCCGAGCCGGGCGAGGTCGTTGTTGGGATCGAGGACGATGGCGGACACCCCGCGCAAGGCGCACTCCTCGACGATCCGCCGCAGCAGCACGGTCTTCCCGGACCCGGAACCGGCGAAGACGGCCGCGTGCTTGCGCAGCGCGGAGAGTTCGATCCGCACGGGCTCCCCCGACCCGACGACGGTCCCGAGCGTGATTTCCTCATCCCCCGGCGGCGGGTGGGTTTCCCCGCCGGCCTTCTCGTTGGCCGAGGGCTGTTCGGGCAGGACAGTGGACAACAGGTCCGACCGGCTGGCGGGCCGCCGGTCGATGAGCCACTCGTGCAGCTCGCGGCCGCCGTTGCCGAGCATCTTCTGCAGCGCCCAGAAGGTCCGCACGTCGGCGTCCGAGAGCCGGATCGTCCGGCCGCCCGCGGCCGTGAACTTCTCGACCTCTTCGCGCGTCTTGGCTCCGCGTCCCCAGGCGTCGCGCAGGATGACCAGGTGCCGGTTGTCCACGCCCTGCCGCTGGCCCGCCTCGGACCGGGCCTTCCGGAACCGGCTCAGCGCGGCCCGCGGGTCGCGGGCCGCGATTGCGCGGAAGACCCAGTGCTCCTGCAGGTCCGCTGCCTCGTCGAGGGTCCGGGTCAGCCAGGCGTGCACTTCGCTCAGGCCGGCCTGGCGCTCGCACGACCACTCCATGTCGTCGTCGCCGACCTCGGTGACCCAGCACCGCAGGGCCGCGGAGAGCAGCCCCGGCATCACCCGGTCCACGAGGGACTCGGCGAGCAGCTTCCCGGGGTCGACTTCGGCCTGCAGCTTCTCGAATTCGGCGTCGAGCTCGGCGAACCGGTCGTTCTCGACCGCGGTGCGCGCCGGAGCGACCGGCAGCGGAGCCTTCTCGTCGAAGGAAAGGAGTTCCTTGGCTTCGCCCGCCCGCAGGCACCCGTCGATGTGGGCGCCGATGCGCTTGAGCAGCTGCCGCGGGGTCCACTGCTCCCACGGTTCGGCGAACGCTTCCGGCGCAACCGGCCAGGTCGCGTGCGGCGGGCTGAAGTCCATGGCCTCGTAGGCCACCCCGAGCCGTTTCGCCACCAGCGCACGACCCACTTCGGCATCGGTGATCCGGCCGAGTGCGGTCGCCTCGCGAAAGCGGTCGGGAACGGTACCCGCCGCCTTCGTCTTGATCTGCGTCCAGGTGCTCGGCAGGCAGGCCAGCACGGTGAGGGTCTTGCGGGTGACCTCCCGCAGGCCCATGAGCCCGTCCGCGATCCGAGCCACGAGCAGGTCTTCCTCGGCGCTGTCCCCGATCTCCTGTGTTCGCTTCACCGACCGCGAAATCAGGGTGTCCAGCTGGTCCACGGCGATCACGACCGGGCCGGTGAGAGCGAGCAGCCGGGTGATCTCCCGGACGAGCGTCCGGGAAGGTTTCGGTCGCGAGTAGATGTTCCACTGGCGGGCTTCGGAGGTCAGCTCGGTATCACCGTCCAGGTAATCCTCACCGATGTACTTGTCCTTCCGGTCCCGGCTCGCGATCAGCACGAGAGCCCGGGCGGTGTCCCCGCATTCGTCGGCGACCATTTCGTCGAGCTTCGCCACCCCGTCGACGAAAGCCTCGACATCTTCGACGGTCAGCCCGCGGCCGTGCCGGATCCTCGCCTCGACCTCGGCATCGACCTGAGCCCGCAGGCACACCCGGAGCAAGAACCTCCTCAGCTGCGACTCACCCGAGTCATCCGGCCGCGCCAGACCCTGACGCAGCGCCTCGGCCGTGTTCTCCCAGAACGCCTCGGCCGCGGTGACGTCGTCGAGGAAGAAGTACCCCCGTGCGCGGTGCACCCGCCGCCGGACCAAACCCAGCAGGTGGGTCTTGCCGACACCCTTCAAGCCCTGCAGGACAAGGCCGACCGGGCTGGGTCCATCACTGGAGGTGGCGTCACGGATCCCGGTCTCGAGTGCGTGGAGCGCGTCGACGTGCAATCCGTCGACGTGGTAGGGCGAATCTTGCCAAACGTGGTCGGGGGTGTCCGCCCAATCGAAACTCAGGTTCGCCAGTGCCCTCATCTCATCCATGGCTATGCCTCGATCGAGAGCAGGTGGTTGTCTTCGCCACCGAGGCGGATCGCGGCCTCGTGGTCGGCGGCCGTGAGTGCCTTGCGGTTGTCCTCCGGGACGAGGTGGGCCTTCCCTGCCCGGCTCAGCTCCTTGAGCACGGCATCGACTTCCGCGGCCGGCGCGCCGAGCTTGGGCCGCAGGTCGACCAGCCCGACCCAGCCGCGTGGCTCCTTCACCAGTTCGCGGTACGCCGCCCGGATGCGCCCCTCCAGGTCGGCCGGCGGCGCCCCGTTCGCGCTCGGTGCCGGCCCGAAGACGTGGAACAGCCGCTTGTTCTCCCGCTGCAGGTACTCCGCCAAACCCCCGAGCACCACGTACAGCGCCGTCGCCAGAGGACTCTGGCCGCGCTGCGGTGGCGGGCCGCCCATCGTCAGCTCGTCTTCGCACCACGCCCAGCCGCTGTCGCTCAGCACGTGCACGTAACTCCGCCTCGGGCCAGTGCGCTCGCTGTCCACGTAGCCGAGCTTGTTCAGCCCGGTGCGCTCGGTGCCCGTGAGGGTGAAGCCGGCCACCTCCGCCAGCTCCTGGTTGGGCACCTCGCGGCCCAGCACCATCAGCGTGAACATCGCCGCGGTCTGTTTGTGTCCCAAGCGGTCGGTCATCCGAGGTCCTTCCGGTGGTTCGGCTACGTCGTGGTGCGGGCGAGGGCGTGCAGGAGCAGGTCGATCGCGCGGCGGGTCTCCCGGGGTGCCGGGGAGTGGTCGCCGGCGTCGGGGGTGCGGGGTTTGGCCGCCACCGTCAGGTCCACCGCCAGCTCGGCCGTGCGGGCGTCGTCGCCCGCTTCGACCGCTGCCTGCAGCTCGGCCAGCAGCTCCGCGACCAGGTCCCAGCGGGACGGGCGCAGCCGGGCGCCGCGGACCTGGGCGAGCAACGCGGTCAGGTCGGCGGCCGGGGCGGGTGACGGGGTGCCGCCCTTCAGCTGGGCGACCAGATCCTCGGCGACACCGGCCAGGCCGCGGGCGCCGACGCGCAGGTAGCGGAGGTTGCCGACGTAGCCAGGGAGCCCGGCCGCCTGGGTGCCCGCGGTCAGGATCGGGATCACCCGGCGGTCCTGGCCGAACGACCGCTGCAGGAACAGCTCGACCTCGGCCTGCTGCCAGCGGCTCACCTTGCCGTCGACGATCAGGCACAGGTGGCGTGCGTCGTCCTCGGCCCGCTCCAGCATCGACTGGTCGCCCGACAGCGACTTCACCGCCCGGACGCCCCGCTTCCCCAGTTCCGCGAGCAGCTCACCGGCGGGCTCGATGACCGACCGCGGGATGCTGACCCGCAGTTCGTGCTTGAACTTGCGGTGGCTCGCCCGCACCGCCGCCACGTAGGCGTCGCGGTTCTCCGCCAGCAGGTCCGTGCGGTCGAGGCGGTAGGCGATCACCGCCGCCACCGTCTCCAGCGCGAAGCCGATCTGGTCCGCGCTCGGCGTCTTCTCCGACAGCACCGGCAGCTGCTCGCCGAAGCTCCAGTACGACACGTACGGCAGCGTGAGGTGGCGGGACATCGTCTCCGGCGCGACGCGCTGGTCGAGCCACGGGCCGTACAGCCCGGCCGTCTCCGCGACGACGGTCTTGCGCCACTCCTCCGACCGGCCGTACTCCTCCCGGCTGTCGAACCTGGACAGCACCGGCAGGACGGTCAGCCGCGAACGGTCGTAGGGCAGCAGGTTCCGCGCGGCGTCCGCGCGCCCGGCGAGCTCCGTCGCCCCGCGGATGCTCTGCCGGTTCGCGGTGAACAGCACCACCAGGTGGTCCGGCAGGTGGGCGGTGCAGATGCCGCCGATGTCGGAGATCCCGGTGCGGCTGTCGATGAGCACGAAGTCGTAGTCGGTGGTCCACTGCTCGCGGCACTTCTCGAGGTATTCGCCGAACCCCTCGTCGTACAGGGCTTCCCAGTCGATCGACTGGACCTGCCCGACGTAGTCCTCGTCCTCGCGCCCGGCCGCGAGGAAGTCGAGCGCACCGCTGCGGCGCAGCCGCAGCGCGTGGGCGTCGGGGGCGAACCGGCCGGCCCGGAAGTCGTCGACGAGGTCGACGACGCCGCCGCGGGGCCGCTCCGGCAGCCGCGGCCGGAAGTAGTCGCCGAGGCCGGGCGCTTCCAGGTCCCAGTCGAGGCAGAGGACGCGGTGGCCCCACCGGGCGAGCAGCACGGCGATGTTGGCCAGGGTGAAGCTGCGGCCGACGCCGCCCTTGTAGGAGTAGAAGGTGAACACCGATCCCGGCATCGGTCAGAACCTCGGTATCCGCGCCGTCGCCGGCGGCTCGGGGTCCGGCGTGTGCACCGGCCAGTCCGGCCGCCAGTCCGGCGCTCGTTCGATGAGGTCTTCGAGCTCACCGGCGATCTGCTGGATCTGCTCGTTGAAGTCGAGGTACGCCGGCGCGGCCTGGAAGTGCTCGAACGGGTGGTTCCACTGCTGCAGGTCCCGCAGGCGCCGCTCGTGGGCCCACGGCGGGAAGTTCCGGGAGTCGCAGAAGATCACCGGGTAGATCAACGGCCGGGTGCGGGTGGTCAGCGCTTCCCGTTTCGCCATCGAATGCCACTCCGCGAGGCACCATTCGTCCCGGAAGTACTTCGGCGAGCACACCGGAACCAGCACCCGGGTGCGCAGCAGCGCGGTGCGGACCTCGCCTGCCCAGCTCGCGCCGGTGCGGACCTGGTCGTCGCAGAATATCCGGACGTCCCGGTAGAAGTTGCTGTCGAGCACTTCGGCCAGCCGGGGCCGGAAATGATTCTTCACCCACGCCGAAATGTCCCGGCCGGCGCGCTGGTAGCTGATGAACACGTCGTACTCGTACACGCGTGCCGTCGCTCCTTCACCGCTCCCCACCAGGCAACGGCCCATCCTAGGCCGGGCCCGCGCGCCGGGAGAAGGCTCCAAACCGGACAGAAAGATGCCAATACTTGGCCACCGGTGGACAAATTCGTCGCCTGCTCGGAAAAGCTTGACAAACGCGCTGGCTGCAGATAGACGACAGGCAGCATTGCGAATGGCCGATCGGCGAGATCGGTGATTCACCGACTCGACGCGAAGGGGCGCCAATGCCCGACCGTGCCGCGCCCCGGGTGTTCGTGACCTATTCGCACGACACGCCGGAGCACAAGAAACTCGTCGAACGGTTCGCCGCGTTCCTGCGCACCGGGATCGGCTTGGACGTCCACCTCGACGCCTGGTACGACAACGTGCGCCGGGACTGGTCGCTGTGGGCCACCGAGCAGCTCACCAAGGCGGACTTCATCGTCGTCGTCGCCTCCCCCGACTACAAGCGCCGCGCCGACGGCACCGCACTGCCCCACGAGGGCCGGGGCGCCCAGTTCGAGGCGGCGATCATCCGCGACAACCTCACCCGGGACCTGCGCCGCGAAACCGAGCGGGTGCTGCCGGTCGTCCTGCCGGGCCGCTCGATCGACGAGATCCCGGTCTTCCTCAACGCCCACTCGACGACGCGCTACCACGTCGACGAGTTCACCGAAGCCGGCGTGGCCGACCTCCTCGCCGCGATCACCGGGCAGGGCCAGTACCCGATGCCCCGCCGCGGCAGATGGCGCGGCGGGGCCCGCGAGGAGCAGCACGAGCCCGCGAGCGAGGTGCCGTGGCTGCACGCCAGCAAGGGGGTGAAACGCGAAGCCGCCGGCATCGATGGCGTGCGCTACGAGCAGAGCATCGTGCTGCGCCCGACGTCACCGCCGGCCCCCGGTCCGGGCTACGTCGAACTGGACCTCGGCGGCAACTACCGGCGGTTCACCACCGTCGCCGGCGTGCTCGACGACGCCGCGGACCCGTTCCAGGTGGGCCGGGTCCGCGTGGTGCTCGACGGCACCCCGCGCTCCGAACACGACGTCTCAGCGGGCAAACCCGCCGTCATCGACCTGGACGTCACCGGCGCGCGCGTACTGCGTGTGGAGATGTCCCGGCCCGGCACACCGGCATCTCCGCTGCGGTCCGGAGCGTGGGTCACCACCCCGCGGAACGGGCGACCGCCCGAACTGGCGCTGGGCGATCCGACCATGACCTAGCCCGGCAAGCCGCCAGGTCCACCGACCGCAACGCCGCCCACCGTTTCCCGGCCGCCGCCCCGGCTTCCGCGACCATGCCGACCAGCTTCAGCAGCGCCGGCCTCCGCGCACAACGCCGCCGCCGGGATCTCGATCATGAACTCACCAGACCCATCAGGCCGGGCCGAGCAGGGCGATCGACGCCCGCACCGCGACTTCCGTGACGTCGCCGGCCCGCCCGCCGTCCTCCACGGTTGTCGCGATCAGCTCGCGCAGTCCTCCCAGCAGCATGATCGACAGCTGGCGGGACGGCGGGCTGATCCCCGCCGCGCGCAGTGACGGTGTGTCCGTCAGGCGCTGGGTCATCGCGATGAACCCCTCCATCGCGTCGCGCTGCAGGTCGCGGGCCGCCGCGCCGAGTGCGGGGACGTCGCGGATCCAGCTCAGCGTGATCGCCGGCTCGGATTCCGCGCACGCGATCCACGCCTCGATCGCCTGGCGGACCTGGACCGCCCACGGTGCCTGCGGGTCCACCGCCTCGGAGATCTGGCGGATCATCGAGCGGTTCGCCTCCGCCAGGAGCGCGATCAGGCACTCCTCGCGGCTGGAGAAGTGCTCGTAGAACGTCCGGCGGGACGTGCGGGCGCGGCGGACGACGTCGGCCACCGTGGTGTCGCGGAAGCCCGTCTCGGTGATCGACTCGGCCAGCCCGTCCAGGAGGCGTTGCCGGTGCCGGCGGGTGTCGACGTCCACGGGAATCACGCTATACCCCTCCTCTTGAAACGGGATGGTACACCGGCGTACCGTACCGACGGTACGTTCGCGTACCACTTTTCCGGGAGGGTCGATGACGACCATGACAAGCCCCGCGACCCTGCCGCCGGGGCCCACCGCGCCACGGGCGGTCCAGGGCGCCTACGCGCTGACGCAGCCCCTGCGCGGCCTGCGGCGGCTCAAAGACCGCTACGGCGACGCCTTCACGGTGAACGTGCCGATCTTCGGCAACGCCGTGGTGATCAGCGGCCCCGCCGAGATCAAGCAGCTGTTCACCTCCGGGCCCGAGCTCGTCGACAACCTCGAGGTCAACCTCGGGCGTGTGCTGGGACCGCGCTCGATGTTCGCGCTGTCCGGCGAGGAGCACAAACGGCAGCGGAAGCTCCTGGTCCCGCCGTTCCATGGCCGCCGCCTCGCCGCCTACGAGCAGATCGTCGAAGAGGAAACCGTCCGCGAACTGGCGACCTGGCCCGAAGGCACCGCTTTCGCCACGCTGCCGTCGATGATGCGGATCACCCTTAACGCCATCCTCCGCGCCGTCTTCGGTGCCGAAGGGGCCGAGTTCGCCGAGCTGCGCGAGCTGCTCCCGCCGTTCGTCACCCTCGGCTCGCGGCTGGCCGTGCTGCCCATCACGAAGAAGGGCCGCGTCAACCCGTGGCGCCGCTTCGAACGGATGCGCCGCGAGTACGACGCCATCGTCGACCGGCTCATCGCCAAGGCCCGCGCCGGGGAGAAGGACGACGTCCTGTCGATGATGCTGCAGACCCGCTACGACGACGGGTCCGGGCTCAGCCGCGAGGAGATCTCCGACCAGCTGCTCACCCTGCTCACCGCCGGCCACGAAACCACGGCGACCACGCTGGCCTGGGCCGTCGAGCGCCTCCGCCGCCACCCCGCCCTGCTGGAAGAACTGCAGGCCGACGACGGCAAGCTCCTCGACGCCACCATCCTCGAGGTCCAGCGCACCCGCCCGGTCATCGACCTCACCGCCCGGCAGGTCAAGCAGGACGGCTTCCGGCTGGGCCGGTGGACGCTGCCGAAGGGGTACGCGGTGCTCGTCAGCATCGCGCTGATCCACGACGACGACCGCGTCTTCCCGCACGCGGCCGCCTTCGACCCGCACCGCTTCGCCGGCGCGCGCCCGGACCTCTACCAGTGGATCCCGTTCGGCGGCGGCACCCGCCGCTGCCTCGGCGCCGCCTTCGCGACCATGGAGATGAGCGTCGTGCTGCGGACCCTGCTGCGGGACTTCACGCTGGTTCCGACGAGCGAGCCCGGCGAACGCTGGCACTCGCGGGGCGTGGCCTACGCCCCGGCCAAGGGCGGCCGCGCGATCGTGCGCCGACGAAGCACCGGAGGAGATTCGTGACCGAACAGATCGCCGACGCCGGCCGGGGGATTTCCCTGGCTTACGAACGGATCGGGGACGACGGCGCCGAGCCGCTGGTGCTCGTCGCCGGGCTGGGCCAGCAGCTGCACAGCTGGCCGGACGCCTTCTGCGCGGAGCTCGCCGGCCGCGGGTACGAGGTGATCCGGTTCGACAACCGCGACGCCGGCCGCTCGACCCACCCGCGGTTCCGGCCGCCGAGCCTGCCCGGCATGCTCGCCGGCCGGTTCCCCGCGCAGCAGTACGACCTGACGGACATGGCCGCGGACACGGTCGGCCTGTTCGACGCCCTGGACATCGAGACGGCCCACATCGCCGGGGTTTCGATGGGCGGCATGATCTCGCAGACCACGGCGGCGCTGTACCCGGACCGGATCCGCACGCTGACGTCGATCATGTCCACGACCGGTTCGCGCCTGCTCGGCCGCCCGGCGTTCTCGACGCTGCGGATGATGGGCGCGAAACCGCCGAAGTCCCGCGAAGAGGCGGTGGAGAGCGCGGTCCGGATGTTCCGGCACATCGGCTCGCACGGCTTCCCGTTCGACGAGGCGTTCGTGCGCGAGCTGGCCGGCACCGGCTGGGACCGCGACCCGACGTCCGGCGGCGTGGGACGGCAGCTCGCCGCGATCATGAAGTCCGGCAACCGGACGCCGCTGCTGCGGAAGATCACCGCGCCCACGCTGGTGATCCACGGCGACCGCGACCGGATGGTCCACCCGACCGGCGGCGCCGCCACCGCGCGGGCCATCCGGGGCGCCCGGCTGGAAACCATCCGCGGCATGGGCCACGACCTGCCCGAAGGCGCCTGGCCCACGATCCTCGACCTGATGGACAAGCACGCGAGGAGCAGCGATGTCACGGCCCCGTAGCCTGAACGGACGGCCGGTGGTGATCACCGGTGCGGCGTCCGGCATCGGCCGGGCGCTGGCCACCCGGCTGTCCCGGTCCGGCTCGCCGGTCGCGCTGGCCGACGTCGACGAAGACGGCCTGAAGGCCACCGCGGCCGCGCTGTCCGGCCGGGTGCTGACCCGGGTCCTCGACGTCCGCGACGCCGAAGACCAGCTGCGGTTCGCCGCCGAGGTCCGCGAGTGGCTCCCGGCGCCGCTGGCCGCGGTGTTCAACAACGCCGGCGTCGCGGTCACCTCGTCGGTGCTCGACGCGGTGCCCGAGGACGACGACTGGCTGCACGAGATCAACTTCCGCGGCGTGGTGCACGGGACGCGGGCGTTCCTGCCGATCCTCGTCGACCAGGGCGAAGGCGCGATCGTGAACACCTCCAGCGTGTACGGCCTGCTCGGGGTGCCGTACCAGAGCGCGTACTGCGCCGCGAAGTTCGCCGTCCGCGGCTTCACCGAGTCGCTGCGGCACGAGCTGCAGGGCACCGGCGTCCGCGCGGTGACCGTCCACCCGGGCGGCATCACGACGAACATCGCGCGCAACGGCCGGGTGCGCCGCGACCCCACGGGACGGGGACGCACCCACGAGCAGATGGCCGCGCAGTTCGAGGCCATGACGATGACGTCGCCGGACAAGGCGGCGGCGATCATCCACGCGGGCGTCGACCGCGGGAAGGCCCGCATCCTGATCGGCCCGGACGCCTACCTGTTCGACGCGCTCGCCCGCATCACCCCCACCCACTACAACGCCGTGCTGACCCGCGTCCTGCAGCGCGCCCGGCGGACGGAGGCGGCCTGAGATGACCGATCACGTCGACGTGCTGATCGTCGGGGCCGGGTTGTCCGGCGTCGGCGCGGCCCACCACCTGCGGACGGCGTTCCCGCGCAAGACCTACGCGATCCTCGAAGCCCGCGAGGCGATCGGCGGTACCTGGGACCTGTTCCGCTACCCCGGCGTCCGGTCCGATTCGGACATGCAGACGCTGGGCTACCGGTTCCGGCCGTGGACCGACGCGAAGGCCATCGCCGACGGCCCGTCGATCCTGCGCTACGTCCGCGACACCGCGGCCGAGGCCGGCATCGACCGCCACATCCGGTTCGGGCACAAGGTCATCCGCGCCTACTGGTCCACAGAGGACGCACTGTGGACGGTCGAGGCCGAGCACCGCGGGAAGCCGGTCGAGTTCACCGCGAAGTTCCTGTACCTGTGCAGCGGCTACTACGACTACGCGGGCGGCCACACGCCGGAATTCCCCGGCATCGGGAACTTCCGCGGCACCGTCGTCCACCCGCAGCACTGGCCCGAGGACCTCGACTACGCCGGCAAGAAGGTCGTCGTCATCGGCAGCGGCGCGACCGCGGTGACCCTCGTGCCGGCGATGACCGACCGCGCCGCGCACGTGACCATGCTGCAGCGCTCCCCCACCTACATCCTGTCGCTGCCGTCGGAGGACGCACTGGCCAACCGGCTGCGCGGGCTGCTCGGCGCGCGGCTGGCGTACCCGATCGCGCGCTGGAAGAACGTCGCGGTGAGCACGCTGATCTACCAGCTCAGCCGGCGCCGCCCGGGTCTGGTGAAGGCCCTGATCCGCAAGGCCACGGCCAAGCAGCTGCCGCCCGGGTTCGCCGTCGACACCCACTTCAAGCCGCGGTACCAGCCGTGGGACCAGCGGCTGTGCCTGGTCCCGGACGGCGACCTGTTCCGCGCGCTGCGCCGGGGCGACGCCTCGATCGTCACCGACCGGATCGCGGAGTTCACCGAGCGGGGGATCCGGCTCGAATCCGGCGACGAGCTCGAAGCGGACGTCGTCGTCACCGCCACCGGGCTGCGGCTGCTGGCCTTCGGCGGCATCGAGCTGTCGGTGGACGGCAACCCGGTGAAGCTGCCGGAGACCATGGCCTACAAGGGCATGATGCTCAGCGGCGTGCCGAACTTCGCGTTCACGATCGGCTACACGAACGCGTCGTGGACGCTCAAGGCGGACCTGGTCGCCGAGTACGTCGTCCGGCTGCTGCGGCACCTCGACCGGCACGGCCACGACCAGGCCGTGCCGGTCAACGACGACCCGGCGGTCACCGAGCGGCCGCTGCTGGACTTCGACGCCGGGTACGTGCTGCGCTCGATCGACGAGTTCCCGAAGGCGGGCTCCCGGGCGCCGTGGCAGCTGGGCATGAGCTACGCCCACGACGTCGTCAAGCTCCGGCACGGCCGCATCGACGACGGCGCGCTGCGGTTCTCGCGGCGGCCCGCGGCGGGAGCGGGCAGACTGAGCGCATGACGCTCGGTACCTCGCCCGCCCGGAGCCGCTGACATGCACTCCGCCGGACTCGTGCTGCACCCCCGCCGCGACTCCGCGGCCGCCGTCCAGGCCGTACTCGGCTGGGCGGGCAACCGGAACATCGAGGTCCTCGGCATCGAGGACGAGATCGTCCGGCTCGACTGCGCCGCGAAGGGGGTGACGGCCGAGGAGCTCGGGCGCCGGGCCGACCTGCTGGTCAGCCTGGGCGGCGACGGCACGATGCTGCGCGCCATGCGGCTGGCCGACGGGCAGCGCGCGCCGGTGCTCGGGGTGAACCTCGGCAAGCTCGGCTTCCTGGCCGAGGTCGACGTCCCGGACCTGCCGGGCGCGCTCTCGGCCATCGACGACCACCAGTTCACCGTGGAGCCGCGGCTGGCGGTGGACGCGGTGCTGCAGGGGCGGAAGATCACCGCGTTCAACGACATCGCGGTGGTGCGGGTGCCCGGCGACGGCAGTGCGGTGGTCGCCGTCCGCGTCGGCGGCCAGCCGTTCGTGAGCTACTCGGCCGACGCGGTGGTGGTGGCGACGCCGACCGGCTCGACGGCGTACAGCTTCTCGGCGGGCGGCCCGATCACCAGCCCGTCGGTGGAGGCGCTGCTGGTGACGCCGGCGGCGCCGCACTCGGCGTACAGCCGGGGCGTGGTGCTCTCGGTGCACGACGAGGTGACGCTGGAGCTGCTGCCCACCAGCGGCAGGCTGGCGGTGGAGGTCGACGGCCAGGTCGAGGGGTACGTCTCCCCCGGCGAGCGGCTCGACCTGCGCGGCCGCCCGAGTGCGGCGCGGGTGGTCCGGCTCGGCATGACGACGTTCTACCAGCGGGCGCGGCGCAAGCTGCGGCTCACGGATTCGGCCGAAATCCCCCAGGACGGCGACCACTGAGGGTGCCGTGCGTCACACCGCGGGCGCGTCGGCAATGGTCACGGAAAGGTCACGGGTAGCGTGCGCGGCTGCGCCTGAACCAGCCGAACCGTCCCGGAGTGTCTCCCTACATGCTGTGTCCCGCACCCGCCCGTCCC
The DNA here is from genome assembly GCF_040610315.1 of Amycolatopsis sp. NPDC004169. NCBI lineage: Bacteria > Bacillati > Actinomycetota > Actinomycetes > Pseudonocardiales > Pseudonocardiaceae > Amycolatopsis > Amycolatopsis sp. NPDC004169. Next base: position 143,235 of record NZ_JBEXMD010000017.1, read on the forward strand.
CGTCTGCGCGCCCGCCTGCTCGTCCCCGGGGCGCTGGCCGCCTTCGCCGGCGCCGTCGTCCTGCTCGCCGTGCTGCACCTGGACCGCCGCCTGGCTCCCCTCGACCCGGTGAGCACGATGCTCAGCGACTACGCGCTGAGCCCGGGCCGCTGGATGTGGGACGGCGCGTTGCTGCTCACCAGCACGGGGTCGGCGGTGCTGCTGGTCGCGCTCTGCCGCCGTGGCCTGCTGGCGAACCCGGCGCTGGTGGCGGCGAAGGCACTGTGGTGCGTGAGCCTGCTGGCGGTGGCGGTGTTCGCGAAGGACCCGCAGGGTGGCGCGATCACCGCGACGGGCAAGATCCACCTGTACGCGTCGGCGGTGACGTGCCTGAGCCTGCCGGTGGTGGGCTGGGCCATGGGCCGCCGCCACCGCGACGACCCGCGCTGGGGCCGGTTCGCAACCTGGTCCCGCCGGCTGGCACTGGCGGCGATCCCGTTCTACCTGCCGTTCATCGTCCCGTTCGCGGTGAACGTGATCCTGGGCGGCCACCTGCCGACCGTGGCGACCGGCCTGGTCGAGCGGTTGATGATGGTGCTGGAGATCGCGTTGCTCGGCGTGCTGGGGTACTGGGCACACCGGGCGATGCACCCCGCGCGGCTGCCCTACGCGGGCGCCGGTTCGGTCGCTTCGCCGGCCTGACCGAGGCTTTCCAGGAACCGCGATCGCACGACCTCCGCGACGACCGCCTGCACGATGATGTCCCGCGACCGGATGGCGCAGCGGACCCCCTGCCGGAAGAACAGCACCCCGGCGACGCCGGCGGCCGCGGTGACCGCGACGGCGACCCAGGCACCGGCCCCGGATCCCCAGGCGAGGACGACGGCGAGCACCACCAACGGCGGCGTCACGTTGATCCGGAAGGTGGCCTCGGCGAGCGCGCGGTCGTAGCGGTTGTAGAGCTCCACGTTGGCCGCCTGCAGCCGGGTGGCCAGCTGCCGCTCTTCCCGCATGATGCCGGCAGGCAGGTACAGCAGCGGGTCCTGGGCCGAGTCGAACCGGTAGCCCTCGGCGGTGAAGTCGTGCAGGTCGCGCCGGGTCTGGTCGGACAGCGGGTAGATCCCGCTGTGGTGGAAGCGGCCCCGCCGGGCCACGTCCCGCAGGTGGTTGATCCACCGCGGACGGCCACCGTGCTCCCAGAGGTGCATCGGGTCGACCTCCAGGAACGCCCCGATAAGGTAGGCGGCGAAGGACACCACGACCAGCAGGCCGCCTTTACCCACGTAGGTGCCGAGGTCCCACAGGGTGGCGAAGACGTGCTGCGCGGGCCGGCTCCGGGGCAGGTGGCCGGCGAGCGCGAGCCACCCCACGAGCAGCCACGCGAACCCGCTGGCCACCGGGGTGCGCACCTCACGGACACCGGGCAGCAGTGAAGTCAGCACGCGGGGAAGTCGCGCGGACCCGGCCGTCCGCTACACCTCGTCGTCCGGCTGGTCGCGGGTGCGGTGCAGGAGCCAGTCGCGCGCGGTGTGGATCAGCGCGTACCGGACCACGCCCGCCCGGCCGTGGAGGGTGAACAGGATGCGCCTGGCCGTCCGGTCGTGCTCCTCCCACCAGCCCGTGTCGGCGATCTTCTTCGTCTCGTCCTCGTACGCGAGGTGGTCGAGGGCGTGATCGGGGACGGCGACCGCGAGCCGGTCGGTTCCGGTGTCCGGCGGGAGGCCACGCGGGACCGCCCAGGAGCGGAGCACGCCGTTCTCCTCCAGCCGCAGGTCGAAGTGGTGCCGCGGGCGGAAGTGCTCGTGCAGCACGAACGCCGGTCGCCGATCGGTCACGGCGTTCACCATGCCAGATCACCCGGCCGCGCGCGTCCGGCTAGGCTCGCGGGGGATTCCAGGGGAGGCCGGGGTGAACGTCGGCGGTGCGGTACTTCCGGTCGCCGCCGGGGTGGCGCTCATCGTGTTCGCCGTCCGGCTGGCGCGCGAGCCGCGGCGGCTCGGCAACGCCGTGTGGCTCGGCCTGGCGCTGCTGCTGACCGCGCTGTGGCTGCTGCGTGCCGCGCTGCACCTGGAGTGGCTGACCCCGGTGCTGCTGGGCCTGCTCGCCGTCGCCGCGATCCTCGTCGCCCTCGTGCTGCCCACCGCGCTGATCGCCAACGGCGTGCGGATGTGGCGGCGGGAAGGGCGCAGCGCCGGGAACCTGCTGTCGCTCGGGCTGGGCGCCGGGCTGGTCGCGCTGGAGGCGCTGGCGTTCGCGCCACTCGGCCGGTGGGGCTCGGCGCTGGTGGCCATGGCGGCCGTGCTGGCCGGCTACTTCGGCTTCCTGTTCCTGTCGCTGCTGGTCTATTCGGTGGTGTACAGCCGGATCGGCCGCCGCGGCGGGTTCGACGCGATCATCGTGCTCGGCTGCGGCCTCGACGGCGAGCGTGTCCCGCCGCTGCTCGCCGGGCGGCTCGAACGCGCGCTCCGGCTCCACGCCCGGGAGGCGACGCCGCCGGTGCTGGTCGTCTCCGGCGGCCGGGGCCCGGGCGAGACGGTCAGCGAAGCCGAAGCCATGCACGCGTACCTGCGCGACCGCGGCGTCCCGGACGAGCAGATCCGGCGCGAGGACCAGGCCCGCACGACGGAAGAGAATCTCCGCCTTTCCGCGGCACTCCTCCCCGCCGCGGCCCGCCGGGTGGTCGCGGTGACCAGCAATTACCACGTGTTCCGGACGGCGGTCGAATGCCGGCGGCTCGGCCTGCCGTTCCAGGCGACCGGCTCGCCGACGGCCCGCTACTTCCTGCCGAGCGCGCTGCTGCGCGAGTTCGCGGCGCTGATCCTGCACTACCGCCGGACGACGATCGCGGCGTGCGTGCTGATCATCGGCACCGGCCTCGCGCTGGCGATCTCGGCCTGACGCACCCCGGCTAGCCCGCCCGCAGGATCGAGCAGGCGCGGGCCACGCCGTCCTCCGCTCGCAGCCGCGCGCCGACGTACTGCGCGCCGCGCCGGAACAGCGGGTTCTCCGTCAGCTCCCGCAGCCGCGCGGTCAGCGTCGCGACGTCGATGTCCTGGAGCGGCAGGGGTTTCGGGCCGGCGCTCAGCCGCGACACCCGGTCGCCCCAGTAGGGCTGGTCGGAGAAGACGGGGCAGACGAGCGACGGCACCCCGGCCCGCAGCCCGGCGGCGGTGGTCCCGGCCCCACCGTGGTGGACGACGGCGGCGGTGCGCGGGAACAGCCACTCGTGCGGGACGTCCCGGACGACCAGCAGGTCATCGTCGTCGTCGGCGCCGCCGCCGACCAGGCCGCGCAGCCCGGTCCGGCGCAACGCGGTGCGGACGACGGCGGCGGTGCGTTCCGCGTCGGCGGGCTGCATGCTGCCGAAGCCGACGTACACCGGCGGCGGCCCGGCGGCGAGGAAGTCGCGCAGCCGCGGGTCCGGGTCAGGGCTCGCGGTGTCGAGGAACCAGTAGCCGGTGACGTGCACGCGGGCGGGCCAGTCGGGCGGCCGCGGCACGACGGCGCCGGAGAAGCCGCACAGCACCGGTGACCGGCGGCGCGGTCCGCGGGCGCCGGCCGGGGGCAGGCCGAGCGTTTCGGTGCGCCAGCGGTCGACGTCCGGGCGGAGGACGTGCCAGGAGAGCGCGTCGACGGCGGCGAAGCTGAGGTGCCGTCCCCAGGGCCCGAGCCGGGCGGCCCGCGGCAGGAGGGGGTGCGGGAAGGCGCGGGTGGGGACGCTGGGCTGGTAGTGCAGTTCGACGTCGGGGACGCCGAGGTGGGCGCCCAGGTGCGCGCCGAGGAAGCCGAGCGAGGGGGCGAGCACGAGATCGGCCCCGGCGGCACCGGCGTGGACGTCGGCGAGCAGCCGGTCGAGCACGGGCCGCAGGACGGCCCGCAGCCCGGAGAGGAACCGCCGTCCCCCGGTCCACGCCTGTCCCGCACCCGACCCGAGGACGGCGGCGGGATCGGCGGAGAGGGGCGCGAAGCCGAGGCCGTGGGTTTCGACGAGCGCGCGGAAGTTCGGAGCGGCGAGAACCCGCACGAGGTCACCGCCGGCGGCCAGCCCCCGCCCGAGGGCGACACAGGGTTGGACGTCCCCCCGCGAACCCGGGGCGACGATGACGACGAGGCGGCTCATCGTTTCGCCTCACAGCGGGGATGGCCGGTCGATCCCGGCGGCGCGAGGGCTCGCCGCGCGGCCCGACCGCCGGTTCGCCGCCGCACGGCGACTGGACAAGCCAACTCCCCCGCCGCACCAAGTCCGCCCGCGACCCGCGCGCGCCCGACAGCGCACAGCGAGACTCCCGAGCCCGAAACACACCAGCCGACCGGCGCCCTCATCGCTTCGCCGCCGTCAGGTGGTACCTCACCCGGAACGGCAGGCTCGCCAGCACCGCCGCCAGCCTTGCGTCGGCGCCCACCAGGTATCTCGGCGCCGGGCGGCGGGCCGTCAAGGCCCGGACCACCGTCTCCGCCGCCCGGCGCGGCGGCACTCCCGTTCTCGCCGAGCGGGCCGCGCTGCGCTCGGCCGCCGCCAGTTGGTCGCCGTACCTCTCCAGCGCCGCCGGGGACAAGGCCGCCCGGACCTGCGAGGCCGCCTCGTGGGCGCGGGGCCAGATCGGGGTGGCCACCGCTCCCGGCTCGACCAGGACCACGCGGATCCGCTCCGGGGCCAGCTCCGCGCGCAAGCTGTCGGTCAACCCCACCAGCGCGAACTTCGACGTGTGGTACGGCCCGACCATCGGCCCCGCGATCCGGCCGCCGATCGAGCCGATCGTCACCACGCGGGCCGATTCCGCGCGCCGGAGCGCCGGCAGCATCGCCCGCGTCACCAGCAGCTGGCCCGTCACGTTCACCTCCAGCTGCTCCCGGAACGCCGCCGGCGGCACGTGCTCCAGCGGCCCCGGCCGCGCGAGACCGGCGTTGTTCACCAGGCCCCGCAACGGTCCCGCCGCCGCGACGCGTTCTCCGCACCGCGCGATCGACTCCGCGTCGCGCAGGTCCATCCGCAGTACCGTCACCGCGTCGCCGTACGCGCGCACGAGTTCCGCTTCGTCCGCGTCGGTGCGCACGCTCGCCCACACGTGGGCGCCCCGCCGGACCAGCTCCGCCACGCAGGCGCGGCCGATGCCGCCCGCCGCGCCCGTGACCACATAGGACGGTTTCACGACGCCAGCACCTGCAGCATCCGCGGCCACGTCCGGTGCAGCTGCTCCTGCCAGTACGCCCACTGGTGCGTGCCCGGCCCGTAGAGATCGACCGTCACCGGGACGCCGAGCTCACGCAGGCGACCGGCCATGGCCGTGGTCTGGGCGCCGCACAGGAACTCCAGGAGCATCGCGCCGGGCAGCACGTCGATCGGGAGTTTGGCGTCGAGCGGGCCCGGCAGCCCGTTGCCCGCCGACAGGTACAGCTCGGTGCCGCGCAGGCGATCGGCGTTCACCAGCGGGTCGTGCGCCTCCCAGCGCGCGGCCTCGCGACGCCGGTCGCCCCAGAGCGCCTCGGGGTCGAGGTGGGCCGACGCGACGATCGCATCGGTCAGCAGTTCGCCGGTCGCGCCGGCCGGGTTCAGGTTGCCGCTGAAGGAGGCCGCGTAGCGGAAGACGCCCGGGCGCCGCGCGGCGAGTTCGAACGCGCCGTACCCGCCGAGGGACAGCCCGGCGACCGCGCGGCGGCCGTCCCCGCGGTAGCCGCGGTCGATCAGCTGCGGGAGCTCGACGGCGGTGAAGGTCTCCCACTGGTTGAGCGCGATGTCCTTGCCGTAGTTCCACCAGTCGCTGAAGAAGCCGGCGGAGCCGGAGCCGGGCATGACGACCAGGACGCCGGCGTCGTCGGCGAGCCGCCGGATGTCGGTGTTCGCGCTCCAGCCGCGGTAGTCCTGCAGCCGGGTCTCGCCGGCCAGCAGGTAGACCGCGGGCCAGCGCCGTCCGGTCCAGTTCTCCGGCAGGATCAGCCGGACCATCGCGTACGCCCCGACGCCGGTCGAGCGCACGGTCAGGTCGAGCACCCGCGCGTCACCGTCCACAGTGGTCTGGGCGACGACGTGCGAGCCGTCGTCGGCCCGGGCGTCCGGGACGCCGTCCGCGGCCAGGGCGGGTGTGCCGGGCAGTGCGCACACCGCGGCCGCCAGGGCGGTGAACCACCTCACAAAAGGGCGCATGCGTTTCCTTTCCCGGTCGTCGAGGGTCCGGCCAAGCTAAAGGAATCGCGCGCCGGAGCGCAATTGTCCTGTCCAGGATGTGAGCGGACAATGTGAATGGCAGGCAAACAAACTCCCCCGCCGGGGTGAGTCGTCGGTCGCGCAGCGTGACCAATCTCGGACGCCCGTGCCACAACCAGGCACCGAACTCACCAGTAACCTGCAATCGCGCAGCTCACGCGCTGTACATGGAGATGTTTACGCCGTCTTGAGGTGCTTCCGGTAACCGATTTCCCGGCGTAGCCTTCGCCGTGCCGCCGGGATCGGCCGTCGCTCGACGCTCCCGGCGAAGGGTTCCAGCGCAGGGGCCGCACCTCTCCCGAGAATACTCCCGGAAGGCTTCTCCATGGCTGCCCGAATTCGCTTTCCCCCGGCCGTACTCCTGATCACAGCGGCCGCCGTGGTCACCATTTCCCCGGCAAAACCGGCCACGGCGGTCCCGGTTCCCGCACCGCCCGCGGTCCCCCCGGCCGTGCTGCTGCCCGCCGAGGCCGTCCCCGCACCGCCCGCCGCGCGTGACGTGTTCGACGTCGCCACCGCGGTGTCCACTTCGGACCGCAGCGACGACGGGCCGTGCGCCGACGTCGTCCACGGCCGCTTGCTGCGTCCCGGCGCGGTCACCGGCCAGGGCTTCCAGACGGCGGTCCCGGGCGGGCAGCTTTCCGAGCTCGTCGCCCGGACCCCGCACCCACCCGACCTCGCCGCCTGGGCCGCCCAGGCGCGCCGCTGCACCCGCGTCACCGTCGACGACCAGGACCTGCCAACGGAATCGACGACCACCCTCGGCACCGGACCCGCTGTTCCCGGCGCGCAAACCCTGTCCTACGAGCAAGTCCTCACCCTGCCCGGCCGGCCGGCCGGGCTGCCCGGACTGCGCCTGCGCACCGTCGCCATCGCCGCCGGCGGCGTGCTGGTCCTGCTCCGCGACGCCGGAGCGACCGACCTCGACCTCGACGCCCTCGCCGTCGCCGCGTGGCAGCACGCGGCACCGCGGCTGGGCCGCTAGCAAGGAGAACCCCCATGTCCCAGGACACCTTCCCGGCGGTGGGCGGCGACACCCTGACCGCGTGCCTGCACCACTGGGCGAGCGCCACCCCCGACGCCCCCGCCCTCACCTTCGCCGACTTCACCGCCGACCCCGCGGGACGACGGCGCACGCTGACCTGGCGGCAGCTGGCCGACCGCGTCGGCGCGGTCGCCGGCGCGCTGCCGGTGTCGCCGGGCGACCGGGTCGCGGTGCTCTGCCCGCAGGGCCCGGACTACGTCGTCGGGTTCCTCGCCGCGATCACTGCGGGCGCGATCGCGGTGCCGCTGTTCGACCCGGGACTGCCGGGCCACGCCGGACGGCTCGCCGCGGTCCTCGCCGACTGCGCACCGTCGGCCGTGGTCACCACCGCGGCCGCCCGGCCGGGCGTCGAAGCGTTCGCCGGCCTCGACGTCGCCGTCGTCGCGGCCGACCGGCCGGAACCGGTCCGGACGTGGCCGGCCCCCGCCGCCGCTCCCGGCGACGTCGCGTACCTGCAGTACACGTCCGGTTCGACCCGCAGCCCGGCCGGCGTGGTGCTGACCCACGCGAACGTGCTCGCCAACGTCGCCCAGGCCGTCCGCGGCCTCGGCCTCGACCCGGCCGCGGCGACCACCGTCTCGTGGCTGCCGCTGTTCCACGACATGGGGCTGGTCCTCGGCCTGCTCACGCCGCTGGCGTTCGGCCTGCGGTCGGTGCTGATGGACCCGCTGGCCTTCATCGAACGTCCGGTCCGCTGGCTGGAACTGCTCGGCGACCACGCGGGCAGCTGGAGCGCGGCCCCCAACTTCGCCTTCCACTACTGCGCGAGCCGGATCCGCGAGGCCGACCGCGCCCGCCTGCGGCTCGGCCGTATCACCGCGATCGTGAACGGCGCGGAGCCGATCAACCCGGACGTCCTCGACCGGTTCCACACCGCCTTCGCCACCGCCGGGTACCGGCCGGAGATGACCCGCCCGGCGTACGGGCTGGCCGAGGCCACGGTGTTCGTCACCACCGGGCCGGCCGCCGCCCCGCGCGTCGCCACCTTCGACCGCGACGCCCTCTCCACCGGCACCGCGCGCCCGGCCGCGGACGGCGTCCGGCTCGTCGCCTGCGGCGTCCCGGCCGGGCAGCTGGTCGCCCTCGTCGACCCGGAGCGCGCGGTCGTGCTGCCCGACGGCTCGGTCGGCGAGATCTGGGTGCACGGGCCCAACGTCGGCACCGGGTACTGGCAGAAACCCCTGGAAAGCACCGAAACCTTCGGCGCCCGGCTGGCCGGCGGCCTGCCCGAGGGGCCGTGGCTGCGGACCGGCGACCTCGGCGTCCGCCACGACGGCGAGCTCTACATCGCGGGCCGGATCAAGGACCTGATCATCGTCGACGGCCGCAACCACTACCCGCAGGACGTCGAAGCCACCGCCGCGTCGGCCGACGCCGCGATCCGCCCCGGCAGCGTCGCCGCCTTCGCCGTCACGGGCACCGACACCGAGGCCGTCGTCGTGGTCGCCGAGCACCGCGGCCACGCGGATCTGGCCGAACCCGCCGAGCGCGCGCTGACCGCGGCGATCCGGCGGCTGATCTCCGACGCGCACGGTCTCGCGCTGCGGGACGTACTCCTCGTGCCGCCGGGGCGGGTCCCGCGCACCTCCAGCGGCAAGATCGCGCGCGCCGCCTGCCGCGACCGCTACCTCGCCGGCGACTACGGAAAGGCACTGGCCCGATGAGCGAGCCGACGACCGACACCCTGCGCCGCTGGCTCCTCGACACCGTCGCCGAGCACACCGGCGTCACCGCCGAGCCGGACCGGCCGCTCGGCGACTACGGCCTGTCCTCCCGCCAGGCCGTGGGCATCGCCGCCGACCTCGAGGACCGGCTCGGCCGGTCGCTGCCGGCCACGCTGCTGTGGGAAAGCCCGACGATCGACCACCTCGTCCGCAGCCTCACCGGCGGCGCCGAGCCCGAGCTCCGGCCGAGCACCGACCGCCGCCGCACCGACCCGGTCGCCGTCGTCGGCCTGGGCTGCCGGTTCCCCGGCGCGGACGGGCCCGGCGCGTTCTGGGACCTGCTGAGCAGCGGCCGGGACGCCGTCCGCACCGCACCGCCGGGACGGTGGGCCGCCGACGCGGCACCGGTGCTCGGCGGGTTCCTCGACGACGTCGCCGGGTTCGACGCCGAGCACTTCGGCATCACGCCCCGCGAAGCGGCCACCATGGACCCGCAGCAGCGCATGCTCCTCGAGGTCACCTGGGCCGCGCTGGAGCACGCCGGCATCGCGCCGACGTCCCTGCGCGGCAGCCGCACCGGCGTGTTCACCGGGATCTCGACCCACGACTACGGCCACCTCACGATGACCGGCGGCCGGCCGGACCTGTGGACGGCCACCGGCGCGGCGGGCAGCATCGCGGCCAACCGGCTGTCCTACGTCTACGACCTGCGCGGCCCGAGCATGGCGGTCGACACGGCGTGCTCGTCTTCGCTGGTCGCGGTGCACCACGCGGTGCGCGCGCTGCGCGACGGCGACGCCGACCTGGCGCTGGCGGCCGGGGTCAACCTCATGCTGCTGCCGGGCCCGACGGCGGCGTTCGCGGCGACGGGCCTGCTCGCCGCCGACGGCCGGTGCAAGACGTTCTCGGCGGCCGCCGACGGCATCGCACGTGCCGAAGGCTGCGGCGTCGTGGTCCTCAAGCGGCTCGCGGACGCCGAATGCGACGGCGACCGGGTGCTCGCGGTGATCCGCGCCTCGGCGGTCAACTCCGACGGCCGCTCGAACGGCCTGGCGGCCCCGAACCCCGCGGCGCAGCAGGCGATGCTGCGGGACGCCTACCGCGGCGTCGATCCGTCCACTGTGGATTACGTGGAGGCGCACGGGACCGGGACGCTGCTGGGCGACCCGATCGAAGCCGGCGCGCTGGGTGCGGTGCTCGGGACGGGCCGGCCGCCGGCCGCGCCGTTGCTGGTCGGCTCGGTGAAGACGAACATCGCCCACGCTGAGGCGGCCGCGGGGATCGCCGGGCTGATCAAGGTCGTGCTGGCGCTGCAGCACGGGACGCTGCCGCCGCAGTTGCACTTCGACGCGCCGAACCCGCACATCCCGTTCGGCTCGCTCGGGCTGAAGGTGGTCACCGAGCCGACGCCGTGGCCACGGCGCGCCGGCCGCGCGACGGCCGGGGTGTCGGCGTTCGGCTTCGGCGGGACGAACGCGCACGTGGTGCTGGAGGAAGCGGCGCCGAGCCCGGACCGGCTCCCGGCGGCCCGGTCCGGCGATGGACTGCTCGGCCGCAGCCAGGGCACCGCCTCGCAGAACCCGGACAGTGACCGGCCCGCCGGCGGCGGAGTCCGGATCGGGTTGCTGTCCGCCCGGACCCGCGACCGGCTCGTCGAGCGGGCCGCGCAACTGGCCGCGTGGCTCGACTCCCCCGCCGGCCGGTCGAGTCCGCTCGCCGACGTCACCCACACCCTCTTCCGCCGCGACAACGCCGGCCCGCACCGCGCGGCGTTCGTCGCCGCCGACCACCGGGAGCTCGTGGCGCTGCTGCGGGCCGTCGACACGGACCTGCCGCCCGCCGGGGCGTTCACCGGTTCCGCCGTCGGCGGGGAAGGGCCCGTTTTCGTCTTCTCCGGCCACGGGTCGCAGTGGGCCGGGATGGGCCGTCGGCTGCTGGCCGTGGAGCCCGCGTTCGCCGCGCAGGTCGACAAGCTCGGCGATCCCTTCACCGAGCACGCCGGCCGGTCGCTGCGCTCGCTGCTCACCGGGACCGATCCCCGGTCGCTGGCGGAAACGCAGCTGGCGATCTTCGGGACGCAGGTTGCCCTGGCCGCGCGGTGGGAGGCGCTCGGCGTGCGGCCCGCCGCCGTCCTCGGGCACTCGCTGGGATCCGCGGCCGCCGCGGTCGTCGGCGGCGTGCTGACCGCCGATGAGGCCGTGCACCTGGTCGCCACCCGGGCGCGCCTGCTCGGCACGGTCCGGCCGGGCGGGGCGATGGCCGCGGTGGAGCTGACACCCGACGAGCTCGCGGCGCACCCCGGAGTCGAGCTCGCCGTGGACGCCGCACCGGGCCAGGTCACGGTCGCCGGCGACGAGGAGGTGCTCGACCGGCTGGTCACCTCGCTGGAGGCCGCGGGCCGCAGCGCCCGGCGGCTGCCGGTGGGCGTGGCCGGGCATTCGGTGGGGGTCGAGCCCGTCCTCGGCGCCCTGCGCGGCGCGCTGGCCGAGCTGGGCGGCCGCCGGCCGCTGGTGCCCTGGTACGACACGGTGCTGGACGACCCGCGCGAGCTCCCGGACTTCGACGCGGGCTACTGGGCCGCGCACCTGCGCCGCCCGGTCCGGTTCCGCCAGGCGGTCACGGCGGCGGCCGCGGACGGCCACCGGCTGTTCATCGAGGTGTCCCCGCACCCGATCCTGCGCGGCTCCCTGACCCGCACCCTCGCGGCGGCGGGGATCGCGGACGCGGTCGTGACGGGAACCCTGCGCCGCGGCCAGGACGAGATCCGCACGTTCGCCGCCGCGGCGGCGACGGTGTACTGCGCGGGAACCCGCATAACGCTGGCCACCCCGGACGACGACGCCCGGCTCACGGACGTCCCGCCGATGCCCTGGCGCCACGAGCGGCACTGGTACACGGACACCGCCGACCCGGGCGGCGGGTCGGCGGCGGTCGCGGGGTCTGCGGTCCGGAGAACGCAACGCTCGGCGGCGCCATCCGCCAGGCCCGGGGCGGCCACGGCAGCACTGGCGGCCCTCTCGGCCGCCGCCACCTCGACCACCGGGGCCGGGAGCGAAGCACTCCCGACCGCGGCCGCGCCGGAAGCCAACCCGAGCCACCTCGCCGACCACACCGGCAACAGCCGGCTCACCGCCATCGTCGCCGCCGTCATGGGCCTCACCCCCGACCGGCTCGACCCCCACGTCCCGCTCGTCGAACTCGGGCTCGACTCGCTCATGGCCAACCGCATCCGCGAAGCCGTCCGGCGGGAGCTCGGCGCCGACCCCGATCCCGCCGCCGTGCTGCGCGGCGCCACCCTCGCCGAGCTCAACCGGGACCTCGCTCCCCGCGGCGACGAACCCCCGGCGCGCGGCCGGGCCTGGGACGCCGCCGACCGCCTCGTCCTCCGGCTCTGGCGGCGGCACACCGGCACCGACGCCGGCCCGCACACCCGCCTGTCCGGCACCGCCGAACCCCACCACCTCGCGCGGCTCCTCGCCGACGGCCTCACCGCCGAGCTCGACACCCCCGTCGACCCGGCCGACCTGCTCCGGCACGACACCCTCGCCGCCGTCGCCGACGTGGCGCGGGCCGTGCTGGACACGCGCGACGAACGCGGGCCGGTGCACCTGCTCAAACCCGGCGACGCCGGCACCGCCCCGCTGCTGCTGTTCCACCCCGGCGGCAGCACCTGCACCGTCTACCGCCCGCTGCTGGACCGGCTCCCGGCCGGCGTCCCCTGCCTCGGCTTCGAACGCGTGCCCGGCGCCGGCATCGAAGACCGCGTCGAACGGCTCCTCCCGCTGGTCCGGGCGCGCCTGCCGCACGGGCCCTACCGCCTGGCCGGCTGGTCCTTCGGCGGTGCCCTCGCCTACGGCCTCGCCGCGCGGCTCGCCGAAGAAGGCGAAGCCGTCGAGCTCGTCGCGCTGCTCGACACCATGCTGCCGCTGCCGGAACCGGACCTCGACCCGCGCGCGTCGTCGGCCCGGCGGTTCCTGCGCTTCACCGGCTACGTCGAAGGCACCTACGGCCGGACCGTCCGGCTCGGTCACGACGAACTCGCGGCCCTGCCCGAGGAAGCGCAGATCGAGCTGACCATGCGACGGGTCGCCGAAGCCGGCCTGCTGAGCCCCGGCGTGCTCCGGCACCAGCGTCAATCCTTTTTGGACACCCTGGCCGCCGAACGCGGGACACCGCGGCCCTACGACGGCCGCGTGGTCCTGTACCGGGCGACCGAACCGTACGCCGCCGGGCTCGCGATGGAACCCCGCTACTCCCGCACCGACCTCGCGGCCGGGTGGGTGGACCTGTGCCCGCGGCTGGAGATCGTGCCGGTCCCCGCGCACCACCTGTCGATCGTCGACCCGCCCCACGTCGACGCCGTCGCGCGGCACCTTGCGGACCTGCTGTGGCCGTGACCGTCCGGACCTGGCCGCTGCTCACCGTGCTCGGCGCCGGCCTGTTCCTGGTCGCCGTGGACGCGACCGTGCTGCACGTCGCGCTGCCCGACCTGGTCCGGCAGCTGCGGCCGAGCGCGGCCGCCCAGGTCTGGATCGTGGCGATCTACCCGCTCACGGCGGCGCCGCTGCTGCTGCCGTGCGGCACGCTCGGCGACCGGTTCGGACGGCGGCGCGTGCTCGTGACCGGCTACGCGGTGTTCGGGGCGGCGTCGCTCGCCTGCGCGCTCGCCCCGAACGTCCCGGCCCTGCTCGCCGCCCGCGCGGTGCTCGGCGTCGGCGGCGCCCTGATCATGCCGGTGACGATGTCGCTGCTGCGGGAGCTGTTCCCCGACCGGCGAGCCCGCCGCACGGCGATCGCGGTGTGCAGCGGGATCGCCGGAACCGGTTCGGTGTTCGGGCCGGTCCTCGGCGGGGTGCTCGTGGAAGCGTGGGGCTGGCGGGCGACGTTCCTGGTCAACCCGCCGGTCATCCTCGCCGCGGTCGTGGCGGCGCTGCGCCGGCTGCCGAGGAGCCCGCCAGGACGCCGGCCGTGGGACGCGCTCAGCGCGCTGCTCGCGGCCGGTGGCGTGCTCGGGATCGCCGCTGCCATCGGGCCGTCGGGGGGCGGCTTCGCGGCGGGGGCGGCGGGGTGCGTGCTCCTCGGCCTCTTCGTGCGCCGCCAGCGGCGGGCCGAATCGCCCCTGCTCGACCTGGCGCTGTTCCGGCGGCCCGGGGTACCGGCCGCGGCCGGCGGCGTGCTGCTGGTGATGAGCACGCTGGTCGGGCTCGGCCTGCTGCTCGCCCAGTACCTGCAGGTGGTGCTCGGCCTCTCCCCGACCGCCGCGGCGGCCCGGCTGCTGCTCGTGCTCGGCGCGTCGGCGGCGGGCAGCGTGGTCGCCCCGGCCTTGCTGGAACGGTTCGGCAACGCCCGCGTCCGCACGGCCGGATTCGCGCTGGCGGCGGCGTCCCTCGCCGTCCCGGCCGCGGGCGGGCTGGCGTCGCCGTGGTGGCTCGGCGGCGCGCTCGCCGGGTCGGGGCTGGGCATGGCCCTCGCGCTGACGTCGAGCACCGACACGCTCCTGACGGCCACCCCGGCCGACCGCGCGGGTGGCGCGGCCGCCGTCGAGAAGACCGGCTACGAGCTCGGCGCGGGCCTGGGCACGACCGCGTTCGGCTCGCTCGCGGCCGCCGTCTACACCGCCCGCCTGGTGGTGCCGTCCACCGTGCCGGACGCGGCGGCACGGCTGGCTTCGGCCGGGCCCGCGCAGGCCGAAGCCGCAGCCGACGGCCTGGCGGCGGGTGTCGAGCTGCTCTCGGCCGCTCGCGCGGCGTGCACGGCGAGCGTCGAGGTGGCGGCGGCCGTCGCGTGCGGGCTTTTCGTGGCCGCGGCGGCGCTTTCCGCTTTGAAACGACCCGCCGTATAGGTCGTTATACGATCAGAACTGCTCGCGCTGCGCCTCTTGGGCCACGACCTCGGCACGGTCCGCCAGGCGGCCGAGGCCGCTGAGGGGCTGCCGCATCCGGTGGTTGCCGCGCAGGCGCTCGGCGTTGCGGTCGAGGAACGCCCAGTACCCCGCGGTGAACGGGCACGCATCGGGCCCCGTCCGCTTCTTCGGGTCGAAGACGCAGCCGCCGCAGTGGTCACTCATCCGGTTGACGTAGGCGCCCCCGGCGGCGTACGGCTTGGTCGCGACGAGCCCGCCGTCGGCGTACTGGCTCATGCCGATCACGTTGGCCGGCATCACCCACGGGAAGCCGTCGACGAAGGCCGTGGCGAACCAGCGGGTGAGCGCGGCCGGGTCGTACCCGCGCTGCAGCCCGTGGTTGCCGAGCACCATGAGGCGTTCGATGTGGTGGGCGTAACCGCGGTCGCGGACCCCGGCCAGCGCGGTGCGCAGGCAGGCGGCCTCGACCGCGTCGGCGTCCAGCGTCCGCCACCAGCCGGGCAGTTCGCGGTGGGCCCGCAGCGCGTTGCGGCGCAGGTAGTCCGGCCCCTGGTGCCAGTAGAGGTGCCACACCCATTCCCGCCAGCCGAGCACCTGCCGGACGAACCCTTCGACGCTGTTCAGCGGCGCCTCCCCCGCCCGGTACCGGTCTTCGGCGCGGCGCACGACGTCACGCGGGTCGAGCAGCCCGAGGTTCAGCGGCACCGAAAGGAGTGCGTGTGCCATCGCCCAGTCGTGGGTGAGCATCGCGTCCTGGTGCGGGCCGAAGGAGGGCAGCCGGTGGTCGAGGAAGCGCCGCAGCGCCCGGTTCGCCTCGTCGTACCCGACGGCGAACTGCCGTGGCCCGTCGACGCCGACGGGGTGGATCCGCCCGGCCTGCTCGGCCGCGTCGAGTTCGGCGCGGACCCGGTCGTCGATCTCGTTCTCCCGCGGGTGCCAGGGAGCGGGGACGCCGAGCCGCGTGGTCTTCGGCGGCGGCTGCCGGTTGTCGTGGTCGTAGTTCCAGTGCCCGCCTTCGGGTTCGCCGTCGGCTTCGAGGAGGACGCCGAACTTCCGGCGCTGGTCGCGGTAGAAGTCCTCCATGACGAACCGCTTGCGCCCGGCCGCCCAGGTGGCGAAGTCCACTTTGGACAGCACGAAACCGGGCGTGGGCAGGATTTCCGTGACGAGGCCTTCGTCCCGCAGCCGCCGGACGAAGGCATCGGCCGCGTGCGAGCTCGGCTCGTGCACCACGACCCGCCGCCCGAACCGGCGCAGGCCGGTGCGGTAGTCGGGCGCGTCGATCAGCGTGACGCGGTCACCGAGGTCGGCTTCGAGCCGGTACAGGGCGGCCTGGACCAGGTGCAGCTTCTGCCGGTGAAAGGGTTTCGCGGCGAAGGCCGCGGCCGACCGGATCAGCAGCACGTCGCGTTCGCGGTGCTCGGGCGTGCTGTGGAAGTGCGGCCCGAGCTGGTCGGCGAACAGCCACAGCGCGGGCTCGTCTCGCATGCGCGGAACGCTAACCCGCTTCCGGCGACTCCGCAGCGTAAGCACGGAGGACCTCCGTGGCGTCGCCGAGGAACCGCGCCACCACCTCGGCGTGTCCCGGTGCCAAGCCGTCCGTCAACCGGGTGATGGCGTCGACCAGCGGGGCCAGCGCCGCCCGGACCTCGGCCCGCGCCGCCTCGCTCACGACCAGGGTGACCCGCCGTCCGTCGCGCGGGTGCGGGTCCCGGCGGACGTGCCCGGCGGCTTCCAGGCGGTCGACCAGCACCGTCGCCGATGCCGAGCGGATCTTCAGCGCGTGCGCGAGGTCGACCGTGCCCATCGGGGTGCCCGTCGCCAGGTGCTGCAGTGCCTGGACGTCGGTCGCACCCAGGCCGAGGCGGCGGGCCAACGCGATCTGGACGTCGTGGGCCTGCGCGAGCAGCTCGCGCAAGGCGAGGTTCACGCGGAGCGCGACGGGACTGTCTTCCACCGGGTCATTTTAAGTTAGCTAGACAATCTAGCTAGTTTTGCTACCGTGGAGCCCGTGGACGTCCGAGCGATGAACGCCGAAATGACCGCCAAGCTGATCGACGCCCCCGCCGAAGCGCCCCCGGAAGGCGGGTACGCGCTGCGCGTCGTCGAGACGCGCGGGCGCCGGACCGGTGAGCCGCGGCGGGTGCCGCTCGCCGTGGTGGCGCGCGGGGGCCGGCACTACCTCGTCTCCCCCGTCCGTGACCGGGACTGGGTCGAGAACCTCCTGGCCACGCCGGAGTGCGCGCTGCTGTCCGACGGCCGCCGCGAGGACCGGCGGGCCGACGAGATCGGCGGCGAGGAAGCCGCCGCGGTGGTCGCCGCCTACCTGGCCGCGATGTCGGTGCCGTGGGCGATCCGGGCCTTCCCGGTTCCCCAGGACGCGACACCTGAGCAGATCCTCGAGCACCTGCCCGGCATGGCCGTGTTCCGGCTGACCACGGACACGCCGTGAGCGTCGCGATCGCCGGTGGCGGGCCCGGCGGGCTGCTGCTCGGCTACCTCCTGGCCCGCGCCGGGATCGACGTCACGGTGCTGGAGTCGCGGGCGGACTTCGACCGCGACTTCCGCGGCGACTCGCTGCACCCCTACACCCTCGAACTGCTCGACCGCCTGGGCCTGGCCCGTGACCTGCTCGAACTCGACCACTTCAAGGCGCGCTCGTTCCGCTTCCACACCCCGGACGGCGTCTACCGCGCCGCCGACTACGACCGCCTCCGGACGCCGTTCGGCTACGTCGCCCTGATGCCCCAGGTGCGGTTCCTCGACTTCCTCGCCGAGCGGGCCGGCGAGCTGCCGACGTTCACCCTGCGGACCGGCGCCAAGGTGACCGGGCTGCTCGAAGACGGCGACGGCACGGTGACCGGCGTCCGCCACCGCGGCGGCGAGCTCGCCGCGGACGTCGTCGTCGGGGCCGACGGCCGGTTCTCCACGGTCCGGCGCCTGGCCGGGCTCGACGCGCGGCCACTCGGCGCGACCACCGACCTGCTCTGGTTCCGGCTGCCCCGCACCCCCGGCGACCCGCCGGACGCGGACCTCGACCTCTACTTCGGCCGTGACGCCTACGTCGGCGTCCTCGGCGGCGTCCGCGACTGGCAGGTCGGCTACAGCATCGAGAAGGGCGCGTACCCGGCGTTGCGCGAACGCGGGGTCGAGCCGATCCGCGCCTTCGTGCGCGAGCGCGTGCCGTGGCTGGCCGACCGGGCCCACCTGCTCACGGACTTCTCGCAGACCACGCTGCTGTCGGTCGACATCTCGCGGGTGGACCGCTGGTCCCGGCCGGGCCTGCTGCTGCTCGGCGACGCCGCGCACGTCATCTCCCCGGTCGGCGGCAACGGCATCCTGATGGCGGTCCAGGACGCCGTCGCCGCGGCGAACCGGCTGATCCCCGCTTTCCGCCGCGGCGGCGTCACGCCCGCCGACCTGGCGGGCGTCCAGGCCGACCGGATCCGCGCGATCGAGCGCGTGCAGGCCGACCAGGTGCGGGTCGAGCGGCGGGCGGCCGCCGCTCGGGCGCGAGGCCGCGGGGCCGCGCCGCCGAAGCTGCTCAAGTACCTGTTCGCGGTGCCGGCCGTGCGCGCCCGCGGCGCCCGCGCCAACGCCTACGGGCCGTTCCCGCCTCAGCTCGACGTGTCCCTCTTGTCGTCGTAGGAGGTCCAGCCGCCCTGGCCTTCGGCCGCTTCGACGTCGGCGTCGGCGCTCGCGGCGTGCGTCATGGCCGCGACCGTCCGCTCGAGGCCCTGCTGGACCTCGCCGCCGTCGGCTTCGCGGACGCTGTGCAGCGTCACGGTGATCTCGGAGGACGCCGGGCCGTCCTCGCGGATGCGCAGTTCGCCGTGGTAGTCGTCGGGGCCCTCCGCGCCCCACTGCAGCGACCGGGTCGCGGCGTCGGTGTGCAGCCACGCCTCGCTCGCGACGCGGTTGCCGTGCACCTCGGCCTCGACGTGCACGGTGTCGCCGCCCTGCGGCTCGGCGACCTTCATCTCCGGGAAGTACCGGGGCAGGTTCTCCGGGTGGCTCAGGAAGGCGAACAGCTCGTCGGCGGGGATGTCGGCGGTCGCGGTGTGGCGGTACTCGGTCATCGTGGCAGTCCTCCTCGGCGGTCCGGATCGTGCCCGGATACCCCGAATGCAGTGCATTAAAAGGGTTCGGGCGGGGAACCCCGGAAGCATGACGGCCACCGAACCCGAGACCCGGGCGCCCCGGCGGGGTCCCGCCCCCGTGCAGGGCATGGGCATGCTGATCGGCCTGTTGTTCCTCGTCCTCGCCGCGCTGGAGCTGATGGCCGGGGTCCCGGGCGGCAGCGGGCCGCGCGTGCTGTTCGGCGTGCTGGCCGTGTCCGGGGTGTGGACGCTGGTGCACCTGCTGACCGGCGCCGCCGCGGTGTTCTGCACCCGCTCCTCGCGCTGGGCCGCGCGGTTCCTGGTCGCCGCCGGTGTCTGCTACGTCGTGGTCGGCTTCGCCGGGCTGCTCCCGCTGCCGCGGGCGGTCTCCGACGTGCTGCCGATGAACACCGCCGGCATCTGCCTCGACCTGGCCATCGGCACGGCCATGCTCATCCTGGGCGCGGGCTGGCTCCGGCGCGGGCCGGCCCGACCACGCTGACGAGGTCGTCCTCCCGCCGCGGGAACCGCGCCAGCACCGCGGTGAGCAGCACCACGAGTCCGAAAAGGACATAGCCGTTGCCGGTGAGCTGCTCGACGAAGGTCCAGTTCCGTTCCACCTCCCCGCCCCGCGGCCACCACCACTGCGGCCCCGCGACGAAGAGCACCACGCCCGTCCCGGCCAGGAGGGCGAATCCGCGCCGCCGCGTCCGGCGGGCCAGTTCCGCCCAGCCGAGCAGGACGACCACGGCCCACACCCAGTGGTGGGTCCACGAGATCGGCGAGACCAGCAGCCCGCCGACGGCGTTCAGGCCGAGCGCGACCGCCGGCTCCCCCGCGTTCAGCGCGCGCCGCACCCCCCACACGGTCAGCACGAGCACCACCGCCACCAGCGGCAGCCACCACGCCGTCCGCGCCGGGACCGGCACCCCGGCCCTGGCCAGCAGCCCGAGCAGCGACTGGTCGCCGGCGTAGGTCGGCTCGCCCACGCGGCCGGTGTCCCAGAGCGCGCTCGTCCAGTACCGCACCGAGTCCGCACCGGCGAGCAGGAAGCCCACCGCCGTCGCGGCCAGGAACGTCACCACGGCGGTCACCGCGGCCCGCGTGTCGCGGCGCAGGAGCAGGTACAGCAGGAACACCGCCGGGGTCAGCTTGATCGCCGCGGCGAGCCCGATCAGCAGGCCACGCGGCAGGCGGGGGTGGTCCACCAGGACGTCCAGCACCACCAACGCCAGCAGCAGGAGATCGATCTGCCCGGCGTACAGCGTGCGCAGCACCGGCTCCAAGACCTCCGCGGCCAGGAGCAGCAGCACCACGCGCGGCCAGTCGCACCGCACGCCGAACGCGCGCAGCACCGCCACCAGGACCAAGACCAGCACCCCGAGCGTGAGCAGGGTGAGCGCGAGGCAGGCGGCCCAGTACGGCAGCACGGCCAGCGGGGTCAGCAGGATCGCCGCGAACGGCGGGTAGGTGAAGAGCAGGAACTGGCCGTCGCCGGTCGGCGGCAGCGTGCCGTAGAGGGCCTGGCCGTGCAGCACGGCCGTCGAGCCGAGCCGGTAGACGTCCAGGTCGACGCGGTAGGCCGGGAACCGCCAGCGGCCGCCGTTGTACGACACGAGCAGCGCCACCAGCACGAGCAGCTGAGCGCCGAGCAGCACGTACCCGGTTACCGGTCTGGCCCGCACCCCTGCTCCCCCTCCGGTCATCCTGGCATTCTGTCGGGTCCCGGCCCGGGCACCATCCGGGAAACCCCCGATCCGGCCCCGGGAAAACCGGTTGCCGCCCGTGCCACCCTGAGCCCATGGGGACACCGCAGGGCTTCGCCTACCGCGACGAGCGCGGCACCGTGACCATCACCCACCACGGCCGTCCGGCGGGCACCCTGCGCGGGGCCGCGGCCGCGCGGTTCCTGGCCGCGGTGGCGCGGGGTGACGACCAGCAGCTGCTGATGGCCCGGGTGACCGGCAACTACAAGCACGGCAACGAGCGCCGGGCCCGGCAGCACCCCCGCAACCGCTGACGTCCCGGCCGTTCGGCGCCCCCCGCCGCCGTCCGCCGCGGGGATCTTGAGGCGGGTGGCCGGCGTTGGGCATGCTGGCGCCGTGACCTACGACGTTCAGACCATTCGAGCGCAGTTCCCGGCCCTCGACGGCGGCGCCGCCCACTTCGACGGACCGGGCGGCTCGCAGGTCCCCCGCGTGGTCGGGGACGCGGTGGCCGGGACGCTGTGCGCGGCGATCGCCAACCGCGGCGTCGTCACCGCCGCCGAGCGCCGGGCGAGCGAGGTCGTCGCCGAAGCCCGGCTCGCCGTCGCCGACCTGCTCGCCGCCGACCCGGCGGGTGTCGTCTTCGGCCGCAGCATGACGCAGCTGACGTACGACTTCTCCCGGACGCTGGCCCAGAAGTGGGGCCCCGGCGACGAGGTGGTGGTGACCCGCCTCGACCACGACGCCAACATCCGGCCCTGGGTCCAGGCCGCGGCCGCGGCCGGCGCGACCGTCCGCTGGCTCGACTTCGACCCGGCCACCGGCGAGCTCGCCCCGGTCGCCGGGCTGCTGTCGGAGCGCACCCGGCTGGTCGCGGTGACGGCGGCGTCGAACCTGCTCGGCACCCGCCCGGACATCCCGGCGATCGCGGCCGAGGTGCACCGGGCGGGCGCGCTGCTGTACGTCGACGGCGTCCACCTGACCCCGCACGCCCTGGTCGACCTCACGGAGCTCGGGGCCGATTTCTACGCGTGCTCGCCGTACAAGTTCCTCGGGCCGCACCTGGGCGTGGTGGCGGCGGCGCCGTCGCTGCTCGAGACGCTGCACCCGGACAAGCTGCTGCCGTCGACCAACGCGGTCCCGGAGCGGTTCGAGCTCGGCACGCTGCCGTACGAGCTGCTGGCGGGCACGACGGCGGCGATCGGCTTCCTCGCCGGGCTCGTGCCGGGGGCCGGGGCCCGCCGGTCGCGGCTGGCGGCGTCGATGGCGGAGCTGGAGGCGCACGAAGACGCGCTGCTGACGCGGCTCGACGGGGGCTTGGCCGCGCTGCCGGGAGTCACGCGGCACGGGGCGCCGGGGCGGCGGCGGACTCCGACGGTGCTGTTCTCCGTCGACGGTGTTCCGTCGCAGGCGGTGTACGAGCACCTCGGCGCGCTGGGCGTGAACGCGCCGGCGGGCAGTTTCTACGCGCTGGAGTGTTCGCGGCACCTGGGGCTGGGCGACACCGGGGCGGTCCGGGCGGGCATCGCCCCGTACACGACCGAGGACGACGTGGACCGGCTGCTGGCCGGGGTGGCGTCCCTCCCCCGCGGCTGACCGGGTGGCGGGCCGGCAGGATCACCTCGGACCGCGGACGGGAGACGACGGCGTGACGCACGGCCGGCTCCCTTCGTTCGACGCGGCAGGCGAGTTCCGGGGAAGAGTGGTGACGACCGCCTCCGCCGCCAACGCAATTTCCGCGTGCGCAAAGGGTCGACACGCGTGATCGGAGAGTCGACACGCGTGGTCAGGAGGTCGACACGCCGGCCGGCCCCGGGCGCTGCCGTGTCGTCCCCGCAATCACGCGTGTCGGCCCGGCAATCACGCGTGTCGGGGCCTCAGGTGGGTGGTGGGGCCACGACGCGGAGCTGGAGCATGGCCGCGAACCTCGCCTCCGGGTCCGTCATGTCGAAGCCGCCCACCTCGGCGAGGCGGCGGAGGCGGTAGCGGAACGTGTTGGGGTGGACGTGGACCGCGGCCGAGGCGGCGATGACGTCACCGAAGGCGTCGAGCCAGGCTCGGAGGGTCTCGACGAGGTGGGCCTGGTGCTGGGCGTCGTAGGCGAGCAGGCGGGCCACCACGCCGGTCGGGCGGTCCCCTCGCGCGGCGACCAGGTCCTGCAGCTCCAGCAGCAGGGCCTCGACGTGGACGTCGGCCAGCAGCGCGACCCGGCGGCCGGCGCCGCTGCCCGCGCGCAGCACGCGCAACGCCCGGTCCGCGCTGCCGCGGGCTTCCGGCAGGTCGGCCGCGCTGCGCGCCACCGGGCCGATGCCGACCACCGCCCGGACGCGGTCGCCGACCCGGTCCAGGAAGTCGCGGGCGATCCGGAGGGCGCGCTGCTCGGCGTCGGTGTCCCGGGTCACCGGCACCAGGCCGTACGCCGTGTCGCCCACGAGCGCCGCCGCGCACCGGGGGTGGACCGCGCTCAGGTGCATCGCCAGCCCGTCGCTGAGCCGCTGCCGGTCGGCGGCGAGCTCCGCGTCGGCCGCGCCGGTCCCGACCACCGCGAGCGCCAGCACGACGACCGGCTGGTCGGCCAGGCCGAGCCGGCTCAGCGCCTCGCGCGCGGCGGCCCCGCCTTCGAGCGCGGTGCTCAGCAGGTCCGCGCGCAGCCGCCGCTCGACGTCGGCGCCGGCCCGGATGCGCAGCAGGTGCAACGCCACCAGGCTGGCCGCGTCGCGCAGGGCCCGCGTCCGGTCCGGCGTGAGCGGCTGGGTCACCGCGGCCCAGATCGAGCCGAGGATCTCGTCACCCGCCCGGACCGCGACGGCGACCCGCGGCACCATGAACCCGTCGGGGCTTTCCGGCGGGCGGTCGACGTACACCGGCTGGTCGCTGCGGTACAGCTCGGTGAACACCCCGCGCTCGGCCAGCATCCGGGCGAACCGCTCGGGCACCTGACGGCCCAGGATGGTCTCGACGCGCGACGGGTCGGCTTCGTCCTGCCGTCCGGAGAACGCGAGCACGCGCGAGCGCCGGTCTTCGATGGTGACGGGCGCGTCGATCAGCGCGGCGATCGCGTTGGCCACCGCGAACAGGTCGCCCGACGGCAGCCCGGCGAGGGTCTCCGGCTGCGCGTCGCCGACGTCGCCCTCGGCCAGCAGCGACCGCAGCATCGCGGCGAGCTGCGCCCAGGACGCGCCCCGGGCCAGCCCCAGCACCGCGACACCGGTCTCCTCGACGGCGGCGGCGATGGCCGGGGTCACCGTGACCGGGGCGCGCAGGACGAGCCCGGCGGCGTCGTGGCGGGCCAGCGTCCGCAGCTGCCGGACGATCTCGTCCGGTTCGGCGAGGCCGACGCCCAGTACCAGGGCGTTCTGCGGCAGCGCGGGTTCGTCCAGCGGATCGTGGATGGCGACGCCACCGATGCCGCCCTGGCGTTCGCCGTCGCCGAGCACGAGGTCCAGCAGCGTGCCGCCCAGGTCGTCGAGGACGCGGCCGAGGCCGGCGCGCGGGCGCAGGTTCACGGAAACGAGCACCTCCCGAAGCTAGGCGGGACGTGACCAGCGTAGTTCGTCGCGGCCGACGAATTCAGCTCCCGCGTTGGTCGCGGGCGACGAATTCCCGCTAGATCAGCTTCGCGGCCACGTTGTACGCCTCCACCAGCAGTTTCGCGTGGGGCACCCGCCGCCGCGGCTCGACGCGGACCGTACGGCTTTCGCCCGGCAGCAGCCAGAAGTAGTTGTCGCCGTAGCGGGTCGGCAGCACCCGGTCGGTGCCGTTCTTCTCCCGCAGCGACAACCGGATCATCGCCGCCACCGTCCGCCCGTCGTTGCGGACCGTCGCGGTGTAGGCGTCGCCGTCGGGACGCAGCGACGTCGTCAGGCGCGCGCCCGGGAGCTGGTTGAGGGCCCGCATCGCCGTGTCCGTCCGGTACCGCCAGTACGTGTTCTCCGACAGGACCGTGCCACGGCCGTCCGTCAAGGTCAGCCGGAGCAGGTGCAGGTCCGGCAGGCCGCCGGCGAACGGGACCGTGAACGCGGCCGCGGCCGCATCCGGGGCGACGTCGAGCTGCTGCTGCACCGGCGCGCCGAGTGACGCGCCTTCCAGCGAGAACAGGCGCGCGGTCGCGGTCACGCCGGTCAGCGCGCCCGGCGTGTGGTTGACCACCCGCACCTGCCACGTCGTCAGGTCGGCCTGGACGTGCCGGGCCTCGCAGCCCTTGCGCGCACCGTAGTAGCTGCCGTTGACGTCGAGGTCGTAGTCGTAGGTCTGCCACACCGTGCTGTGCCACGCCGGGTGCGACATCCACAGCAGCACGCCGGTGGCGTCGGACCACAGTTTCGCGTTCCACGCCTCGAAGATCGCGCGCATGCTCTCGTAGTTGACGAACTGCGCCTTGCGGCAGAACTCGGCCAGGCTCGTCGACGGCGCCAGCCGGGCGTCGATCGCCGCCAGGTAGCTCTGCGGGGACTGGTTGCCGTTGGTGGACCAGTCGTGCAGGAACCACGGTGCCCCGATCGGCCAGCCGGGGTCACCGGCGCCGACCAGGTTGCGCATGCTTTCGACGACCGAGACCGTCGGCAGGCCGATCTCGCTCCAGAACCCGTACTTGCCGCCGGTCGCCTCGCCGGTGAAGTACCGCTTCGGGTCCTGCCAGTAGTAGGGACCGTCGCCGGTGATCACGCCACCCGCCGAGTTGCCCTGGTAGAGCAGGTCGGTGTTGGAGTGGACGATCTCGCGCAGCGCGTTGTCGATCACCGCCGGCGGGGTGCCCTCGTTGCAGCCGAACCAGACGGTCGCGCAGGCGTGGTGGCGGTAGCGCAGCACGGTGTCCTGCGCCTGGGCCAGGAAGACGTCGTGGTTGGCCGGGTCGGTCGACCAGCCGTCCCAGAACTCGTTCCACAGCAGGATGCCGTACTTGTCGCAGGCGTCGAACAGCTCCGGCCGGTACGACGAGCCGACCCAGTTGCGGATCAGCGTGAAGTTCATGTCCCGGTGCATCGCGACGACGGCGTCGGCGCGCTCGGCCGGCATCCGGCGCAGCAGCTCGTCCCAGCCCCAGCTGCCGCCGCGGGCGAAGATCTTGACGCCGTTCACCAGGAACGTGAGCGGCTTCGGGCTGTTGTCGACCGACGCGGCGTCGGTCCAGGTGTCGCCGTCCTGCGACACCTGGATCTTGAACGTCGCCGCGTAGGCGGTCTCCCAGGTCAGCACGACGCGGTCGAACGCCGTCGGGGCGCCGAGGTCGACCTGCAGCCACTGGTTGTCGCTGTACTCGGAAGTCCAGCGCGTGTTCGGGTCGCCGTCGAAGGCTCGCTCGGGCGGGTTGCCGTCGGCCACCGACTGCGACGCCGACGGTTTGCCCTGGGCCAGGTCGGGGCCGGAGCCGTTCAGCACGGCCATCGTCCAGAGCGAGAAGCCCCAGCTGGTGGCGCGCCGGAGCCCTTGCATGCGGACGAACCGGGCGTTCTGCGGCCCGAGCTCGACGGTCTGGGTGGCCCGGCTGTCGGCGATGACGATCGGCAGGTCGTAGCGGTAGCCGATCTCGCGCAGGCCGATCCGGACCGTCCGGCGGTCGCTCGTGGCCGCGCCGATCGCCGCGGTCAGCGTCAGGTCGTACAGGTCCGGGTCGCCGTAGCCGTTGGGCCACCACAGCTTCGCGTTCTCGACCCGCTGCTGGGGGAACCCGACGTCGGTGGTCTGCCCGGCCGGGACGGTGACCGTGCTCGACACGTTCACCGGGCCGAACGCGGCGGTGACCTTGACGCGCTGGGCGGTGGGGGCCGCGTTGCGGACCGGGACGGTCAGCGTCACCAAGGCGGTCTTCCCGTCCGGCACCTTCGTGTCGACGCGGACGTCGCCGAGCACGGCGGCGCCGGTGGAGCGCAGGCGGACGTGGTCCCAGAGACCGGACGCGCGGTCGCGCACCGCGGGCATCCAGTCCCAGCCGGAGACGGCGAGGTAGGTCGGCGAGTTGTCGAACATCGTGCCGCCCGCGTCGACCCAGGAACTGCCGTTCGCCCCCTTGTCGCCGGGGCTGCCGGGCCGCGGCATGGGTGAGATCTTCACGGCCAGTACCTGGTCCCCGGTGCGGCGGAGCGCGGCGGTGACGTCGTGGACGCCGCGGCCGAACGGGTGGCTCTGCGTGGCGATCTCGGCCCCGTTGAGCCAGATCCGCGCCTCGTGGTTGACGCCGTCGAACTCCAGCCAGACGTGCCGCCCCGGCGAGGTGTCCAGGCCGCGCGGGAGCGCGAAGCGGCGGCGGTACCACCACGCGTGGCGGGAGAGCGCTTCCGGGACGTGCAGGTTGTTCATCCCGGACACCGGGTCGGGCAGCTGTCCCTGCTCGACGAGCGAGGCCAGCACGGTGCCGGGGACGGTCGCCGGGAGCCAGCCGCGGGTGTCCACAGTGGTCCCCGAGAGGGCCGTGCCGTCGCCGGTGGGCGCCCAGTCGTCCATGGTGAGCACCCAGCCGGATTCGAGCGGCACGGTGCCGTCGGCCGCCACGGCGAGTGCGGGCGGGTCGTCGTGCGGGCGCACCGGGAAGCTGGTCCAGCCGCGGACGGCGGGGCGGGCTTCCCGGCTGGTGCCGAAGACCTGGAAGCCGTTGAGGCCCAGCGGGTTGCCCGTCGAGCGGCGGCTCGCGGTGAAGCGGACCCAGCGCGCCGTGACGGCCACCGGGATGGTGACGACACCGCCGGTGCCGGCGTCGGTGTGGTGCACCGTGCGCCAGGCCTTGCCGTCGCCGGAGACGTCGAGGTCGAACGCCGTCGCGTAGCTGGACTGGACCTCGAAGCCGCTGGTGCGGGAGCGGGAGGCGCCGGCGTCGAAGGCCGGGTCGCCGGGCCGGGCTTCGAAGGTCAGCAGGACCGATTCGATGGCGCAAGAAGCCTGCAGGTCCACGACGATCCACTGGCCGTCGCCCTGGGCGGCCCGCCAGCCGGAGCCGCGGACGCCGACCTCGGCGAGCCCGTCGACGGCGAACTCGGCCGGGGTGGCGGCGTAGTCGGTCGAGGAGACCTGGACCGGCCGGAACAGGGCGAGATCGCTCCGGCGGCTCTCGGGCGCGGCCGGCGCGGCCGCCGCCGTCCCGGGCAGGACGGCCGCGAGGCCGAACCCGGCGAGCAGCCCGGTCCCCGCGGTCAGGACGTGCCGCCGGGACACCGCGGCCACCTCCGCGCGCTCGTTCTCCTCCGCCATGCGGACTCCGTTCTTCGGGCGGCAACCGGGACCTGGCGCGGCGGGGCGCCGTGGGGGTGACAACGTTGCCAGGAAGCTTCCGCCGCGACCGGCGACAGGGTCAAGAAGACAAGGAGGACAAGAATTCGGAAGATTGACATCGATGTCTCACCGTGCTCCGGTGAGCGGCGCACCCTAGAATTGCAACGCAGTTGCAGCGATTCGGGAGGCGAACATGGTGCAGGTCGAGCGGACGGTCACGGTGGGCACACCGATCGGGGCGGTGGCGGAGTACCTGGCCGACTTCGCGCACACGGAGGACTGGGACCCGGGCACGATCTCGTGCACCCGCACCGATCCGGGGCCGATCACGGTGGGCGCCCAGTGGCACAACGTGTCGGAGTTCCGCGGCCGGAAGACGGAACTGGACTACCGGCTGACCCGCCGCGAGCCGGGGAAGGTGACGTTCGTCGGCGAGAACAAGACGGCCACCTCGACCGACGACTTCACGCTCTCGGCCGGCCCGGACGGCACGACGGTCCGCTACCGCGCGACGATCGAGTTCCACGGCCTGGCGAAGCTGGCCGGCCCGCTGCTGAAGCGCGAGTTCGAGCGGCTGGGCGACGAGGTGGTGCCGGAGCTGAAGCGGGTGCTGGGCGAGCTGAACTGAGCCTCAGGCCTGGGCGTGCGCCACGGCCAGCTCCATCGCCGACGCCAGGTCGTTCACCCACCGGAAGCCCCGGTCCCCCAGGTGCGCCCAGCCCGGTCCGGCCGTGCCGACCTCGCGGCCCAGTGCCCGGATCCGCGCCGCCAGCAGGTCGTCGGCCGTGGTCGGCGCCATCGACCACAGCACCACCAGCACCGGGTCGAGGCGGGCGGCCAGGTCCGCGACCGTCTCCGCCGGGACCAGCTGGCCCAGGTACGCCACCGGGACCGCCGCCTCGGCCAGGGTGGCCCGCAGCGCCTCGATCGGCAGCGAGTGCCGCTCCGCCGGGCAGCACGCCAGCAGCACCGGGCGGCCCGGGACGGCCTCCGGGAACCGGCGGCTGAAGCGCTCGAAGGCCAGCGAGATCTCCGACGTCAGCGCCCACTCCGACGCGAAGCACGTGTCACCGCGCTGCCAGCGGTCGCCAAGACCGCGCAGAACCGGCGCCAGCACGTCGGTCCAGGCCGCCGCCGGGCCCAGGGTGCCCAGTGTCTCGTCCAGCAGGCCGGCCACGGAGGCGTACCGCAGCTCTTCGGCGGCGTCGGTGAGCTCGCGGGCGCGCCGCGACGCCGGCACCTCGAGCCCGGCCGAGGCGCGGTCGAAGGCCGCCTCGGCGGCCTCCCGCACCGGCATCCCGCGCGCGACGAGCCGCTGCATGTGCTGCAGGCGGCGCACGTCGGCGTCGGAGTAGCGGCGGTGGCGGCCGGCACCGGCGGGCGGGCCGATCCCGTACCGCGCGCTCCAGCTGCGCAGTGTCACCGGCGACACCCCGAGCAGCTCCGCCACCTTGCCGGGCGCCCAGGCACCGGCGACGGACGGCGTGTCCTTGTCGGGTTCCACCTTGCCCCTTCGCCTCGCGGACGCGAATTGTCGAAGTCTAGCGAGGAGAGGCGGCCGCACGGGCGCGGACACGGGGCCGCGGCGGGGACGCGGCGGCCGGGCGATGGCCTGCCGCGTCCCCTCCGGCGCCGCCCGGCGCCGGTGATCCGGCCCGCGTCAGCCGGATCCGGCCGGCCGCGCGGCGTGGCAACCGCCGCGGCCGGCGACGGGCGCGGAACCCGTACCCGGATGACGTTATACCGCTGCGCAACGGTTGTGCATCGGATTCGCTCGGATGTCGCAGCCGCGGTGTGGATGATCTTGCGCCGTGGCGGGTACCCCGCGGGTGGGCGCCCGAGGAGGAGAGAACCGATGACCGACCACCCGACCGTCGGCCCGGCCGTCACGACGGACGACGGGGTCGTGACCGTCCGCTGCGCGGGCGAACTGGACCTGCACCACGCACAAGCCCTGCGGGACTCCCTGCTGGGCCCCATCCGCGCCGGCGCCCGCGGCGTCATCGCGGACCTCACCGACACGAGCTTCTGCGATTCGACCGTCTTCAGCGTGCTGGTCGAGGCCTACCGGGAGGCCGCCGCCCGGAACGTGCCGTACGCCATCGCCGCCGGCGAGACCGCGGTGACGCGGCCGCTGCAGCTGCTCGGCCTGGACCGGCTGCTTCCGCTGCACCCCGAGCCCGGCACCGCCCGCGCGGCCGTCTCGGGCCGGGCCTCGGCCGGCTGCGGCGACGCCGGTCGGGCGTGACCGTCCGTCCACGGCAGCCGTGGCGTGATCACCCCGTCAGCCTTGGTCCGCCTGCTCCGCCTTCGTTAGGCGCCGAGGCCCGGCTGGTCGCCGAGTTCTGGGACGAGCACCTGTCCGGGTCGTGGATTTCGATCCAGGACCGGGCGGGCCTCGGCGGCAGCCCGCAAGCCGGCGTGACGCTCGACCCGGACGTTCACCATCACCGCGGCCGTCTGGAGCCGGAACGGCGGCGCCCCGCACGAGCGGTTCCGCGGGCTCGACTCCGGGAGCGGCGACCTGGCCGCGGGCGAGACGCGGACGTTCACCGAAACCGGCACCGTGCCCCCGGGCGCCACCACCCACGGCGGCTTCCACCACGCCTGCGACTTCGGGATCGACCCCGGCCCGCTGGACGGGCGGCCCGAGGTCGACGTCTTCGCCCGCGTGCCCGCCCCGCCGGGCACCACCGCCGGCGTGCTCTACCACGACGACGACGCCGACTACACGGTCGACGCGGGCGGGGCGATCACCGGCACCGCGGTCGAGCCGGTCGACCGGGTGGACGGCTCGGTCGCCGCGACGGCCGTGTCCGACGCGCAGGGGCACGTGGCGTTCGGGACCGTCCCGGCCGGCTCGTACCGCGTGCGCGTCGACGGCTGGGAGGAAGTCGACAGCGGGGCCGTCTCCGTCGGCACGTGCTGGTACTGCGGTGAGGAGTGGGCCCGGGCCACCGCTCTCCCGGTGATCACCGGGCCGTGACGGAGAACTCGCGGAATTCCCCTGTCCGCCAGACTGCGCCGCAGGCCGTCGAGGCCATAGGGTTCGCATCATGAAGGTCGGCCTGCTCACCCGCGAATACCCGCCGGAGGTCTACGGCGGCGCCGGGGTCCACGTGGAGTTCCTCGCCCGGGAGTTGCGATCGCTGGTCGATCTCGACGTGCACTGCTGGGGTGCCGACCGCGCGGACGCCACCGGGCACACGGATCCCCACGGGTACCGCCAGCCCGCGTTCACCACCATGGACATCGCCGTCTCGATGGCGAACGCGCTCGACGGCCACGACCTCGCGCACAGCCACACCTGGTACGCGAACCTCGCCGGGCACCTGGCGAAGATGACACACGGCATCCCGCACGTCGTGACCGCGCACTCGCTGGAGCCGCTGCGGCCGTGGAAGGCCGAGCAGCTCGGCGGCGGCTACCGCGTGTCGTCGTGGATCGAGCGCGAGGCGTACGAGGCCGCGGACGCGATCATCGCCGTCAGCGGCGGGATGCGCCGGGATGTCCTGGCCGCCTACCCCGACGTGCCGCCCGAGCGCGTGCACGTGATCCACAACGGTATCGACACCACGCTGTACCGGCCGGACCCGGGCACCGAGGCCCTGGTCAAGCACGGCATCGACCCGGACCGGCCGTACGTGCTGTTCGTCGGCCGGATCACCCGGCAGAAGGGCGTCCCGCACCTCGTGCGGGCCGGCGCTTCGCTCGACCCCGGCGTCCAGCTGGTGCTGTGCGCGGGCGGCGCCGACACCCCCGAGCTCGACGCCGAGTTCCGCGGGCTGGTCGCCGAGCTGGAGAAGACCCGCACCGGCGTGCGCTGGATCCCGGAGATGCTCCCGCGCGACGAGGTCGTGCAGCTGCTCACCCACGCCGCGGTGTTCGCCTGCCCGTCGGTCTACGAGCCGCTCGGCATCGTGAACCTCGAGGCGATGGCGTGCGGCACCCCGGTGGTGGCCAGCGACGTCGGCGGGATCCCCGAGGTCGTCGACGACGGCCGGACCGGGCTGCTGGTGCACTACGACGAGCAGGACCCGCAGGGGTTCGAGGCGGGTCTGGCCGCCGCGCTGAACGAAGTGGTCGGCGCCGGGGACCGTGCCGCCGCGATGGGCACCGCCGGCCGCGAACGTGCGGTCGGCGAGTTCGGCTGGAAGGCGATCGCCGAGCGGACGGTCGCCCTCTACGAGGCGTGCGGGAGGTCGCTGTGAACAGCGAATGCCATGTCCTGGGCATCGTGCTCGCGGGCGGGGAGGGCAAGCGCCTGATGCCGCTGACGGCGGACCGGGCGAAACCGGCGGTGCCCTTCGGCGGCACGCACCGGCTGATCGACTTCGTGCTCTCCAACCTCGTGCACGGCGGCATCCGGCGGCTGTGCGTGCTGACGCAGTACAAGTCGCACTCGCTCGACCGGCACATCTCGACGACCTGGCGGCTGTCCTCGCTGACCGGCGAGTACGTGACGCCGGTGCCCGCGCAGCAGCGGCTGGGCCCGCGCTGGTACCAGGGCAGCGCCGACGCCATCCACCAGAGCCTCAACCTGGTCCACGACGAGAACCCCGAGTACATCGCGGTGTTCGGCGCGGACAACATCTACCGGATGGACCCCCGGCAGATGCTGGAGGCGCACGTCGCCTCCGGGGCGGGGGTCACCGTCGCCGGCATCCGCGTCCCGCGGAAGGAGGCGAGCTCGTTCGGGGTCATCCGGACCACCGACGGGCTGCTGATCGACGCGTTCATGGAGAAGCCCGCGGACCCGCCGGGCCTGCCGGACTCGCCCGAAGAGGCGTACGTGTCGATGGGCAACTACATCTTCACCACCAAGGTGATGCTGGAAGCGCTCTACGCCGACGCCGAAAACGCCGCTTCGCACCACGACATGGGGCGGGACATCATCCCGGCGCTGGTCGAATCGGGTGAGGCGGCGGTCTACGACTTCAACACCAATGTCGTACCCGGCGAAACCGAACGCGACCACGGTTACTGGCGCGACGTCGGTACCATCGACAGCTACTACGACGCGCACACGGACCTGATTTCGACGCACCCCATCTTCAACCTCTACAACCGGCGGTGGCCGATCCTGGCCCACCCCGGCCAGCGGGCGGCGGCGAAGTTCGTCGAGGGCGGCTCGGCGAACCAGTCGATCGTGAGCAACGGCTGCATCATCTCCGGGGCCCAGGTCGTCGACTCGGTGCTCTCCCCCGACGTCATCGTCGAGCAGGGCGCGGTGGTGCAGGGCTCGGTCCTGCTCGACGGGGCCCGGGTCGGCCGCGGCGCGGTGGTGCGGCGGGCCATCCTGGACAAGAACGTCGTGGTCCCGGCCGGGGCGCACATCGGCGTCGACCTGGCCCGCGACCGCGGGCACTACCACGTCAGCGAGGGCGGCATCGTCGTGCTGGGCAAGGGGGAACGGGCGATCTGAGCCCGGTCAGGGGCGGGTGGCGGCCGAGATCCGCTCGACGACCTGCCGGGGGTCGATCCCCCAGCGCTCGGCGAGCTCGGAGATCGACGCTCCCGCCGCGTACTCGGCGGCGATCAGGCGGTCGACGACGCCGGCCACGGCTCACTCCTCGGCCACGGGTGCTCGGGCACCGGAGATGCTACAGGTTCGTCGCGGACGTCGAACGACGTGCTGCACGTTCGCTCACCGACCGCTTTTGTCCGGCTCCCGCGGCGGATTCGGCGTATTCGCCTTGGCGCGCGTCGCGCTGAACACGGCGTCGAAGATCGGCGTCGGCTCGACATCATCCCGCTTCGGCCGCTCTTCCCCCGGGTTGCGCTTTTCCTCTCCCACGCGCCCAGTTTCTGCGACGACCGCCGATTGCGCCGGGGCCGACCCCGAAAATCGCCCGCCCGGGGGATCACCCGCGCCCGAATTTCTTGCTTTCCGGGACCGAAAAACGATTTCCCGTTGCGCATTTCCGCTGCTGCCGGGAATATCCCGCGCCGCACGCGGATTGCACCGGACATGAAAGCTGTCGTCTACCGCCGCCACGGCGGACCCGAGGTGCTGGAGCTGTCGGAGCGGGCCGTCGCGGACCCCGGGCCGGGTGAGGTGCGGGTGCGGATCGTGGTGTCCGCGGTCAACCCCACGGACTGGAAAGCACGCAGCGGTCTCCGCGCCGAGCCGGGAGCCGAGGTCCCGGAGACGGTACCCAACCAGGACGGCGCGGGCGTCGTCGACGCGGTCGGCCCCGACGTGACCGGGTTCAAACCGGGCGACCGGGTGTGGACGGTCATCGCCGCCGCGTACCGGCCGGAGTCCGGCACCGCGCAGGAGTACACCGTGCTGCCGGTCTCGAAGCTGGTCAAGCTGCCCGAAGGCGCCGGCTTGGACGACGGCGCCGGGCTCGGCATCCCGGCGCTGACCGCGCACCGCGCGCTCACCGTCGCCGAGGACGGGCCGTCCCGCCTCTCCCCCGGCGCGCTGGCCGGCCGCACGGTCCTGGTCAGCGGCGGCGCCGGCGCGGTCGGCAACGCGGCCATCCAGCTCGCCCGCTGGGCCGGGGCGACGGTGATCGCCACGGTCAGCAGCGACGAGAAGGAAGCACTGGCCCGTGCGGCGGGCGCCGACCACGTGCTGCGGTACCCGGACCCCGCGCTGGGCGAGCGGATCCGCGCGATCGCCCCGGACGGGGTCGACCTGGTGGTCGAGGTCGCGATGGGGGTCAACGCCCAGCTGCACACGGAGGTTCTGCGCCCCCGCGGCACGGTCGCCACCTACGGCGACGACCGCGGTACCGGGACGGTGACGCTGGACTTCGGCGCGAACCTGTTCCTCAACGCCCGCTACCAGTTCCTGGTGCTGTACACGGTGGGCGAGGACAAGCTCCGCGCGGGCGCCGAGGACATCACCGCGGCACTGGCGGACGGCGCGCTGGGGGTCGGCGAAGAGCGCGGGGTGCCGATCCACCGGTTCCCGCTGGAGGAGACGGCGAAGGCCCACGCGGCGTCGGAGGACGGGATCACCGGGAAGGTGCTGATCGACGTGGGTCCGGCGGACTGAGTCCGGTCGGGTGGGCCTGCGCAGGCCCACCCGAGCCCGGCCGGTCGGACCGAGCGCTCCGGCCGCTGCCGTACTTGCGCCCGCGTGGCCTGGCTGTCCGACCACCGCCGCACGAGCGAGCCCGACCGGCATTCCTGTCTCCGACCGGAATGCCGGTCAGGACAGCGCGGCTTCCGCCCAGCCGATCTCCTCCTGCACCGCACGTCCCGCCCGCAGGTTCCGGTCCGCCTCCGCCTGCCGCCCCAGCGCGGCCTCGGCCGCGCCCAGCCCCAGCAACGCCCGCGCCTCCTGGGCCCGGTAGCCGATCCGGCGTGCCGTCGTCAGGGCCACGCCGTACGCCGACACGGCCGCACACGGGTCGCCCGTCGCGTGGGCGGAGGCGCCCAGGCTGTTGGCCGCCATCGTGAGCAGCAGCGGGTGGTTCAACCGGGCGAGGATCGCGCAGGCCCGTTCCGCGTGCGCGTGGGCCTCCGCCGGGCGGCCGTCGGCCAGCAGGACTTCGGCCGCGTCGATCCGGCTCCACGCCTCCCCGAACGCGTAGTCCGCCTCGACCGCCGCGCACACCGCCGTCTCCGCCGTCGCCCTGGCCTCCGCGAGGCGGCCGAGCCGTGCCTGCACCAGGCCCAGCTGCGCGCTCGCCAGGATCGCCCCGTGCGCATCACCGAGTTCCTCGCGGATCGCCCGGGCCCGCGCCGCCGACGTGAGTGCCTCTTCGTACCGGCCGAGCACCTCCTGGGCGTTGCTGAGGTTGCCCCAGGCCGTGCACGCGACGTCGTGGCTGCCCGTTTCGCCGGCCAGCACCAGCGCCTGGCGGTACAGCCGGACCGCGTCGGCGTAGCGGCCCAGCATGCCGTGCACCGCGCCCATCCGGGCGAGCGCGGCCGCTTCCGCCGCACGGTCGCCGGAGGCGCGGACCAGCCTCAGCCGCTCCGCCGTCGTCTCCACCGCCTCGGCCAGCCGCCCGGTCTCCCAGTGCGCGGTCGTCAGGTTGGCCAGGCCGAGCTGCCGGGCGTGCGGGTCACCCAGCCGGTCCGCGGCCCGGGCGCCCGCGCGAGCCAGCGCGGTCAGCTCGTCGCGGTGGCCCTGCTCCCGCAACGCGGCCACCGCGCGGTCGGCGATGCGCCAGGCGTGCTCGTCGTGACCTTCCAGCGTGGTGACGGCGATCAGGTTGGCCCGCTCGGCGGCGAAGGAGTACTCGCCGTCGCGGTAGTGGTCCAGCAGCCGGGTCAGCGCCGCCTCGGTCTCACCCGGCTCCGCCACCGCCCGCGCGTGCTCGGCGATCAGGTCGTGGAAGCCGTAGCGGTCCGGGGCGGGCTGCCGGAGCAGGTGCGCGTCGAGCAGGTCTTCGAGCAGCCGCTCGGTCTCCGTGAGTCCCGTGCCGGCCGACGCGGCCGCCGCGGCGGCCGTGAAGTCGCCGCCCGGGTGGCAGCCCAGCGCACGGAACATCCGCCGCTGCGGTGGCGTGAGGTCGCGGTAGGACAGCGCGAAGGCCGCCGCGACGTCCCGGCCGCCCGCGCGCAGCTCCCCCAGCCGGCGCCGTTCGGAGCCCAGCCGCGTCCCCAGGTCTTCCACCGTCCACAGTGGACGGGCTGACAGCCGGGCGGCGGCGATCCGCAGGGCCAGCGGCAGGTACCCGCACAGCCGCGCGACCGCGGCACCCGGCCGTCCCCCGGCGGCCGCGGCGAAGAGGGCTTCGGCTTCCGGCGGTGGCAGGACGTCGAGGGACAGGGCGAGCGCGCCGTCCACCGCGGCGAGCCGGCGACGACCGGTCACCAGCACCCCGGTGCCCGCGCCGCCCGGCAGCAGCGGCACCACCTGGCTCGCCGAGCGGGCGTTGTCCAGCACGACGAGCAGCCGCCGCCCGGCCACCCGTGAGCGCCACAGCGCGGCGCGCTCGTCGAGCCCGTCCGGCTGGCGGCTCGCCGGCACGCCGGTCTGCATCAACAGGGCGGCCAGCGCGGCTCCGGCCGGCAGCGGGTCGCGGCCCGGCGTGTGGCCGTGCAGGTCCACGAACAGCTGCCCGTCCGGGAAGTCCCGGGCGGCCAGGTGCGCGACGCGGACCGCGAAGGCCGTCTTCCCGACCCCGGCCATCCCGTCGACCACCACCGGCCGCCCGGTGCGCAACGCCGTCACGGCCGCCGCGATGTCGGCCGCGCGGCCGGTGAAGTCCGGGACGTCGTAGGGCAGGAAGCACCGGCCCGGCGCGGGTTCGTCGTGCAGCAGCTGCTCGTAGGACGCCCGCAGCGACGCGCCCGGCGCGATCCCGAGCTCGTCGGCCAGGCGCCGCTTCGCGCGCTGGTAGACGTCGATGGCATCGGCCTGCCGTCCCGCGCGGTGCAGTGCTCGCATGAGCAGCCCGACCAGGCCTTCGCGCAGCGGGTGCTCGGCGACCAGCGCGGTCAGCTCGGCGACGGCGTCGCCGTCCCCGGCGTCGACCTCCGCGGCCAGGCACTGCTCCAGTACGGCCAGCCGGCGCTCCCCCAGCCGCCCGGCGTCCGGGCGCAGCGCGGCGCTGTCCACGCCGGCGAGCGCCGGACCCCGCCAGCAGGCCAGTGCCGCCCGGTACTCGCCGCGGGCGGCGAGGTCCTCGAACCTGTCGAGGTCGAACTCGCCCGGCCGCAGCGCGAAACCGGGGCCTTCGGCGGTGAGGACGTCCTCACCGGCACCGGCCGCGACGAGCGTGCGGCGCAGCGCGGTGGTGAGGTTGCGGACCTGGCGGACCGCGGTCGCCGGCGGCTCGCCGTCCCACACGACGTCGACCAGCCGCGACACCGGCACCACCCGGCCGGCGCCGAGCAGCAACGCGGCCAGGATGCGTTCCTGGCGCGGCCCGGACGGCGCGATCGGCCGCCCGGCGCCGAGCACTCGCACCGGACCCAGGACGCGGAACTCCATCACTCACCCCGCGGCCGAGGTTAGCCACCCGCCCGGCGGCGCCGGTGCGGAAGTGATGCAGCTGTGATGCACCGCCCGGGCAGCGTCGGGGGCCGGAACGACGGAGGGACAGCAGATGCGCAAGTGGGGTTACGCGGCGCTGGGCACGGCACTGGTGGCGACGGTGCTCGGCCCGCCGGCCGCGGCGGCAGGCGACCAGGCGGGCGAGCAGTGCCGGCGGGCGTTCGACCACGCCGTCTGGGAGGACATGGACAGCTACAACAAGCGCGACGCCGCCCGCTACCGCGCGATCATCCACCGCGACATGGTCACCGTGGGCCGCCGGGGCAACCTGTACATCGGGTACGACGCGAACGTGAACCCGGTCCTGGAGCAGTTCAAGGTGCCCTACGAGTATTCGATGCCGTGGACGGTGACGCACACCGTCGTCGAGGACTGCAAGATGGGGTTCGCGATCCTCGACGCGCACTACCTCGAGCCGTCGCACGGCATCGACCGGCACTACACGATCAGCCTGACGCTGGTGCGGGAGCACGCCCGGTGGCAGGTCGTGAAGGACACGGTCACCGAGGTCGTGCCCTGACCTCAGCCGAGTCCCCGCCGCAGCGCGTCCAGCTCGTCGGCGAACATCCGGCGGGAGACCTCCGCCGTCTCGACCATGCTCGAGCCGTGGAAGGTGCCCGGGTAGAGGCGCAGTTCGACGGGGACGCCGGCGTGGGCGAGGCGCTGCGCGTAGGCGATGCCTTCGTCGCGGAGCGGATCGAACTGGCAGGTCGTCACGAAGGCGGGCGGCAGCCCGGCGAGGTCGGTGGCCCGCGCCGGGGCGGCGTACGGCGAGACGTCGGGGCCGCCCGGTTCGGTGCCGAGGTAGCTGGTCCAGCTGTGGATGGCGTTCGGCCGGTGCCAGACCGGCGTGTCGGTGTAGTCGCGCATCGACGGGGTGTCGAGGCGGTCGTCGAGTTCGGGGATGCCGAGGTACTGGAAGCACAGCCGCGGGCCGCCGCGGTCACGGGCCAGCAGCGCGACCGCGGCGGCGAGGCCACCGCCGGCGCTTTCGCCGGCCACGCCCAGGCGCGCGGGATCGATGCCGAGCTCGTCCGCCTTGGCGGCCACCCAGGTCAGGGCGGCGTAGCAGTCCTCGACGGGCGCCGGGAACGGGTGCTCGGGGGCGAGCCGGTAGTCGACCGAGGCGACCACGATGCCGAGCTCGTCGGCCAGGCGCAGGACGTGCGCGTCGAAGGTGTCGAGATCGCCCATGACGAACCCGCCACCGTGGATGTAGAGCAGCCCGGGCACGGCGGCGGTCCGGTTCGCGGGGGTGTAGACGCGGACCGGGACATCGGGGGCGTCGGAGGGCCCGGGCACGGCGATGGTGCGGACTTCGACCGGGTTGGCGGGTTCGTGGGCGGGGAGGATCCGGCCGAGCTGCGAGATCGAGGAGCGCGCGGCCAGGAGGGAGTCGTGGTCGGTGAGGGTGACGGCCGGGAGCATGTCCAGCCAGGGCAGCAGCTCGGGATCGATCGCGTAGGTCATGCCCCCGATCATCGGCCGGGAGGAGGGAGGGAGGCCACCGCCAGGCGGCGGGCGTTGACGGGAGGAAACCAGCCACCCGGCGGCGGGGCGGCCGGTGCTCGCCTCGAGGCTGTCGGCGCGCCTATCGTGGCGGGATGAAAGGCCTGCTGCTGCGGCTGTCCGGGCTCGACGCCGACGCCGAGAACGCCGTGCGGGTGATCGGCTTCTTCGACCGCCTGATCACCGGCCGCGCCGGGCTGGACGTCCTGGTGCGCAGCACCGCGGATCTGGCCGGCTGTGCCGTCGGGGTGCACGCTCCCGGGCAAGGCTTGTCGCTGCGGGCCGCGCCGGGCGGTGCCGTGCTCACCCCGGCCGCCGCGCCGGTCGGGGCGGCCACGCGGACGCTCGAAGCCGGCGTGGTCGTCTGGGTGGCGCGGGACGGCGCGCCCGTTCCCCTCGACGACATGCTGCTCGAACGGTTCGCCATCGCCGCGGCGATCCTGCTGGAGCACTCCGGGGTGCCGCGGCCGGAGCTCGGGGATCCGGCGCTGGTCGAGCTGGTGCTGTCGGCGGACACCGGCACCGCCGAACGGTCCCGCGCCCTGCACCTGCTCGGCTTCGGCCCGGCGACCCGGCTGCGCGTGCTCGCGGGCACCGGGGTCGACGCGCTCGCGGGCCGGTCCGCGCGGCTGGGCGGGGTGCGGGCGGTCCTGCTGCCGGGCGAGGTCGCGTCGCTGCCGGAGGGTGCCCGCGTGGGCGTCGGCCCGGACGGACCGGCCATCGACGTCGCCCGTTCGTGGGCGGCCGCCCGGACGGCGCTGCGCTTCACCTCGGCGGCCGAGCCGGTGGTGTGGTGGGAACGGCTCGGCGCACTGGGTGCGCTCGCGGACAAGCTGACGCCGCCGGAACTCGCGGAACTGGCCGACGTCCGCGCGCTCGACCGCCTGGCGGCCGAACCCCACGGCGCGGACACGGTGGCGGCGCTGGACGCGTTGTGCGCAACGGGCTCGGCCCGCAAAGCGGCTGCGGCCCTGCACCGCCACCACAGCACGATGCCGGCCCGGCTGGCCCGCGCGGAGTCGGTGCTGGGCTTCGAGGTCGACTCGCCGGCCGGCCGCTTCCGCCTCCACCTGGCCCTGACGCTCCGGCGGCTGCGGGACAACGCCGACCTCGGCTGACCGTCCCGAGTGGACTCGGCCGGCGCGACCACCGGCCGCGCCTTCCGCGGCCTCGGGCCGAGCCCCGCGGACGGTTGCGGCGAGCGGCACACGCACGTGGATGGACGACACGCGCACCCAACCGGACGACACTCGTACCCGGGCCGTCGGCTTGCGTACCCGGATGGTCGGCTCGCGCACCCGGACGGTCGGCTCGCGTACCGGAAGGGTCGGGTTGCGTACCTGGGCGGTCGGCTTGGCGCGGGCCGCGGTCAGGTGGTTGTCTTCGCGGGCCGGCGGGATCGTCGGACCAGGTCCTCGGCCGCGGGCGGCCAGGTCGGGTACTCGAACTCGAAACCCGCCTCCGTCAACCTGCCCGGGGTCACCCGGCGGCTCTTCAGCAGGAGCTCCGTGTCGCTGCGGAGCAGGAACGCCCCGATCTCCGCCATCCACTTCGTCGCCGGCAGGCCGACCGGGACCCCCGCCGCCGCACGGAGGGTGCGGAGGAAGTCGGCGTACGGCAGTGGTTCCGGGGCGGCCAGGTTCACCGGGCCGCTCAGTTCGCCCTCGATCAGGAAGCCGATCGCCCGGACCAGGTCGTCCTCGTGGATCCACGACAGGTACTGGCCGCCGCCCGCCACCGGACCTCCCAGGCCCAGGCGGGTCAGGCGCAGCAGCATCGCCAGCGCCCCGCCCGGCTCCGGGCTCATCACCATCGCCGTGCGCAGGGCCACTTTGCGCGTCCCCGGCGTGGCCGCCACACGCTGCTCGCGCTCCCACGCCTTCGCGATGTCGACGCTGTACGACCAGTACGCCGGCACGTCCGGCTCGTCGCCGCCCAGGATGCCCGTCTCTTCGTCGTTCGGTGCGTCCAGCCGGTGCGCGTAGATCGTCGCGGTGCTCATCTGCAGCCACACCGACGGTGGCCGGGCCGCGCGGGCGATCGCGCCGCCGACCACCCGGGCCGAATCGACGCGGGAGTTCAGCATTTCGCGCAGGTTCGCCGCGGTGTACCGGCAGTTCACCGACCGGCCGGCCAGGTTGAGCACGACGTCGCCGCCGTCGAGCTCGGCCGTCCACGGGCCCGCGCTGCGGCCGTCCCACCGGACGTGGCGCACCCCCGGCTCCGGCCGCGCCTCCCGCCGCGTCAGCACCACGACCTCGTGCCCCTGCCCCGCCAGCGCGCGGCTCAGCACCCGGCCCAGGTGCCCGGTCCCACCCGGAATCACGATCTTCATGCCACCCTCCCGATCCCGCCCCGGTTCCACCGTACCGGAAGAGTTGAACGCGTTCAAATATGACTCAACACGCGGCGAATTGTCACGCAAAGTAGTAGCCGGCCGAGCGCCTGCAGCGCTCCACCGGAGCCACTGGCCAAGACCGCGAGCAGGCCGCGGAAGATCACGGGAGGGTCTCCGCCATTCGGCCGAACGGGTCATGAAAACCGCAGGTCACGGTCCCGCATCGGAACTCGCCCGGCGTGGAACAACCTCGCCGTGGCTCGATTGCGCGCGCGTAACAGGTTGGACCGAAAAGAGCAAGGGACCTCCGGCCTTCGCAGTCGGGCCGGTCGCCCGGGGAGAAGATCGCCGCGGAATTCGCACACTCTTCGTGACGGTCCTCACGGACCAGCCGGACCGCGACCGGGCACCGGCCTTCCCGATGAAACAGCTTCCAGGAGAACCTCATGCGCAAGATCAGCAAGCGGTCCGCGATCGTCCTCGGCGCCGTCGGGGCGGTGGCCGTCGCCGGTGTCGCCTACGCGGCCTGGACGAGCACCGGCTCCGGCACCGGCTCGGTCTCCTCGACCACGTCGGTCAACTCGACGATCACGCCGGCGGGCTCGGGCAGTGCGCTCTACCCGGGCGGCGGCACCGACTTCACCGTGACCGTCAACAACCCGAACGACTACCCCGTCGTGGTCACCGGGATCAGCGCCGGCACCTCGAACGCGGTCGGCAGCTGCGCCGCCGGCACCGTCACGAGCCCCGCGCCCGCGGACACGACCGGCACCATCGCCGCCGGTGGCTCCAAGACCTACACCCTGCACGCGACCATGAGCGCCGGCGCCACCGACGCCTGCAAGAGCGTGACCTTCGTCCTGCCGCTCACCGCCACCCTCGCCTCGAACGCCTCCTGACCCGCCGGCGGGGGGGGGGGGGGGGGCCCCCCCCCCCCCCGGCCCCCCCCCCCCCGCGGGGGGGGGGGGGGGGGGGGGGGGGGGCGCCCGGCGCCCCCGCGGCCGGGCGGGGTGGG